>CAZXUA010000187.1:0-8859 GCA_964643755.1 uncultured Desulfatiglans sp. | reverse complement strand
TTCTAAAACAGGTATACTTAAAGAGTCGGAAAACTATATGGCTGATTAAGTATTGAGACAAAATATAAATGGCAAAAAATTACTTGTCAATCAGGAATTCTCTTATTTTTATCTTTTATTGTCTTTTTTGTAAGTAATATTTTTTCATACCGCTTCGTGGGATTAGACTAAGAACCTTTGTCTTCCCTGCATGTTGAGGCCGTCGGATCAAGAAATAAAACCACAAATATTGATAATATCACATATCCTGGATAACCTTAAACAGGCTTACTGGCTTAATGATGACAATGATAACAATAACACTAAGGACAAGCCCTGGCATTTTTTTAGAATAAAGGGATGTATCTATTATAAACCTTGTAGGGGTAGATTTAAGTGTCTACCCGCATTACAAGATTTATCAGCCTTTGGCGGATTGTCGTCATAATCCTTACCAAAATAAAAGCATAAAATACAGGAGGGTTTTCTAGTAGTTTCAGGCGGTTTGCTGGAACATCATTCCAGCAATACCGCCTTTTCTTATAACAATAACTTGGCAAATCACATATCATCCCCCCTGAAACTATTTCTACTTTATTCCATTCTGTAATTCACATGCCATTATTGCCTGCTTGCAAAGCACAGATGTAGTTACTGAACCAACACCTGCCGGAACCGGAGAAATCCGGGCTACTATCGGCTCTGCGGCCTGGAAATCCACATCACCGCAGTATTTTCCGGGGTTATCCGGGTCAGGGTTTATGCCCACATCTATAACAACCTGGCCTGGTTTTACAAAATTACCCTTGATCATCTTTGCCTTGCCCACAGCAGCGATTAGCACATCGCTCTCTTTACATACAGAGGGCAGGTCTTCGGTCCTGGAGTGACATATTGTAACTGTTGCATGTTCCCTTAAAAGCAGCATTGCAAGGGGCTTGCCTACAACAAGCGATCGTCCCACAACCGTGCATTTTTTCCCTTTAAGCTGGACATTGTAGTGATGGAGCATCTCCATGCATGCGGTTGGCGTGCAGGGAGGAAAACCTGTGGGGTCATCTGTAAATATCTTTGCTGCCCCTGCTGTTGTCAGACAGTCAACATCCTTTTCAACCGGAATAAGCTCCCTGATCTTTTTACTGTCAAGATTCTCAGGGAGTGGAAAAAACATGAGTATCCCGTGCACATCCTTTTTTGCGCCCACTTCCTTAACCGCCTTTTCAAGCTCTGCCTGGGCTATATCCACAGGGAACTCGAACACCTCACAATCCATTCCAATCCCTGCGCATGTCTTCTTTGCCCCGCCCTCATAGAAAAGGTCGTCCGGCCTTGCGCCAACACGGATAATTCCCAGCTTGGGGGCGATATTTTTTGCCTTCAGAGCCTCAACCTTTTTTGTAAGCTCCTCCTTCATTGCATCAACAACCGGCTTTGCCTTTAGTATTTCAGCCATTTTTAACTCCTTATTTCCTTAATTTTCCTATGACAAGGTTCAAAGTATCATCAGCGAGTTTACATCCTTCGTCCAACAGGGTGTCCATCTCCTTCCTTGTCTTATCCAGGAAGTTTGCATTTTTTATGGTATTAAGATTAATTATAATATTGAGACTTCCGGCAATAAGTGCGCTTTTCAGGAATGTCACACCGCAGCCCACATCAGATAAAGCAATCGCTGTCCCGATCTGGCCCATCCTTGCATGGATCTTTATGCCTTCATAAGCCTTGCGCATTATCTCCATTGGGACAGAGCATGCAGCAATACTGCAATTTTCTATTGTCTCTTCCTTATACTTTATCTCTTCCGGTGTATTTTTTGGCAAACCATATGCCTTTGAAAGGGGCTCAAAGACCTCGGCATCTTTATCCACAAGGTTTTCAAGCTCCTTAATAATACCCTCACCGCGTTTTATCAGTTCAACTATTTCAGGCTCTACATCAGCGTATTTCTTTTTGCCCAGCGTAAGATTGCCTACCATGTTACTTAGGGCCATACCAATTGCGCCACCAAGGGCAGCAGCCCCTCCACCGCCAGGCACAGGGGCCTTTGATGCTAAAGCGGCAATAAAATTTTTACTTGAATCATCAAGCATTGACATAATAATCTCTCCTTTTAATAGTGTTTATGGCTAAAATTACGGCCATGATTACTGTCTAACTCACAAATTTCACTCCTCTACAAGGAGATGAAATATCTGCCTTTATATTACAAATCTACCCGCAGCATCAAGCAATTTATACAGGTCATCATTTATGCATCGGGTTTTTTCTCCTCTTTTACCCCTGAAATCTCCTCGATCTTCTTCTTAATATTATCTATCCTCCATGCATAGAGATAAAATGGCGAGCCATTATCCGATGATACAACCCTGTAATCATCCTCTTTTTTTGGGTAAACAGTAAGGGTATGTTCGGCTTTATCCCTTACCTTTATCACATACAGCGGGGTATCAACGGCTTCAGGTTTTTCATCATAGATATATTTGGAGCATTTTATATTAGCGATCTCATCCAGGATAGCAACCATCTTCGCCTGTTCTGCAATTTTGCCATCGCCAGACTCCCACTGAAAAGTCTCGTCGCCTTTTGTATCTCCCTCACCTTGAGACAGCGCCTTTCTGGTAAAAGTCCATTCCTTGCCATCTCCTGAAAATGAGATGCTACCCACCTCATCTGGCTTAAAGGATATGACGCCTTTATCCCTTATCTCATCCACCTCCAGCACAAAGATATCCCTTAAGTCTTCACGGGCATGATAAACCACCGGGTCAGCTCCAAGCCTGATAAAGGTATAGTTCTGCACACCGGCGGCATTGCCCACATCCACAGTTCTAAGCTCCTTTTCCCCTGAAATGGCCTTTACTGTGATCCGTTTTTTTTCATCCAGCCCATACCTTAAATAATCCTTTGAATCGGATACAACCGTCATCAGCACTGGCTTTTTAAGAAAATCGACCATTTTCCCGATCTTGTATTTATCCGCAGGATAATTTTCAGGGCCGATTAGCCATTTATCCTTTTCTTTTTTTATCCTTATCTCCTTATTATCTCCGTTAATGGCAATAGCGGATATCTCTTCGGAGGCAATTTCAGGGAGCTCCGGAATTTCATAGTGTATACGATTCTCCTTTCTTAAAGAGATATATATAGAAAGCGCTGCTATTACCAGAACAAGTATAAGATATTCCTTTTTTATCTTCATATGAAACCTCTGTTTGTAATATTATTCTTTTACTTCCATGTTTACAGGTTTTTTAAAGGCATCCTGTATAGCGAGTTTTCGCCTGTGGCGCATCGCCCATATGAAAAGGCCGAATAGCGCCACTATTACAGGTAATCCTATGATATTAAAAACCTTGATGCCTGACTTTGCCCAGGGGGTAATCCGTTCAAGGGGATTAAGGCTCCCGCTCTTGCTTCTCATGACCGCTATCTTCTCCCTGCCGTTCAGGTAATCGATTAGGTTCATGATAAATATGGAATTTACATTGCCCCCATCCGGGCTTATCACCGAGTTGTCCAGCAGATATGAGGTGCCTGCTATAAAGATCTTTCCTGGCTTACCCTTATCTATCTTTTTCTCTTCGCTCTTTACCATGGCTGCATCAATGGTCGGTTTTACCTCAGCCTTTGTCTTTGCCTCACCCTCCTCCTCTTTAGAATCATCATCCTTACTCTTTTCTTCCTTTATGACTGGTTCAGGAACCGGTTTATCAGCAAAGTAGCTGGTAAATGGGCCTTCAACTATATAGGCAAGCGGTATACTTTTAAGAGGCGTATCAGGGGCAGGAGGCCTTATCATCATTGGATTAAGGTTAATGGGCTCCTGCATCTCCCAGGACTTTTCAGATGATGAAAAAAGTTTATGAATGGTCAAGCCATTTTCACTGATAATTTTTTCGTTAACTGTAACAGGTGAACTCTTCTGCACAAGCAGCCCCCTGATATCCTTTATGAACGGGAGTTTCTTGTTTATGAGTTCATCCCTTATCTTTGATACATAATATAAAGGCTGTTCCCCTCCGCCATATTCTGCGGGCAACTCTGCCTTATAGCACTCCTGATCCAGCACTATTGCTTTTTCTATATTAATGCCCCAGTGGTTAAGCAGTTTTTCAAGACCTGTATCAATCGGCCTGTACTGCCCGCTGCCGCCCTGCTGAGAGGAAAGCTCCTCAAAGGAATCAAGGAAAAGGGCTATACTCTTCCCCTGCATCAGAAACTGGTCTATTCGGAACAGCTCATAATCTGTAAAGGGCTCCTTCGGGCTAGCAATTATAAGACAGTTAAGGCCGTTTAAAATATCCCTTTCAGTGAGCTTTACCTCCTTTAATGAATAGGTGGCAGAGGCCATCTCATTGAACCGTGAGACACTAATCTGGTTTGGCATACCGGGCATATTGAAATCCCTGCCCCACAGGTTTATAGATCGATGGTCAGAGAGGTATCCCAGGTTTTCATTAATATCTATTAAGGAGTCTATACTCTTCTGTATAACCTCCTCTACCTCGGCCATATCCACAAGCTGATAGATCGTGTTCATCTGCTGGGCGCCAAAACCGGCTATCTGGAATCTCTCAAGGAGTGGGATTTCAAGGGAGTCACCCTTATATTCCACAAAAATGCCAATAGAGCCCTTTCCTGCACTGACTGACTTCTCCGGTAACTCAGGCCACTCCATTGTCATAACCTTGTATTTTTTTACCTGCTCATCAAGAGAAGGGTCTGTGGATGGGTCAAGCATCACATATTCAAGCTTGCCATAGGTCTTCACTTTAAGTTTTTCTATTATGTCACCCACCTTTGCAGGTATCCCTGAAAAGGTATCAACACCGATAAAGGGCGCTATCTTTTCAAGTGATGATGATAAAAAGAACTTTACCTTTATGTTCTCTTCTAGCTTCTGAAAACTGCTTATCTTATTGTTGAGCTTTTGTATGGCAGTTGTAAGTTTGTACTCAAGCCTGTCAGTGGATGATATGGCAGGTATCCTTTCCACAAGGTCGCCATGCATGATGACAAGCCCCATGTATGCCATCTTAAACTTGAATTCATCCTGGTCAAGCACCTGTATCTGCACCGATCTGATGCCATAGCTCTCAGCAAGCTCCTGGTTCTTTCTTATATCCGCATCTAGCCCCCCCTCCTGCGCGCTCACATCATAGAACCTGTAGTTGAAATAGCGGTTACCTGAAAGGGCATACTCCTCAAGCAGGTCATGGAGATATTTCTCCACACTGTTGTAGGGCGCTGGCAGGTTCTTTGTAAAAAAGACATATATGGTTAAGGGTTCTTCAAGGGTTGAAACAGCCTTTTTACTCACATCTGAAATGGAAAATGCCCTGTTTGATGTGATATCCAGCCTGAAAAAGAGGGTAAACCCCGCCACATTAATGAGGATTACCACAACCAGATAGATACAAAATTTTACGAGATTTCCTGATCGTTCATTCGCTTTCATAGTGCCCCTCCTAATTCTTTCTCTGGATAACCAGGTTTGCGCCATAGAGTGCGACAAAGCTGACGCTGATAAAATAGAGGATATCCCTGGAATCGATGATCCCCTTGGCAACATTCTGAAAATGGACATTCGCTCCAAGGTATTCAAGGGCTGTTACAAACCCGGCAGGAACAAAAAAGATCATACGTTCAACAAGCGTAAGGGCAAAACATATAACCGAACCTATTATAAAGGCGACAATCTGGTTTCTTGTAATGGATGAGGAAAGGATGCCAACCGCGCTGAATGCAGCCCCCAGCATTATTACGCCCAAATACCCGGCAATTACCGGGCCCCAGTCTAGCTTTCCAATAAAGGAGATAAATATCGGGTATGAGATGGTAGGCACCAGCATTGCCCCGATAAATGCAACCGCCGCGATGAACTTACCTGTAACTACACTGGTAAAGGTCACAGGCATGGTAAGGAGGATCTCATATGATCCGGTATTAAGCTCTTCAGAAAACAGCCGCATGGTAATTGCCGGGACAACAAATGCGAACACCGGCGGGAGGAGCGTAAAAAAATTCCTCATATCTGCCTGATTGTACAGGAAAAAGGTGGTAAAAAAGAACCATCCTGTCACGAGCAGGAATACGGATATCACTATATAGGCTATTGGTGAGACAAAATAGCTCTTAAACTCTTTCTTGAAAATATTCCAGCATTTATTCATATCAGTCCTCCCTCGTCAAATCCCTGAACACCTTTTCAAGTGTCTGGACCTCATGATAAAACTCCATAAGTATCCAGGTCTGTTTCCTGATCTCTTTATAAATCTCTTCGCGCAGATCTCTTTCAGAGCCGCAGTGGATAGATACCTTGAGGATATCCTGATCAACCCCGTTTTGAGTAACCCCGGTTACCCCGCTTATCCGGCCAAGCACCTCTTTTACATTATCAAAGAGGGCGTCTTTAAGGGATATATTAATCAGCAACTCCTTTCCCATTCGGCCCTTTAAGGTATCAATACCCTCATCAGCCACGATCCTGCCCCTGTTAATGATGATAATCCGGTCACAGGTGGCCTCTGCCTCGCTCAGTATGTGGGTGGAGAGTATTACTGTCTTTTCCTTTCCTATCTCCCTTATGATATCCCTTATTTCAACGATCTGGTTCGGATCGAGCCCTGATGTGGGCTCATCAAGTATCAGTATCTCCGGGTCATCTATCATCGCATGTGCGAGCCCGACCCTCTGCTTGTACCCCTTTGAGAGTGTGCCTATGGGCTTGTGCATTGCATCGTTAATGCCGCACAGGCTGGCAACATGCCTTAACCTTGAATCAATCTGCCCCTTTTCAATGGCCCTGATCTCCGCAACAAACCTGAGATAATCATAGGCGAGCATTTCACTGTACAGAGGGGCAGATTCCGGCAGATAGCCAATGAGGCCCTTTACAGCCAGCGGGTTCTCATCAATTGTAAAATCCTTGATCATGATGCTCCCTGCAGACGGTTTTAAAAAACCGGTAAGCATCCTCAAGGTTGTCGTCTTTCCTGCACCGTTTGGCCCCAGAAGGCCAACAATCTCGCCTCGTTTTATATTGAGGCTGATATTATCCACAGCACACTGTGTGCCGTAGAATTTTGTCAATCCTTCAGCATGAATCATAGTTCTCTCCCTGATCATAAATTCAGTGATAAATGACGTACATATTTATAACTAACCATAGAGAACAGGGAACATACGGAGATTTAACTTTTATTTTTTTACTCCGTGCTCTCCGTGTTCTCCGTGGCAAAAAAATGTGTATTTATATTTACCTAAAATATTTTTAAATTTTTTTCAACAGTCTATCATGAATATTATCAAATGAGCCGTTTGACATGATCAGCACCACATCGCCTTTATGTATGTTTGATAAAATCAGCTCAATAAGCCTCTCTGTATTTTCGCCATAAAAGGCATTAAGGCCCCTTTTCTTTAGTGCCTCCACAAGCCCCTGTGAAGAGAACCGGTTATAAGGAGGTACCTTTTCCATTAAAGGCGGTTCAGGAATAAATGCCATATCAGCCATATCAAATGCCATGCTATACATCTCCTGAAACACCCCTCTGCGGCTAGAGTTTGATCTCGGCTCAAACACGGCAACAATTCGTCTTCCCCTGTATTTTCCTTTAACTGCCTCTATGGTCTTTTCTACCGCGGTCGGGTGATGGGCAAAATCATCCAGGATAATGATCCCGTTTTTTTCTCCCCTTACCTCCTGTCTCCTCTTTACGCCAGTAAATGATGCGAGCGCATTTGGTAATTTTTCCCGGTCTATCCCTATATAATCGGTGAGAGCTATAACAGAGAGGGTATTTGATATATTATGCATGCCATACAGCGGGCTTATAAGTTTTACATAATCCTTGCCCTCCTTTAATATCCTTACATGTGTCCCATCCTCTTCATCCCTGATATCAACTGCCCTGAACATGGCCTCCTCATTAAAACCATATGTAATGACCCTGCATTTCGCCCTTTTAGACTCCCCATACACGATTGGGTCATCCATGTTTGCTATTAAAAGACCATGGGGAGGTATGATCTCTATGAGCCTGCGGAAGCTTGATATAACATGGTCAAGGTCACGGTATATATCAGCATGATCAAACTCAATGCTTGTAATAATGGTTATAAAAGGGGAATAATGGAGGAACTTTGGCCCCTTATCAAAAAAGGCCGTATCATACTCATCGCCTTCTATAACAAAATAGTTGCCATCCCCAAGCTTGAAGCTGGTGTTAATATTTTTCAGAATCCCCCCTACCATAAACCCGGGTTCAAGGCCGGTTTGTTCAAGGAGCCATGCGCTGAGGGCTGTAGTGGTAGTCTTTCCATGGGTGCCAGCGATTACGACTGACCTTCTCTCCAGGATGGCAAACAGATTAAGTGCCTGTGGCAATGAGAGGTAATTCACCTCCATTTCAGAGAGGCGAAGCGCCTCAGGGTTATTTCTTGTAATAACGTTTCCTACTATTACAAGGTCAGGACGGGGATCAAGGTTATCCCCTGAATAGCCCTTTTTGATCTCTATACCCATATCCATAAGCATGGTGCTCATGGGTGGATATACGTTCTGGTCTGATCCGGTCACATGATACCCCTTTGCCTTGAATATGCCGGCGAGCGATGCCATTGCTGTGCCGCAGATCCCCATAAGATGTATATGTTTAACCTTTTCCGGGACCCTGTTAAGCGCCTCTTTTAATCCGGTTTTTTCCTCTGTTTTATTTTTAGTCTTTTCCATAAAAATCTATTGCCTTTTTTTAAATTAAAATCTATATTGACGGGCTCATATTCAATATTAGGAGTCATACAATGTCAAGAGTTTGCGATATTTGCGGAAAAAGACCGCAGGTTGGATATAAGGTTAGCCATGCTCATAATAAATCA
>CAZXUA010000186.1:0-8863 GCA_964643755.1 uncultured Desulfatiglans sp. | reverse complement strand
TTCTACAAAGTTAGAAATCATTAGATTTCTATACCCTGTACCATATTCAGCCTGATTTGGTATGGGGTTATATCTCCTCATTTTTCGAATAATTTGGGTAATCTTTTTAACTTCACTCATATCAGGTAAAACCAATCCCCGGTCATCTGGATTTGCAGGGCCTGGAAAATTATGGTGGGATATTGTATTTGAAAATCTCTGAAGAAGTACTTTCCATGCATTCTCAAGTACATCATAGTCAGCAGCTTTTCCATTTTTATCGATGACTACATTAATGATGCTCAAATCCTGCATGGTAGCAATTTCATCTAAAAAGTTTCTAATAATTGTTAAACGATCATTACGTTTAATTCTCACTAATTCACCTGGTCTGTTAATCATTCTGGCAGAATGAATTTCTTCTCTTAAAAGCAGGCCAAAGGTATTTCTCATCCTTTTTCGAAATTCAATCAATCTTGATAAGTATTCATTCCAGCGGAGTTCATGTAAAACAATCCCTGATAACACGAAATACCGGGTAGGGCTGTTCACAATACCACTGTCACCACTTTCATCTGTATACATCAGGTACATTTTTCTTCCCAAATAAAATTTACAGCTTCACCTCATTTATCTTTTCAAATATAATCCGCTGCTCCTTTAAGGGGTCAAACTCCACACGGCTTTCTTTATCAAATATCATGGTAGGCCGCTTTAATGTATCATAAGGGTCCCACAAAGGAAGGCCGCTTTCAGGTGTATTGGGGTCGCCTGTCGCTGCAAAGGCGATCCATGCCTCGCTCATCATATCTGCCATCTTCTGTGCCTCCGCACCCCCGCCCGAAAGCCCTATGCCCCCTTCATCTACATTATCAAACACAAACGGCATCTCAAGCCCGTGGGGAGATATGAGCTTACCTCCAAGTACAGGTGTTTCCCAGTCAAGGCGGTAGAGGTATGCAGGGGCCTTGCCTATAGCCATCTTTCGTTCTGCAATGGTAACAGAGCCTGAGCCCATGCCTGAATAGCTTGCTATGTGGAAGTAGATGGATGATGGCGACATGTTTGGGTAATTTTTTCGATAAAGCCCTATAAGCCTTTCTGTTTCAGCGCCTGCGATCATCTCTAACCTTTTCTTTAAACCCTCTTCATCAATGGCCCAGAGCTCATCCTGGCCCAGTGAAAATGCGGTAGATTCTGTCTTGTTCCACCCCACCATGATGGGTACACTTGCAGAAACTAAAGGGGCCGTTGGAAAAAATGGATGGTCAGGCAGAATAACAGGGTCGAGTACAGGCCCGAAACTACCCTGACCGGCTAACTTTGCAGTGGCCGCAAAATAGGCAGCAAGGATTTTGTCTGTAGGCAGTTTATGTATCTCGGCAAGATTTTCCTTTGTGATCCCAAGTTCGGAAAGGAGCGCCTCTGCCGCCTTTGTTGCAGACTCACGCTCTTCTACTTTAATACCTGGGCCGCTCTCTATAACAGCAGAGTGGAACAACCCCTTTGCAGCAGGTGAGGCAAGGAGCATGCACACCTTTGCCCCTCCGCCTGACTCACCGAATATCATCACTCGATCAGGGTTGCCGCCAAATTTTTCAATATTTTCCTTAACCCATTTAAGTGCAAAAATAATATCCAGTTGACCTGCATTACCTGAATGGGCATAATCTTCTCCACCTATATCGCCAAGATGCGTGTACCCGAACACATTTAACCTGTGATTCACTCCCACCATAACAGCGCCTCTTCTGGCAAGGTTTGTGCCGTCATAGAGCAGGTCTGATGAAGAGCCCATTGAAAATCCTCCGCCATGAAGCCATACCATCACAGGCCGTTTTTCCTTCTGAACAATGGCTGGCGACCAGATATTTAAAAAGAGGCAGTCTTCACTTTCTGCTGGCGGTACCCTGAAGCCATCAGATGCCAGAAGTATCTTGCCTATCTCTGTATCAGGAGACATGCTGAAGGGAGCAGCTGGGTTGGTCTGTGGCGCACGATAACCATATGAGGAGGCATCTCGTATCTCTGTCCAGGGGTTGGGCGCCTTTGGCGGCTTGAAGCGGTTTTCACCGCCTGTTGCTGCACCGTATCTCACACCACGAAATGTATAAATACCTTTATTAATATAGCCCCTCACAGGGCCGTACTGGGTTTTAACAATAGGCTCTGGCAGAGGCGCCTTCTTTTCCTGTACAGGTTGGCATGCGGGCGTTAACCCGACTGAAAGACCCGCGGCCCCAAATGCCATGGCGCTTAATATTGAACGACGGCTGATCGGTTGCTGAAGTATTGAATTACGAACAATACTTTTATTCTGTTTCATGAGAGCCTCCTTGAGATATTTTAATCTGTTAAACCCATTATTGGTGACATGCATCTTTTTAATTAACCACAGAGAGCACTGAGAAAACGGAATATAAGTTTTTAAAACTCCGTGCTCTCCGCCTGTCCCGCCATAGCTTCAGCGAAGGCGCATGCCCTCCGTGGTGAAAATACACATTAATTCTCACCCCTGCATTCAAAATTTTCAGCATTATTACTATTCCCTGTACCTTTATAATGGGGATATTTCGGGTATGGGCAGAGGGGTCTGCTTATGCCCGGCAAATTCCTTCCGGTTGCAGTGATGCTATCAGGGGCAATGCCCTTTTCAACCCAGTCTGTAATGGCGCTCAGCATATCGAATGTATCAAGAGTCTTTTCCCCGCCGCTGCAATGGCACATCCCCGGCACCAGATAGAGCCTGCTCCAATCATGCACCTTTTCCGCTCCATCATTGTCCCTCATAAGACGCTTATAGTAATCAACCGTATCAAGGGCAGAAAACCATGGGTCGCTCATACCATGGTAAAATATCAGCTTTCCCCCATGCCCTGAAAAGGTGGTGAGGTTTGTCCATAAAAATGTATCACCCGCTGCTGCAACACCATCAGTCTTCTCCATGTATTCCCTGTCCACATCCATTTTTGATTCTTTTGTGGGCGGGCCAAGGACACTCGCTGTCATTACCAGAAGACCGGGTATCCCCACCTTTGCATTTAAACCTGTATCAATGGGAAATGGGGAATAGACCTGCATGCCGCCGGATGTAACCGGCCCGGCCAGCCCCTTTTTTAAAGCCTTTACCTGCTTTTCAGTAAGGCAGTCATCCCTCTTTTCTCCTTTACATGTCAGCGCATCAGGGTTAAAGCCGCAACCGGTGTAGTTAAAAACCATGCCATCCTTAACCCCATCCTTCATGTCGCAGGCATTAAGGAATGAATCAATCAGTAACTGGATATCCTTTTCAGGCAGCCCCTCTCCCGGTACAGGATCACCATTTGCATCCACCGGCGCTGCCTGATTGAGGGAGACCTGCATATACTTTGTGCCAAGGTTTGAGTAGTTTGTCCTCATGGCAGGGGCGCCTGATACAATACCATCATAGTAATCAGGGTAGCGCTGTGACATGATCATTGCCTCGCGTCCTCCGGTAGAGCAGCCCACATAATAGGAATATTTTATTGGCTTTGAGTAATATTTTTTAACAATCTCCTTACCAACTATAGTAACCTTGCCTATGGCCTTGTAGAGAAAGTTCATATAGGCCTCCTGGTCCGCCATAAAGGAGGTATCAAAGCCGCCCCCTCCACTTTTATGGCCAGTATCAGAGGTGATCACGGCAAACCCCCTTGCCAGTGCAGGTATGCCGCCCCCCTGGGCGCCAATAGGGTCCGCAACTGTCCCATTCAAACCTCCGCCCCCCTGAAACATGAATCTTCCGTTCCATTCTTTTGGCAGGGCAATGGCAAAGCCTATAGCATAAGGCTTACCCTCATGGCCGATACGTTTATCTGTCTCACCATCTACACGGCAATACTCAGGTATTAACCCGTCATAGGCAGGAGGGCCAAATGGGGATAGCTGCATCTTCCCCTCCGGAATGGTTGCAGCCTTGTTAATGGAGAGGTTGTATCCATCCATTTTAAACTTGATAAGGTCTTCACATTTGCCCTCTTCCCCAAAGAGATTTTGTGTCAAAAGGATTAATGATGTTAAAAAGATTGATGTAATCAGCATAAAATATTTTTTCATATTTTATCCTCCTGATGGGTTAATAATGGCAGGGGCATAGTGCTGTTTAC
Organism: uncultured Desulfatiglans sp.; assembly: GCA_964643755.1. GTDB lineage: Bacteria > Desulfobacterota > DSM-4660 > Desulfatiglandales > HGW-15 > JAAZBV01. The sequence continues at coordinate 4,757 of CAZXUA010000186.1, read as the reverse complement.
CGCATCACCCTGGTCTATAAATCGAAATCGTAATCCAAATCGAAATCGATTTCGATTTTAAATACCGATTTCGATACAACAACCGATTATTTCCACCTTGTAGAGACAGGGCATGCCTTGTCTACCTCTTCTTCTTTGAAACCACATCAACATAAACCGCAACAATCAAAACAAGCCCCTGGATTATCCATTGCTTTGAATTTGTCCAGCCTAACAGGTCCATGCCGTTATTCAGGCTCCCCATTACCAGTGCGCCAACCACTGCGCCTGCAACAGAGCCCTCGCCGCCCATCAGGCTTGTGCCGCCAATAACGCAGGCGGCAATGGTTAAGAGTTCATAGAGGTTTCCGCCTGATGTTGTGCCGGCAGAGACATAGCCTGTTAAAACAACCCCGCAAACAGCACACAGGATACCCATAAGGATATATACCTTGAAGATGATAAGGCTGGTATTGATGCCTGATAGCCTTGTGGCCTCACGGTTGCCGCCGTATGCGTATATGTAACGGCCAAAGCGGGTGTTATTGGTAAGGTAGGAAAAGATCATCAGGATGATCACCATGATGAGCACCGGGTTCTGTATACCCTCATAACCGTTTGCTATATATATGACATAGAAGAGCACAATGGCGGATATCAAGGATGCCTTGAACAGGTCTTTTGTAACCGGGTATCTTTCAAACCCGTATTTGAATTTCTGGCTTCTGTTCCAGAGAATAAATACAAAGACACAGAGAACAACCATTATGGCAATGATCAGTCCGATATTTTTTGGGATATATCCCTGACCGATCTCCACAAGGGTATTTTCAACAGGGCTTATAGTCCTGCCGCTGCTTACCAGCAGTACCCCACCCCTGAAGGCAAGGTATCCGCCAAGGGTTACAATAAATGCGGGTATCTTCAGATAGGCGATAAGCGCACCGTGCCACAAACCCACGAGAAGACCAACAAAAAGCGCAACAATTATGGATAGGATGGTTGAGATAACGCCATTCATGCTGGTGGATATCCCGAGGAAGGTGGTCTGCGCCTCAAATGAAGGAAAGAGCCCGCTCAGGAAACCGGGGAAGATAAAATACTGGCAGTAGGCAACTATAATGCTTATGAAGCCAACAACAGAACCAATGGAGAGGTCTATGTTGCCAGTAACAATCACCGGCACCATGCCTATTGCAAGTATGGCTATGAGGGAGGTCTGCCTTACCAGGTTTGAGAGGTTGCGAGGCTCAAAAAAGACACCGTTTGTCAGGATGCTGAACAGTATCCATATCACAACCAGGGCTATTACCATTGAATAGGTGCGAAAATTTGCATGGAGGGAATCAACAATCTTACTCATTCTGTCTCCTTAATTAATTTAAAACCGATGTTCCTGTTGCAAGGGTCATTAAACGTTCCTGTGTTGCCTTCTCATCATTATCAATAATACCGGTGCATCTGCCTTCGTGCATCACAAGTATCCTGTCACTCATGCCAAGTATCTCAGGGAGTTCGCTTGATACCATAATTATGGCCACACCCTGACCAGCCAGCATGTTCATAAGTTTGTATATCTCATATTTTGCCCCAACATCTATCCCGCGGGTTGGCTCATCCAGGATAAGTATCCTGGGGTTTGACATGATGCATTTTGCCAGCACCACCTTCTGCTGATTCCCACCGCTTAATGATTCCACGATAGAATGGATGGAGGGGCATTTTATAGAGAGCCTTTTGGACATCTCATTGCATTCATAATATTCCTTGTGCCTGTTCACACTGAACCCCATGGTAAACTGATCCATGTTTGGAAGCGAGATATTTTTTAATATGGACTGGCTTACAATCAGCCCCAAAAGCTTTCTGTCTTCAGGCACAAGACTTATCCCATTATTTATGGCGTCGCGCGCTGAAAGGATGGAGACCTCTTTACCATTAATCCTGATAGTGCCCTGGCGGCCTTTTCCATATTCACCGAATATGGCGGATACAAGCTCAGTTCGGCCAGACCCCATCAGGCCTGCTATGCCCAGGATCTCACCCTTTCGCACATAAAAGCTTACATCATCCACCAGCTTTTTATGCTGAAGCAAAGGGTCTGGCACAGAGAGCCCTGTTACCTCCATCACAGCATCACCGGGGTTACGGGTTTCAGCAGGATATCTCTCCTTCATCTCACGGCCAACCATCATGGAGATGATCTTTTCAGTGGTAATGTCCTTTGTCTTAACCGTATCAACAACCGTGCCGTCACGAAATACGGTTATGGTATCTGTGATCCTGAAGAATTCATTGAGCTTGTGGGTGATATAGATGCAAGTAATGCCATCATTTCTGAGGCGCTCAAGTATCTCCATGAGTGTATCAACCTCAGCCTCTGTGAGGGCAGAGGTGGGTTCATCAAGTATAAGCACCTTTACATTTTCAGACAGGGCCTTTGCAATAACCACCATCTGCTGCTTGCCCACGCCCAGGGAGGAGACCTTTGCTGAGAAGGGTATATTAAGGTTATATTTTTTAAGCAGTTCCCTGGTATCGGCATAGAGCTTGTGCCAGTTCACAGCGCCGCTGGCGGTTACAGGTTCACGGCCCAGAAAAATGTTTTCACCCACAGTCATCTCAGGCACAAGCAGCAGCTCCTGATATACCACCGCTATGCCCCTGTCCATTGCGCTTCTTAAGGCATCACGATCAAAATTAAGCCCTTCGCCATCATATATGACTGTGCCAGTGTAGGTATCAGAAGAGTATACACCGGAGAGAATCTTCACCAGCGTTGATTTGCCAGCCCCGTTTTCCCCGGCCAGACCATGTATCTCACCCCTTTTCACATTAAAGGAGATATCCGAGAGGGCGGTTACACCGGGGAATTTTTTGGTGACATTTTTGATTTGTAAAATATTGTCATTCATATAGTGTCCTGCTTTTTTCGCAATGAACTTTTTTAAGGTCGGGCATAAAGCCCGCCCCTGATTTTTAATGTCTTTCGTAGGGTGGGGGTTTATCCCCCACCGAAATAATTCATTTTGAAAACAGGTGGCATATAAAATACCACCCTGTGAAAACCCTATGGCCTTGGCGGCCTTTCTGCCTCCGGTACGCCTGCATACACCTCTTCCCACTTCTGGAACCCGCTTTTTACCACAGTCTCATATATATTGTTTTTATCTACCTGGATAACATCGAGGAACCGGCATGGGATCTCCCCCTTCATGTTTTTATCAAGCGTAAGGTCTGCCAGAGAGAATGGCTTAAGCCCCTCTATCTTTTCATTGTTTGCTAATATTATGGCGATATCCACTGCCAGCGGGGTGAGCTGACGCACATCCTTGAACACGGTCATGGTGAGGTCGCCATCAACTATTGATCTGCATCCGGCAGCGGTTGCATCCTGGCCTGAGATGGGTACTTTACCGGAAAGCTTCTGCGCCTTTAATGCCTGTATTGCTCCAAGGGCTGTGCCGTCATTGGAAGCCACTACTGCATCTATCTCATTCTTTAATGCGGTAAGTATATTCTCCATCTTCTTTAAAGCGATCTCCTGCTCCCAGTTATCCACCCACTGGTCAGCAACAATCTGGATCTGCCCTTTATCAATAAGTGGCTGGAGCACCTCCATCTGCCCGTTTCTGAAAAGGACAGCATTGTTGTCTGTGGGGCTACCCCCAAGCAGCACAAACCTGCCGCTATTCTTAACCTTGAGCACACCTAAAGCCTGCTGGCGGCCCACCTCTACATTATCAAAGGAGATATAACAGGCCAGGTTTGGTGTCTTGATGAGCCGGTCATAGGCTACACAGGGCACACCCGCTTTGGCTGCCTTGTCCACAGCAATAGAGCATGAGGCGCCATCTTCTGCAACAATAAGTATTGCCTTTGCACCCTTTGTAACCATGTTCTCTATCTGGTCATTCTGCACCCTGGTATCATGGTTTGCCTCCTGGGCCATAACCTCATAACCCCTCTCCTCAAGCATCTTTGTCATGATATCGCGCTCAACGGCCCAGCGCTCTGTAGCAAAGTCAGAAAAGGAAAGGCCTATCTTTATCTTACCGCCCGCCTCTTCAGCGCCCTTTTCCTCTTTAGCATCCTTTGAACATCCGGATATACAAAAAAGAAACAGCACAACAAATAATGCAAAAAGAAATCTCCTCATAATATTTCCTCCGAAAGTGTTAAATAGATTAAGATATCAGCATTTTAAATTACCTCTTTTACTAAATGACAGGAGGTAAAAGGTTATGGGTTTTATATAACATCCTTATTTCTTCTTCAACTTTTTGCTGAATAAATAGAATTTAATTGAGAAATATGAAATATTTGCTCTTCAATGGCAATCAGGGTCAAGAAATATATCCATATTCCCTATATTCTATTTTTAAGTATGAAGAATTCAGAGCTGCCATACATAATTTGTGGGATGTAATGAAGCAATACAATCCTGCGGCCTATGGTTTTATATGGGCAGATGCAGATGAGACAAGGTTTCAGATGGAGCCGCAGGGTCACATGGGGTATATAGAGTGGAGATCGGCAAGGGAGATAAAGGCATAAAAATAGGCAGGGTCAAATGGCCCTGCCTTTTTGGGTTTATTGATTGATCAGATCAATTAATTACTTTTTAAATTTCTTTCTTCCAAAACCTGCAAGCCCTATTAAGCCTGAACCAAGAAGAAGCATTGTGGCTGGCTCAGGAACGGGGGCAGGATCAAATGTGTCTATATGACTTATTTTCTGGAGATCGGAAGAGCGTCGTGTAGGGAAAGAGTGTAGGT
>CAZXUA010000185.1:0-8867 GCA_964643755.1 uncultured Desulfatiglans sp. | reverse complement strand
AAACCATATACCAAATATTGCCGCTTAAGGTCGTTTAGAAAGAGCCACACCCAAATACAAAAGCCTGATGTGTAAAACCTGATAAGATTGAAAAACATTTACTTGAATCTGAAGATGGCGATATGGATAGCATGTTTTTTATGCTGGTACAAACCATTTTAATATATCAGGGTATTGGATCTATATCTGTTGTCCCTCTGATCATTTGATAGGTTGATTCTTCTCTTTTGATGCCCTCCAGGGTTTAAAAATGGAAACAAATATTGTGACCATAAGCACCAGTGCCTGGACAGCGCCAAAAAACAGATTCATCTTTTGGTTATAGAGATATTCAGGGTCATTCAATGAGGCTATCCCTATTTTCCCGGATATCTCCATCATATTCGTTTCCCATGGCCCAAGGAAAAATGTCCCGAACAAGATTGCCGCGACAGTTACAATCCACTTGAATATCATCCATTTATGCCTGAAAAATCCCCAGTTGCTGAATGCTGAGTAGATTAAGCCTGTAACAAGAGAGCCAAACGCACCTGGGATTACAATTACCGCCATGTCTATGTGGTGTATACTCCTGTTTATGCCATATAAAACCCCGTTGTCATCTACCCCATTTTTCAAGAAATAAAGCAGTATCAGGGAAACAGCGCCACCAACCCAGCATGATACTGCAATCATATGAAACCCCTTCAGCCATTTGAGCCCCTTTGCCTTTATTTTTAACATCTCATCCTCGCAAGACTATAATGTTACTTTGTATGCCACATTTACTCTTCCGGCCTTTTTAAAAGAGTCCTGATTAATGACCCTCTCTACCTGCTGTGTAATAAATTTACTTCATATTTATAAGTGAACAGCTAATACCTTTAACCACCTGTTTCATCCTGTTAAAATCCAGGGTGCCAATGGTATCTGTGGGTTCATGATAGTTATGGTTTCTGTAGAAGGCGGTGTCAGTTATCATAACCGCATCGTAACCGAATTCCCAATAATTACGATGATCAGAGAAATCGACACCTGTTAAAAATGAGGGGGCCTTTAATGATTCGACTTTACTAGATGTCGCTTTTAGATGCCTTGATATCTGTTTTGCAAATGATGAGCTGCCATAATTGCTTATTACACCTATGAAGTCGCCTGTATTACTATAAAATAACCCCATTAAAGAAAGAGGATAGCTTTGAGAATTTTTCAGATCGTTATAAAATCCGATCATCTCAAGGCAGATCATGCCTTTAACCTGTACCTTATTTTCATGCAAAAAATTGGCATGAATATAGCTCCCCATCTTTTTAGTGCCGAAGAAAGGTGGCTCTTCCAATGTGTATGCAACAAAATCAACCCTGTATGGCAGCTCCTGCGCATGTGTTTTTGCAAAACGTGCTATTTCAAGCAGCCCTGCAATAGCGCTTGCATTGTCATCAGCTCCCGGCAGGTCTCCATACACGTCATAGTGTGCGCCCACAACAATGCGGGCGCCTTCTGTTGGTCCCACACTTGCTATTATGTTTTTATATAATTTGCCCGAGACCTCAAAGGGTTGTTCTTCTGCTGTGATACCATATTTATTGAATTCCCGGTTAATGTAGTTTACTGCTTTTTCCAATGATTCTGTGTTTAAATAATTTCGTGGTGGATTCAATTCAGATAGGTATTGAACTGTCTGTTTCATATTTTCAATACTTACGTCATGATCCGGGTAAATAGCGGGTGTGCTTACACACCCAGTCAAAATGCAAAATAAAATGAGAAGCAAGACAATTACATTTTTATGATTCAAATATTGTTTCATAATTTTAAATAAGATAGAGTGAAGCAACACAACAGAAATCCCTGACCTACAGGGTTTCTATTTTTCTGATGAATCTATAATTCTCTTCCTCCAATATCCTGGTTTACGCTTATTATGCGCCACGGCAAAGATATGTATGTGGTCATGTTCAATGGTATAAATAAGTGAATATGGAAATTTATGCAAAAGATAGCGCCTGAAGGGGAGGGGCTTTCGAGCATCCGGATCAAAAATAGCAAAGGTCATTTAAGCAACCTGTCAGCTTCAGCAAAAACCTCTTGTGCCTTAATACCGGTACGATTACCCTCCTTAAATTCTTTATACCTGCGTTCTGCTTCAACGATCCATGCAGCATCAACATCAGTTAATGTATCTTCGCTTAAAGAACTTAACAGACGATCAGCCAGAAATGCTCGTTCCTGATTAGTAAGACCAAGTGCCTCATCTTCTATTTTTTTTTTAATAAATCAGACATTGTATTTCTCCAAAATGACTTTTTTAAAAATATCATTATTTAGCTTACTTTACCATGAATATTTTAAAACAAGAATGAGTTAAGCCACTGAGTGGCTAGATCAATGTAAATACCTTGTAAAATCTTGCTCTTCCTGTATGTAGGTTGTGTTAAGCGAAACAACACAACAAAATTCTCTATATTCATTTATGCATACGCAAGACGACCTTTGGGTTCAGGAATAGATCTGCCAAGTTTTGTAGCAGTTTCAATCCATTCTTCTATTATTTTTTCCGCATTACCAAGAGCTTCCTTATAGGTTGCGCCATCAGCCATGCATCCCGGAAGCTCTGGAACCTCAGCAATATACGCATTATCTTCAGAACTCCAAAAAATTATTATTTCGTAATTTTTTTCCATAGTTATTCTCCAACACGAATTTGATATTTCAGAATAATATCCCTGACTTGTTTTACCTGATATGACTTCCCCTTAGCGTCCTTTGGTTGTATGTTTAGTATTTCTTCTACATCATCTCTGGTAAAAATATGATGATCCCCTTAAATGCGCTCATTAAAACCAAGCTTTTTAAGCAGAACACACAACGAATCAAATGGAACATTTGAATCCGATCTGCGCATCAGAATATGTTCATATATTTTTTGGTATTTATTCATACACAAATCCTAACATTTCTCGATACCCATGCCAAGTTTTTCAATTTTTTTAACTCGAAGTAAAAGATGTCGGGTTAAAACCCGACCTTCAAAAAAGATAATACCAAAAGCCCTCCTACTCCCCAATAAACACAAACCCTGAATATTTAGGGTCAAGATCACTTGTGCTGATCATGGCATATTCATCTGTGAATTCATCCCAGATGTTACTTAAGCTTTCTCTCAGGGTATCAAGCACCTTTTGGTCTGAAAGCTTGGAGAGCCCGATAAGCCCTTTTATAAATTCCTCCCTCTGGCCCACCATATTATATGGAGGAGCTGTTTCTTCTTTTCTTAATATGCCAAAGGCCTTCTTTGCTTCATCAAGGGTGAGTTTTTTAAGGCTTGGTTCAAGGTTGCACAACCTCCTTAGCCAGAAGGTAAATAGAACCTGGTAGAATGTCATATCCCCCTCATCCTTTATAAGCTCTTCCATCTCATGGTGCGGGATCACTGCCCCTAAAAGTTTATCCAGTGCTATCATCCCTTCAATGATCTCCTCTGTCTTTTTTATCTCTTCAAGGGAGGCGAAATCCCTGTAGGAAACCTTTTCAGCCTTTTCGCTGTACATCAGGGGCTTTGTTTGCAATATACCCTTAAGGAGTCCTTCTCTCTCCTCTCCCCAGAACCCATTATCAAGGCCAATCCAGTCAAACCATGATGCCTTTATCCACTTCTCCGCCTTCCATCTGAGTTCAAGCACCTGGCTGAACCCTGCCCTGAACAGGGTAATGAGCGGGTGATTCTTTATAAAATCCAGGGCAATAGCTTTATCGCCACCTGAAAGCTTTTCAAGCCCTGTATTTATATATGCCCCTGCCTTTTTACAGATACGCACCAGGTCATCAACGCTCTCAAACCTTACGCCATCCGCAGAAAATATCTGGCTGCACAGGCCTGAGAACTCAAGCCTGAGCCGGTCAAGGAGGAGATAATCGTTTATCCCTGAAAGGGTTGCTGAAAAGAGATTTTTTCCCTGAACCGCAAGAAAAGGGGTTATTGGCACAATGGCCTTAGTCTCTTCATCCGGTGTATAGAGGATATAATCTGATGAATCCTTATTGAGTTTGGAGACATCCTGGTATGCATAGACTGAAACCGCCTCCTCAAAGGGGAGATACCCCTCTTCGGCAAGGCGCACCCCCTTTAACCTGTATAGCTCCTCTTCCAGCTCAGCAGGGATTGTCCCCTGCAAACCAAGCAGCAGGGCCTGGAATTTGTTGTGGTCATAAAGGGCAAGGTGCCTTAAAAGCTGTTCTATCTCCTCTGCGTTTTCCTTGTCTGCTATTCCTATATAATAGAGGTTGTCAAAGGTGATGAACCCCTCCGGCGGCATAAAGTCATCATCCTCCTTAATCCTGATATCAATAATGCCTGAAAAAAAGAAATGATTCAGCAGATCCCCATCCTCACTGTAGAGGAACTTAACAAGCCTTTCCGGGTCGGATTTTAACAACCTGTTTAGCCATTTAAAGGTATCCACCCTGTTCATCCGGTCCCTTTCCCAGGTCTCAAGGTCCAGCAGATACTGCCACTGCTCCTCGGATGCGAGGGAAAGCAGCGGGAATGAGTCATCCTCACCCACCTTTTTTATGAGCCAGAAAAAATCGATCTTTGTCATATTTTGGACAAGCTCAAGGGCATTTTCATGGTCAAGCACCATGTTAAGGGCATTACTGCCTGATAGCTGCGCCAGTTTGCCAACTATTTCTCGGCTTTCGACCGCTATGCCCCTTTTTTCCTTTAAATAAACCACCTTGCTTCCTTTATTTTCCATATTAAAAACCTGCCTGGTTTAATAGATTAATTGATTGTCATCACTTGACTTGGAGTATGAATAAACTATATGGTATATTACATTATATCAATTGTTTATATTAAACAAGTCTGCTTATTAATATGTTCTGGCCATGCCCTGTTTGATGGAGTAGAAGGTGATAGATTTTATTATTAAAGGCGGTATTGTGATGTATCCCATAATCCTGTGCTCGATTATTGCGCTCGGGATATTTATCGAGAGATTGTGGATACTCAGGAAAAAGGCGGTCATACCGGCAGACCTGGTCTCCTTTGTGGAGGACAGGCTCAAAAAAAAGAATATACCTGCTGCCCTTGATATCTGTGAAAAGAGCGATTCATCCATAGCAAAGATATACCTGGCAGGGCTTAAAAACAGCAGTAAGGGTATGTGGCTTGTAAAGGAGGCCATTGAAGAGCGGGGCAGCCGTGAAAGCGTGATCCTTGAAAAAAATGTGGGCATGTTATCTACCATAGCAAACCTCTCCCCTCTTTTGGGGCTTTTAGGAACTGTATCGGGTATGATCAAGACCTTCAAGGTGGTTTCACAGGGTAGCGGTAATCCGGCCCTGCTTGCAGGCGGTATCGCTGAGGCGCTGATTACCACTGCTGCAGGCCTGTGTGTTGCCATACCTGTACTGGTAGGGTACAGGTATTTAAAAAACAGGGCCGAATCGCTCATATTTGAGATGGAAGAAAGCTCCATCAGGATGATAGAGATAATGGAAAACGCAACCACAAAGGAGTAACAGGGGGCATTAAAGAGTCATGAGATTCAAAAAAACAAAGGAAGATGAAGGGAACATAGGCATTGCGCCCCTGGTGGATATTGTGTTCCTGCTCCTTATCTTTTTCATGGTGACCTCACACTATGATATTGCGGCGGGTGTGCAGATCAAGCTCCCAAAGATTACCAAAAAGGCAGCAGACCCGAATGAGGAAAACAGGGTTATCATTACGGTGGACAAGGATGCAGCCATCTATATCGAAGGGGAAAAGATCGATATCAGCGCCCTTGAGCAAAGATTAAATAGAGAGATAAAGGAGCGGGGCGTGCTTGACCTTGTTCTTCAGGCCGATATGGATGTTAGCCACGGCAATGTGGTAAAGATAATGGACATAGCCAAAACAGCAGGGATAAATTCCATTATAATTGCGGCTAGGTGGCGGTCAAAGGAATTGTTGTAAATACAAAAGATTTTTTTCATCACGGAGTACACAGAGGTCACAGAGATTTATTTTGACTTCTCCGTGCCCTCTGTGCTCTCTGTGGTGAATGTTATTTTTTAATTTTGAGAATACATCAGGTTTAATAAACCTTAAAAGTAAAAGGCAAATTTGGATAGTCCTAAAACAAATTTTTTCAGGGTAATTTTACCGGGTATATTGATTATCATCCTGGTCGTTTCATGGCTTGCATTCGGTGACAGGGGTTTCAAGTGGGTGTACACCATGGAAAAGGAGCGACAGGAATACCTAGAGAGGATAAAAAAGCTTGAAGCGGCCAATGATGAGCTGAGGGAAGAGATAGACAGGCTCAAGTATGACAGGGAGTATATAGAGACGGAAGCAAGGAGATCGCTTGGCCTTTTAAAGGAAAATGAAATAATTTACAAATTTAATGAAGAAGAAAAAAAATAATCTTTTCATTATTATAAGAGGAGACCATGGATATCCCGGAAAGCAGCATCAATGAGATACTTGAGAATTCACCATCGCAGGAGACACTGCATCTGCTAATCCCCCTGCTCAAGGCCAAGGGCAGGAAAAACCTGGTAATCAGGGAGTGCCGTAAGGCTGCCTTGCGTTTTCCCAATGATCTGCATTTTAAAAAGATCCTGGCAGAGACCTATCTGGAAGAGGGGCAGTTTCTTGATGCAGAGGAAGAGGCTGCTAAGGTAATAGAGGGCATTAAAAACCTCACAACAGTATATAAATTGCAGGCGGATATTTACCTGCGGCAGGGGCGAAACGAGGATGCCGCTTTGTGCCTCAACCATTTTCTTTCCTTTTACCCTGAAGATAAAGATGCAGCCTCTCTGCTTGAGGGCATACATCTGCCGGAGGAGGCTTCTTTGCCAGTCCCGGAAGAGGCCTCTCCCTTAGAGGCAGGCGAAAGGGCTGTTGATACAGGTATACAGGAGCTGGAACAGGAGCTGCCGGAGATAATTACCGCCACCATGGCAAAGGTATATTTTGACCAGGGTAAGCTTGATGAGGCAAGGGATATCTATGAGAAGCTAATTGAGATGAACCCTGATGATGAGGTTGCGGTATCCCATTTTAAAGAGATATCAGCACTTTCTGATATAAATGATGTTGTGGAAGAGAGCCCTCCTGCTAACGAGAGACGCCAAAAAACAGAAAAGATCATATCTGTACTGGATGCATGGCGCAATAATATCAGGGCTCTTTCTGACAGCGGAACAACCGCTGTATAGCTTATTACAAGCGGGCAGATAGAATGGGCATCAGGCCTGATTTTTATTTCAAGGCAACCGGCATAGGGAGTGTGCCCTGGGTAAACGCTTATGATGCATGTAGAAAAATTACCGGCCTCCTGCCTGATATCCCCTTCTGGCCCCAGCTTGTAAAACTAAACTCCCTTGAGTACATGATTGCCCAGTTTACTGAAGGGCTCCCCCTGATAGAGATCAACAGTGCAGGGGTTCCATTCCTCTCTGATAGCAATAAAGAAGAAGCCATTACCGGGTTCTTCGAACACTATATTGAGACTGACCTTGAGTATTTCAGAATAAGCCGCGACTATGCAGAAGGTCTTCACAGACTGATAGAACTTGAAAATGAAACCCGGCCCGACGGGGCATATATAAAGGGGCACATAACAGGCCCTGTAACCTTTGCCGCAGGCATAAAGGACAGGGAGGGAAAGACTCTTCTTTCACACCCGGATACACTTGAGGTAATTGCAAAGGGGCTTGCAATAAAGGCCCTGTGGCAGGTGCGGGCGCTTGAAAAGACCGGGAGAAAACCCATCATATTTCTTGATGAGCCATATCTTTCATGTTTTGGGTCTGAATTGTTACCCATAGGGCGCCATGAGGTGACAGGGCTTTTAAAAGAGGTCATTGAATATCTGAAGCAAAGATCAGGGGCCATTATCGGTATACACTGCTGCGGTAATACAGAGTGGTCCATGATTATGGATTCAGGGGTTGATATTATTAACTTTGATGCATTTTCATTTCAGGAATCTCTATTTCTTTACCCTGACCACCTTAAGCGCTTTATCAGCAATGGCGGCACAATAGCCTGGGGCATAGTGCCGACAGGGGATGCTGCTGGTAAAGCTGATATTGATGAGATATATGAAAAACTTGTATCCGGGCTTAACAGGCTTATAAACCTTGGCTTAGACAAAGAACTTGTTTATGCAGCATCAATCCTTACGCCTGCATGCGGTATGGGGACAATGACAGAAAAGGCATCTAGCGATGTTCTTGATCTTCTTTCAAACCTATCCAAAAGGATGAAGGGCATCATATAAGTCCGCTTGGGTTTTATTACTAATATCTCCTTCGTCATTCCACTGCAAGCGGGTCATTGAGCCAGATCGCTTATCAGGGCATAGCTTTATGCGAAGACTGAATTGGGAAATCCACCACCCAAACAAGGGCTAACTGGCTATATGATCCCCTTTCATCCCATTTTCTCAAACGTGTGCAGCTAAAAATATTTCAGTGAATTGTGTAGGTCTACCCATACTACTTGGCCCAGTTTTCAACCTTTAATGGTTTAATTTTTAGAAATTCTTTTTCATTATTTGTGATTAATATCAAATCCTTACTTAGAGCATGAGCAGCAATAAGCATATCAAGTGGGCCAATTACCTTGCCCTGTGATTCAAGCTCAGTGCGAATCATCCCATAATATTTTGATGCAGCCTCATCATATGGCAGGGTTTCAAATGGTGTGAGAAATTCTTCAAGTCGTTGAGTATTCTGTTTTTTGAAATTGCTTTTTGCAATACCATAATTTAGTTCGGATACAGTGATGGTCGATATGCCGATTTGTCCAACTTCTGTATTTTTAAATTTTTGAATTAAGATCGGAAGAGCACACGTCTGAACTCCAGTCACCGCTCATTATC
>CAZXUA010000184.1:0-8938 GCA_964643755.1 uncultured Desulfatiglans sp. | reverse complement strand
CTAAGCTGCTACTTGTTTATCCATTTAATTTTCAAACATATAACCCAGTGTAAACATCAGTGCCTTATCTGTTTTTTCTCTTCCTGGTGATGGGCTTCTCTCCCAATCAAGATTGTATTGCAGTGAGGCGTTGAGGCGCTTATATATTGGAACTCGAATGCCTGTTCTGCTCTTTATAAACATATCTTCTGTATCTTCCAGGCTTACAAAACCTTCATGGAAATGAAAAAACTGAAAGGCCTTATTGTAAAAGTATTTGTCATAATTAATTGCCCATCGGCCTGATGAGTATGATTCATCAGGGGCAACGATGTAATCATCGCTCACATAATTTAAACCTGATTCAAGTGAGAGATTTGTTTCCGGTGTTTCAAAAAACTGATGACCTATACCTACACCAAGTACAGACCTGAGACTTAGATCCTTGAATTTATCCTTCTCAAAAAGCGAATTGGCATAGGCAAACCATCTTTTTGACAGGAAATGATCATATTTCAGGTATCCGAGTGAATTGCTTTCTGTCTTTACTCCATTATCTTCACTTTTGTTCAGTTGGCCTCCAGCGGTGTATCTGTTTTTTTCTGTTCTTGCAGAAAATTCTCCGTCAAAATGTGTTGTATCTTTTTCGGTGTTTCCGCTGGTAAAAGTCATACCTATGTTTGCCATCGTCTTTATCTTAACTGGAGGCTCATCGGGTGGATTTAAAGAGATAATATCTGCAATTGAAACAGAGACAGGTTCAGCAATCTTGCTGGTATTAAGCTTTATATTACCCTGTTCAACGCCCTGAGGTTTTCCATGAATAAGAGTATCATCACTTAAAAGGACTGTTATCTCTTTATCTGTTTTTAGATTGGCGATCTCAGCCCATTTGACCCCTATCTCATCTGCATATGGGGTTTTAATAACAAGCTTGCCTCCATTCATGTTTACGATCTCTCCTGTAATACGGTCACCATTATTCATGTAAACTTCGTCTGCCATTAGATTGTTAAAAGTCAAAATATTTACTGCCAGCATTGATAAAACAATACATTTGCATAGGACCTTCATAATAGTCTCCTTTCAATTGCAGGGTTTATCAAACACTAAATAATAAAATTGAACTGTTGTTAAAATAAGACTTTTGGGGATACAGGACTATTTATACACTAATATTTATTGGACTTACAGATTTTTCTTTTGCCAGAAGTATTCAATAAACTAATTATTTCTAGGACAGTATTTTATTTTTTGTTCTCTATTTAATTGGTTAAATCCACAATCGCTTTCCCGATTCTACCCCAGCGGACTTTTGTGGCTTTTTTCTGTATTTATTTTAGACGAAACTTTTCATGCAGGATGTTAAAATTATTGGTTTCCATAGGGGATTGAGAAAACCAAGACTAAAATACTTTATTCGTACTAAACAAGTATAGTGTAGCTATAAGTAGTTGCTGGTGAGAATAATCCACCCTCTTCTACTGTATCAAACAATTTAGATTCAGTACGGACTATTGCGCGCCTATCATAGTTACCACCTTCAGAAAGATATTTCTGGTAAAGGACAGATATGAATAGCCCAGCAGAAGCGTTGAGCACAACCTGTAGATTTGCTGCTGAATACTTACTTGTACGATCATGTTTTATCTCGTTATAAGCTTTCCACCATTGAGGATTTGTACCGGATGCCCACTCAGCCCATGGCTCTAATAATATGGAAGATTCGATGTGTTTGACACGTAACTGCGGTAGCAGCGGGTACTGTCTCAAGACAATCTCCCGATATTCATTAATGTTGTCTGACTTCTTTGAAGAGTCAATAGTAAGACACATCACTTTCAATACGACGTCAATTTCAGAGCCCAAGGCAAGCAACAGTTTTAATAATTCAACTGAAAATACAGTGAAATTGCTTTTATCTATCTCAATATAGTGGGAGATAATTTCAAGATCACGTTCAAGCGCCATAAAGTGTTTCCAGTACATTATTAATCTCCGTAATTCCAACTATTCATGGGCTATTCTTTTTTTAAAGTTTTATTTTAGGACGATATTACTTATAGATTCAATTGGTATATAAGTTTTACCATCTGGCGAATCAACGATAATACCCCATTCATCAGCTTCTAATAATGTACCTCGTACAGATTTCTTGGCTGAGCCTATATCCAATTCTACTTCAACTTTTTTCCCACACCATGAAGTAATGAGCGATTGTGCAATACAAGGATATGAAAGAAATAGAATAATTATAATGATGAATGTTATTTTTTTCATAATAGTCTCCTTTCCTATTTTATCATTAGTTTTACCCATTTTATGAAGTAGAAATTTGAAATTTAAAAAAAATCGTCTTAATATTTCCCAACTCAATATCTAGCCCCATCCTCTACTCTTTTCTACATTTCCTTTAATTCAAATCTGCAACCTTTTTTCCCGGCAGTTTACAGTAATGTTTCCAGCACCTTTACAGACAATTTTTTCCCTAATACGTTTTCAAGATGGTATTTCACATGCCCGCCGCAACAGTAACAATAGGTAATCGGCATTGCCTTTGAAAGCCCCTTCAGGCAGGGGCATTTTTTTGTTACCAGTTCTTCGGGAAAAAATGACACCTCATATTTACCATCTGTAATTCCTTCACACCATGCCCAAACACCAGCCTGCCTTCATTGATCGCCTTTAACCTGTCCCTGGTATTTTTGAAATTCTTATTTACCTGAATACATATCTCATGCCTTTTGCCGCCCAGACAGCATGCGCAATCCTGTCTTACTTTGTGCCTCACTTTTGGTTTGAGCTCTTTATCAATAACCAGCATGGCATTATAAATCCACTCTGCCTTTTTCTCATTTTTATCGGTCTTCTTTGCTTTTTCTCCACCTTTCATAATAGCGGATATAACAGATGCCTCTATCTCATTGTTTTTCAGACTATCAGCAAGTTTTTTTATTTTCCAATTTGAATATTCCATATAATCCTCTTTCACCGGTGTAAAATCATTTCAAATCGTTATAATTCTTTATACTGAACAATTTTATAGAAACTGTAATGCTTGTTCCTCACAAAGGAAGAACCTGAAAGGCAATTTTTCTTATTTAAGGCTTATGGGGTTGAAAAGCAAGGAGAAAAGATGGAAGGTCGGATGTCAGATGTCTGATATCAGAGATTACTTTCCATCCCTTCCCAACAGCCCTAATTATGGTGAAGGATAAAAAGATATATCCAATTACTACATAAAAACAGGCTAAAGGTTTTTATATTGTTGCCTGTCAGCAATATCTAGATTCTCCGGTTAAGTCTTCGTTTGATATCAGTTCATCCCAGGCAAGTTGGGGGCGACCCTTTGGCTCGATTAATTTATATTTTGCTACTTGCAAGGATTATGATAATATTCCTGCATGTTTATTATTATTTACTTTTTATGGAGATCCCAAAATGGCAACATTCACTGCCGTCATAGAAAAATGTAGCGAAACAGGTCTTTATATCGGTTTTGTCCCAGGGTTTCCTGGCGCTCATTCACAAGGTGAAACTCTGGATGAACTAAATAATAATTTAAAAGAAGTTATTGAAATGCTTCTGGAGGATGGACCTCCAAAGATGGAAGGTGAATTTATCGGGACTCAAAATGTTATGGTAGTCTGATCATGGGGAACATCCCTGTATTAAAACCTAAAGAAGTTGTTGCAATACTTTAGAGAATGGGATTTGAATTTATCAGACAAAAAGGATCACATCAGCAATACCGAAATCCTGATGGCCGTGGAACTACCGTGCCCCTCCATACTGGAAGAGACATCTCACCAATTCTGCTTAAACAGATTATCAAGGATATCGGGCTTACTATTGAAGAATTTTTACAATACCGGTGAAGGATGTATTACTCCTCATCTACCCCCAACTCTTCCTTAAGCTCTTCCATACGGGTCTGGGTCTTTTCCCATTCGGAAATGGACTCTTCAAGGGTCTGTTTCAATCTTTTAAATTCATTCAAAAGCGGCACACTTTTGCTGCTGTCCTTGAATAGTTCAGGGTCTGTAAGCATGCCTGATATCTCCTTTTCCCTTGCTTCAAGGGCTGAGATCTTTTCCTCAAGTTTTGTACACTTTTCTTCAATGGGCTTAAGAGCGGCGTTAATCTCCTTGCGTCTTTCCGCTTTTTTCTTTCTTATATCCTTTTTGTTTTCCGATAACCTCTGCTCCTGAATAACCGGTACAGCAAGAGGTTTCTTACCCCTGCCATTAGTATTGATAGCAAGGGGAGGAACGCCCCCCTCTTCCATCTCCTTAAGATGCATAAAATATTCCTTCAGGGTGCCGTGGTATTCTATAATCTGCCCATCCCTGATATCCCATATCTTTGTGGCAAGCCGGTTAATAAAAGACTGGTTATGTGAAACAAAAAGGAGTGTGCCGTTATATTTATCAAGGGCATCTATAAGTATCTCGGATGAGACCAGGTCAAGGTGGTTTGTAGGCTCATCCATAATAAGCAGGTTGCCGGGCTTTATGAGTATCTTTGCAAGGGCCACACGCGCCTTTTCACCGCCTGAAAGTACCTTGACCGGCTTATCCACATCCTCGCCTGAAAAGAGAAATGCACCGCACACACCCCTTACAAAGCTTGTGCTCTCGTGCGGCACCACCTGATAAACCTCTTCAAGGATGCTCTTCCTGGGGTCAAGCATCTCAGAGTGGTGCTGGGCATAATAGCTCATCTCAACATTATGGCCCTGCACTATTGTGCCTGTGTCAGCGGGTATTTCATTTGCAATCATGCGGAGGAGTGTTGTCTTGCCATAGCCGTTAGGGCCTATGAGCCCTATCCTTTCGCCCTTGAAAACATTAAGGTCTATATCCTTATAAAGCCTCTTTTCACCAAATGCCTTTGAGAGGGACCTTATTGTGAGCACCTGCCTTCCGCTCTGTGCCACCTCAGGGAAAGAAAACCTGATCGTCTTCTGGCTCTTGTGGGTGCTCACTATCTCTATCTTTTTTAACAGCTTGATCTTGCTCTGGGCCTGCCGCGCCTTGGTGGCCTTTGTCTTGAACCTCTCAATAAATTTTTTGGCATCCTTAACCTTCTGCTCCTGATTCCTTGCCATTGCCTCAAGGCGGTTGTTTTCATCCTCCCTTAATACAAGGTACTGTTCATAGTTTCCCCTGTAACTCCTTATGCCTTCCGGCTCAAAGCTTATAATGCGGTCTATCTGTCGGTTTAAAAATTCCCTGTCATGGCATACAAGAATTATTGCACCTTTAAATTCACGAAGAAACTGCTCAAGCCACATGACCGAGGGCAGGTCAAGGTGGTTTGTTGGCTCATCAAGGAGGAGCAGGTCAGGGGCCTGAAAAAGGAGGCTTGCCAGGGATGCCCTCATGCGCCAGCCGCCGCTCAGATGGGCAACAGGTTCATTAAAACCCTGTTCTGAAAAACCTAAACCTGAAAGTATCTTTTCCGCCCTGTGAGAAGGGTACATGGATTCAATCAGGGTCATCTCGTTATGCAGTTCGGCCAGGCGACTCGCAAGTTTTACCTGTTCAGGGCTCTCTTGGTTACTGTCTATCATCCCTTCTATGGCTCCGATCTCTTCCCGAATAGTCTTTCTTCCGGGGATAGAGTCTATTATAGATTGCAGTAATGGACCTGAAAGCCTTTCATCTACATCTTGTGAAAGATATCCGAATCTTGAACCTCCTGTAAGCACCACCTCGCCGCTGTCAGGGTGCATCTCACCTGATATGACCCTTAGCAGGGAGGTCTTGCCAGAACCATTGGGGCCAATAAGCCCGATACGGTCGCCCTTTTCTACCTGAAGGCTTAGGTCCTTGAGTATCTCTTTTTTAGAGAGGGTCAGATTAATGTTAATTATATTAAGAAGGCTCATAAAACTATTAAAAAGGGGCCATGTGAAGTTTGTTCTAAAGTAAAGTATCCCGCATACCGATAAATATCCTGAACCTCTAACGGTTCAACTTAAGCCCCCAGCTCTCCTCAACCCTCTTAGCATGGGGGCTTTCCTTTTTTTATGGGTTCATAGCCTGAATCAGTGTGAAAAGATGCCGTCAAGGATTTCCTGTATCTGTGAGGGGTTAATATATCCTTTATCAAGCAGGATCTCACCTATAAGCCGGTGAGTCTTATACTGAATCTCTTCTTCAACCTGTATCTTCAGGGTCTCAATAAGATTATCCGCTGTTATAAACCCCTTTTCTATGGCTATTATGCCAAACTGTTTCTCATAGTGCTCTATCTTGCCCGGTTTATCAGACATGCTTCCCTCTTTATTTACAGTTTATCCGAGCTGTATTTTTCTTAAGTATTAAGCCATACACAAAGATCATGGCGATTATCCATATAGCAACAAATAACCAGCTTCGGCTCAGGTGCCAGACTGCGCCGCTCCCTACAAAGGATGGGATTATCATCACTATCCCGATACCTATATCCCTGCTCTCCATAGCTATCCTCTCATAAAAATCATTTAACCGAGTACCACAAAAAAAACAATATTGCTATTTATTTTTTACTTAACATATTCAATTAGTTACCATTTTCCTGGGGATCAATTGCAATAGGTTTGAAGTAGGTGATAATCCCTTTTTCAAGAAGCTCCATACCCTTTTCTCTTGCCTGTGACTCACTCCTGAAATCTCCTATAAAGACCCTGAACCATATAACAGAAGGTTCTTTTTCAGGGACATAGAATGCCTTGTAACCTGATTCCTTAAGGCTTGCGACTACCCTCTGGGCATTTACCTCCTCCTTAAAACTCCCTGTGTGTAAAAAAAAGATCCTTCCGCCCGTTTCAGCTTCAGCAACTCCGGCCTTTTCAGGGGGGGTATCAGCCACAGTGAATTTGCTCTGGGGCCGCGCATAACCTGTTATTACGCCCGATTCCACAAGTGTTTTTGCATCCTTTACCGCCTCGCCCAGGGTTTTATATCCGGTGATATAGATACGGTATAAATCCCCTTTATCCTCTACCCTTTCATGCCTGTAAAATGCTGTCCTACCAAGGGATAAAAGCTCTTTTTTAAGGATAGCTGCATTTGCCTCCTCTTTATATGCGCCCACCTGTAAAGTAGCACCCTTTGGCTGATCAATATCCCCATTTTTTACTGGTTCTCTTTTTTCTGTTCCTTTTGCAGATGCAGGCGCATTTACTGCAGCATTTTGATCTATTGAAGGCGCCTGCTCTTCAGGTACTTCAGTCACAGTGTCCAGGTTAACTGTTTTTTTCTGTGAAGGTATTTGCCCTCTAATAATTTGTCCTGATCCCGTCTTCTGTTCAGGAGTTGGTGTTTTTATCTCAGTATCCTTTTTAGCTATGGGGGGGGCCTGTCCCTCAACGATATTTGATCCCTGCTCAGGTCTCTTCTTTTCATGAACCCCGTTCTTTTCCTCTGAAACCTGCTTTATATCATTTGCTGGTTGAGCCTCCTCTGCCGGCCCCAACCTGGTTTCAGGCCAAGGCTCTTCAATAACAGGAGTATCAACCACCTCTTTTACAAGGTAATCTGATATAAGTTCAAGATCCTTTAATACCTTGGCCTCCTTAATGGCCTCATCCATTGATTTGTATCTTTCAATGTATACCTGATATTCAATTTTTCCGTTATCCGGGTTCTTTTCTTTCCTGTAGAATGCATTGTTCCCGGAATTTTTTAGATTTGCCTCCTCCTTTTTAGCGTCCTCTTCACTGCTGAATCTTGACAGGGCAATAGAGAAGAAGGGTGCTTCTCCGCTTGAGAGCACAGGGGTAAAAAGTATAAAAATCAATATTAGAATAACTGATATCGCGATGGGTATCATCCTTACAGACAGGAATTTAGAGTTCATAGAATCCATGTTTATTACCCGGCATCATCTGCTCATAATAGTAAACAACCCAGTAAATGCCTCTTTAAATGACTATTTTTCTGTTAGTAACCCTCTATCGCATGATAAAAAATGGTAGCAACATAAAAGAGTATATGGAATAGAAGGGAATGTGTCAATGAATTGGTATTTTATGAATACGCCACCCTTGATTATGGTATATCTTTTCTATATACTCCTTCGCCGGGTCTTAAAAAGACCGTATAACATTTTTATTTTCACCACGGAGTACACGGAGGTCACGGAGTTTTTTTTTGAGTTTTTCTCCGTGCTCTCAGTGGTAAATTATATTTAGAGTTTTCTGTGTTCTTTGGAAACAGGACACATATATTGAGTAAAAACAGGGAGCCAGAATTGTTTATTACCTTTGAAGGTATTGAGGGTTGCGGTAAAACTACACAGGTTGATCTACTCGTAAAATATCTTGGGAAGAGGGGTGTTGAGTTTATAAAGACATTTGAGCCGGGCGGAACAGAGATAGGTAAAGACATAAGAAAGATACTGCTTGATTCAAATAACACCCATCTAACCCCTCTTGCAGAGCTGATACTTTATGCGGCTGACAGGGCACAGCATGTAAGCGAAAAAATAATCCCTTCCATAAAGAGCGGCAAGTGGGTCATCTGTGACAGGTTTTTTGATGCGACTGTTGCCTATCAGGGATATGGCAGGGGCATTGACATGGAGCTTATAGGTCTTTTAAACAACAAGGCTGCCTGCGGGCTTTGCCCTGACATGACTATACTCCTGGATTGTCCTGAAGATACCGGCCTTAAGCGGGCGCTTGCGCGCAACAGTGAGCTAGATCTTGAGGCACAGGGGCGGTTTGAAAAGGAAAAACTGAAGTTCCACAGGCGGGTGAGAAATGGCTATCTTGCCCTTGCGGAGAGATACAAAGAGCGATTCAGGGTTATTGATGCATCAAGGCCTGTTGAAATAATAAGCCGGGATATAAATAACCTTATTACCCCCTTTATAGATGCAATAAGGTAAAAAAGTGAAACCATTCTCACAGATAATCGGCCAGAGATCGGAAGAGCACACGTCTGAACTCCAGTCACCGCTCATTATC
>CAZXUA010000183.1:0-9074 GCA_964643755.1 uncultured Desulfatiglans sp. | reverse complement strand
TTCGGCCTCATTTTAACCCCTGTTATTGGCCTCAATCTGAAATCCTGTTTACAGTATTCTTCATTCTCAAGTTCTGGAGGAACAATACCTGTATATTCATCTATATTTTCGAGCTCTTTATCATCAATTACTTTAGGCAGGTAAGTTTCATCATCCCAGGGAAAGAGAGGAAAATCATATTCTGCACCAGGAGGCAGAGGAGACTGGTCATTTATATCAATTATATCTTCTGAAGATTTCGTATCCTTTTTACCTGTCGCAAGGTCTATTACCTCTAAATAGCCTGTTGTACTTTTGCTGTTAGGGTCGGTTCCATTCAAAACCTCCCAGCCATCCGTGAGCCCGTCTCCATCTGTATCGGGGTCATTTTGGTCTGTACCATACTTCTCTTCATCAGCATTTGAGATACCATCCCCATCGAAATCATTCGGGTCAGGCTCAAATCTGTTAGTCACCTCAGATTCAAATGGTCCTGGCGGCATTTCAATTGTTTCACTACCTGGAAAGATATTTTCTGCATAGTAATCAAATGTAATAAAAGCCATTAGAATTAAGAATAGATAAAAAAGTTTTTTCATATATGCTTTTCTCCATGCTTTTTGAGTAATCTATTACTTTTTCATATAAACCTTTATAAATATTCCATAGAATAACTTCATTACCAGTGAAAAATATTAAAAGCAAATTCTAAATATAACCCACATAAGCAATACTATGCCCATATAGTGTTACAAGAATATATTTGTCAATAAAAAATATTACAAGGCAAATAGCATCCTGTTTAGAAGGCTTTTTATTGTCTATTGTGCTTTTCAGGAGGCTATCTATGGCTGATCTGGAAAAGTTGATCGGGAGCAAGATTACAGAGTTCCGCTTACATAAAAAAGTCACACAGGCACAACTCGCAGAAGAAGTTAATGTAAGCGTTGAAACAATCTCAAGGATGGAAAGAGGTGTAGCCTTCCCATCTTTAAAAACAATGAATAAAATAGCTAGTGTCCTTGGTGTTGAACTGAAGGATTTTTTTAATTTTGGGACCGGCAAAAAATTAGATAAAACCTGTGAGAGAGAGATTGCTAAAATAAATGCGTTCCTTAGATCATTAAGTAAAAACGAAATTTCCCTTGCACATAAAATCATTAAAGATGTTTTGGGGTGGATAGAAAAAGTAAAGTAGTTTTAATTTTTACTGCCCACTCGATTATATACAATCTGTACTCTTTAAAGCCTTTACCTGAATTATTACGAGATAAAAAAAGTTAAAGCTGAAACGATAATCTCATATATCCTTAAGAAGGATGTTTGCTTCGGACCTGGCAGTTATGCTGTCAAGATCAGTGTAATATCTCTTAATCTTTTCAAGCTCTTCAGAATCAGCATAGATGATACTGTTATCCCCAAGCCTTTCAATGGCCATAATTACATCATGGATTGTGAGCCCTGCTACATCCCTTGCAGGTTGATAGTAGGTCAATTTTTCATCCTTGCCCTTTGTTTCAGAAAGCACATGACACTCTACCAGATCAGAAAGCAGCTTGTTTGTAAGCCTTACAGGGAGTTCAAGGGCATCTGATATCTGCTTTCCCGACAGGGGGCTCTCACCCTTTACAAAATTCTGAACACACATCCCGGCGATTCGTATTGCCAGCACCATTTTTAATGCAATGCTCACATTCTCAGACATGGCCTCCATCTCATATGTGTCCACATTCTGGTGTGCAAAGGCGATCTCCGCGCCAAACAATACGATAAGCCAGCTCACCTGGAGCCAGATCATAAACAGGGGGATAACCGCAAAACTGCCATAGATAGCGCCATATCTGGAAACACCTATCTGCAATGTCAGATAAATGAACTGCCATAGAACGTACATGGTACCTGCGGCAATCCCTCCCAGCACCCCTGATTTATACCTGACCCTTGTATTGGGCATATAGATATAGACAAAGGTAAAAAGGAGCCAGATCACAAAAAATGGAAGTATATTGAGTGAGAGAAGGATCAGGGGGCTGACCGGCCCCAGTAGGGTAATCTTTTCAGTAATATCTGTTATCTGGGTCTTTATGAATACCGTTGTGCTGCTGCTTAAGATGAAGAGTATAGGGCCGATAAAAAGTACCGAAAGGTAATCACTCAGCCTGCGGCTGAATGACCTTGAATGGGGCACCCCCCATATATCATTGAATGATTCCTCTATGTTTTGCAAGAGTTTGAATACAGTATACAATAAAAACAGAACACCGATGCCGGCGATAATGCCCCCCTTTACCTGCTCAAGCATCTTGTCTGCAAACCCTATGATAAATTTAAGGACCTCTTCCTGCCCCTTCATTTTTTCAATGATCTCTTTTTCAAGCATCTCCTGCATCCCAAACCCCTTGGAGATGCCAAATGCAAGGGCAAGCACCGGGACAACAGACATCATGGAATAAAAGGTGAGGGCCTTGGCTCTGAGACCGCATTTATCTTCATTAAAACCCTTAAAAGCAAGCAGTACTATTTTCAGGTTTCTGATAAGCAGAAATTTACCCCTGGAAAGGTCTCTTGGCCGCAAACTCCATATATCCTTTTTAAGGAACCTGATAATATCTGCAACCTGAATACTCATATACCCCTCATCTAAAGAGTAGCTTTTCAAAATAATGAAGAGTCCATGAAAGCCTTGAAAAAGAGAGCAAAATCCCAATTACTATGCCTGTAATGTTAGCTAAGATATCATAAAGGCTCATCTCCCGATAACCGGTCTGCCCCTGCACGAACTCAATAATAATCCCGAGCGCGATCAGGATTATTCCTATAATATAAAGCCTGTCGCGCTTGAAACAGAGCCCGAACCAGAACATTGCTACTGTGTAGGCGATGACATGCAGCAGCTTATCAGATGCGGAAAAGGGGGTAACATCCTCCGGGTTCGGGATAAGTGAAAGGACAATAATAGAGAGGATGATGAGATACGCTATTGTACGCCAGAGGTTACTGTATCTCAGCGCCCTCTCCCCTGAAAGCTTATCATTAGTGTTTGTATTTAAAACTTTCTTGTTATTTTTCATGTGATTATCAATATCCGATCATATATTCTGTGACTTTTGCACCTTTTCCCAGGTATCCTTGAGTGTAACTGTCCTGTTAAAGAGAATCATTTCAGGTGTAGAATCCGTATCAACACAGAAATAACCCATCCTTTCAAACTGAAAGCAGGCGCCCTTTTCAGCATCTTTAAGAGAGGGCTCAATCCTGCATGAGGTAAGCTCGGTAAGGCTCTCAGGATTTAAAAACTCCTTGAAATCATGACCTTCCGGCACATCCATGGGGTTTTCCTTTGTGAAGAGATAGTCATAAAGCCTGACTTTTGCCTCAACAGCATGTGCCGCAGAGACCCAGTGGATAGTGGCCTTTACCTTTCTGCCATCGGGGGCATCCCCTCCCTTTGTGACCGGGTCATAGGTGCAGTGGATTTCAATTATCTCACCTGTCACAGGGTCTTTTATAACAGAGGTGCAGGTTATAAAATAGGCATAACGCAGACGGACCTCACGGCCAGGTGTGAGCCTGTAATATTTTTTCGGAGGATCCTCCATGAAGTCCTCCTTTTCAATGTAGAGCACCTTTGAAAAGGGTATCTTTCTTGTGCCCATTGAAGGGTCTTCAGGGTTGTTTATTGCCTCAAGCTCCTCTGTCACCCCTTCAGGGTAATTATCTATTACAACCCTTAACGGGCGAAGAACACCCATCACCCTTGGCGCCTTTTTATTAAGGTCTTCCCTTATGCAGTGTTCAAGAAGGGCAATGTCTATCATGCTCTCCCTTTTTGCCACACCTATCCGTTCACAGAAATTCTTAATGGACTGGGCCGTGTACCCCCTTCTTCTCAGGCCCGAAAGGGTGGGCATCCTTGGGTCATCCCACCCGCTTACATAGCCCTCATTAACAAGCTGCAATAGCCACCGTTTGCTTAATACAGTATAGGTCAGGTTAAGCCTTGCATATTCTATCTGCCTGGGGTGATATATCCCTAATTGTTCAATGAACCAGTCATATAAAGGCCGGTGGTCTTCGTAATTCAGATCGCAGATGGAGTGGGTAATGCCTTCTATGGAATCTGACTGGCCGTGTGTCCAGTCATACATGGGGTATATGCACCACCTGTCGCCTGTACGGTGATGTGTTGCATGGAGTATCCTGTACATTACAGGGTCACGGAGGTTGATATTGCCTGATGCCATGTCGATCTTGGCCCTGAGCACCCGCTCACCCTCCTTGAACTCACCGTTTCTCATGCGGGTAAAGAGATCAAGGTTTTCCTCAACCGAACGATCCCTGTATGGGCTGTTTTTACCTGGCTCCGTGAGTGTACCCCTGTATTCGCGGATCTCATCAGGGGAGAGGTCATCAACATAAGCCTTGCCCTCTTTTATGAGTTTTACCGCCCATTCATACAGCTGATCAAAATAATTGGAAGCATAAAAGAGGTTATCGCCCCAGTCAAAACCAAGCCAGCGTATGTCTGCCATCTGGCTTTCAACATATCTCTCCTCTTCCTTCACAGGATTGGTATCGTCAAATCTGAGGTTGTATTTACCGCCAAACTCCTCTGCAAGGCCGTAGCTGATGCATATACCCTTTGCGTGGCCTATATGAAGAAACCCGTTCGGCTCAGGCGGAAAGCGTGTATGGACGCGTCCATTAAACCGGTTGCTCTCAATATCTTCCTTTATTGCCTCCCTGATAAAATTTGTAGGCGCCTTTATTATTTCTTCAGACATGGTAAACTCCTAATAGCAAAATATAATTTTGGTTAATAATGACACAATCGGCTGATTTAAATCAAGCATCAACTTGAACTTGACCCGATAAAAAGGAATCATTATATAAAAGTTTGACCTGTTTTAATAAAAATGACAGAAATGAGCTCTTTAGTTTCTTTATCAACCGGGGGACATAAATGGCCTTAAGAGACCTGCTGGCAGAGGCACAGGGGAAATCGGAATTTGTAATCACAGTTGTTGCGGATGTGCGCGGCTTTTCCACCTTCAGTAAACACCATGAATCCACCGACATAGGGATGTTCATAAAGAGATTTTACATGAGGCTAATGGATGACTACTTTAAGGAGGCCGGCTTTTTTAAGACAAAGGGCGATGGTGTTTTAATGACCTTTCCCTATTCTGAGGCAAACTTAAAGGAGAGGGCCAATTATGTAATTACGAGATGCCTTCAGTGTCTGGTAGAGTTCCCGGAGATATGTGCCGGCGACCCCATGATCAATTTCAAGACGCCAGAAAATATAGGCTTCGGCATTGCAAGGGGCACTGCCTGCTGCCTCTATGCAGGTGACCAGATAATTGACTATTCCGGCCATCTTTTAAACCTCGCATCACGCCTCATGGACCTGGCAAGGCCAAGCGGGATCATTATAGACGGAAATTTTATGCATGAGATAATCCCTGAGGAGCTGAGGCCGTCATTCAAAAGGGCTGATGTCTACATACGCAGCATCTCGGAAGAAAAGCCTTTCAGCATCTTTTACCTTGAGGACTATGTACGGTTATCAGAGGCATTTTTAATGCCCATGACTGAAGAAAAATGGCATACCATATACAAGACCCTGAAGATGCAGGAGATGGGCGGGTTTAATAACTTCAGCATACACCTGCCTGTTGAGCCCAAACCCGGAAAAGAGATCAAGGTGGCCATGATCTATCCCAAGATGGTAAATAAAAGGGCTGTGAAGGGGTATCGCACACACCGTGTTTTCAAGGATTTTGAATATCACAATGAGGCGCATGAATCAAAGATAACACTCGATTTGAAGGATTCCTATGCCTACCTGGCAAGGATCGGGCTTAAAAAGGCTACCCCTGTCCAGTTCAAGATACAGTATGTACCGGCAAGACCGGTGAGTTGAGAGGACTACGGCTTTACATATCCGGTCATCTTTTTAAGGATGTCCCCCACCATGGATTCAGTGAACGGTTTTCTTAGTATTTCATTGATACCTGCCCTGTATGCCTCTTCATAATCCTTGCTTTCATCCTGGGTGGTGACCATTACTATGGGCATACGCTCCTTGCTGAAGATTTTTCGTATCTCTTTAGTTAGTTCAATACCGGAAATATCCGGCATGTTCAGGTCTGTCAGTATGATATCCGGCTTTTCCTTTTTTACTACCTCTATTGCCCTTGCAGGGAACTCAAAAAGGAGTGAATCACACCCCAGGTTGTGCAGCACGGATCGGTAGATGTTAAGGATCATCCTTGAATCATCGACTGCAAAGACCTTTAGTTTTCCCTTGGCCCTCTTCTCCTTTTCAGAGGCAATCTTGTCTGCCAGTTCATCAAAGCCTGAGTCCTTTAGCAGCCTGTAAAAACCTGCCTTTACATCAGGATGAGCCTTTTTCATCAGATACTGTATAGCGGGATTCCTGAATGCATCATCTTCAATAAGGTCCATGAAGATGTTTTCGCACTGGGCATCAATTATTGTTGTGATGATATTGAGTGCATTCATATCACCTGACTTGATCATGTTTTTAATACCGCCTGAGAGCACGGTGTTGTAGTTTCGTTCTATGGCCCTTGCCGCTGCTGACCTTACATTATCCACAGGGTCTTCAAGGCCAGATGCAAGGGTAAATGCCCCTTTATCGAGGGGAAGCCTGCCCAGAGCCTCATATGCGGCAAACCTGACATTCGCATCATCAGGGTGTGAAAAAAGGAGCTTTCTGATAGGTGGTATGGCTGAACCGTCTCCAAGGTCTCCCAGTACATTAAGCGAATGTATTACAATATCCTTATCCTTCAGGGAAAGGTTTTTTATCATATACCTTACGCTCATTGAGCCTATCTCAACGAGCTTTTTCTTTGCAGCAGTCCTCAGATGGACAAATTCCGAGCTTAATATATCATTAAGCCTTTCATATGCCTCATTGATCTGCAGCCCTGCTATGGTATCAAGTATGAGCATGTCCAGATCTGTCTCACCGCCAAGCCTGTCATAGAGCTTGTTGACAGCGGCCCCGCTGCCTATCTGTCCCAGTGCCTTTACCGCACAGATAACAAGATCCCTTGAGTTTGAATAAAGAAACTCGCTTATGGCCTCTACTGCCTTAGCCTCACCAATCATGCCCAGTGATGTAACAGCGGCGCCTATTAAAACTGGATCGTTTTCCTTCTTGAGTATATCAAGAAGCTTTTCACCTGCATTGTTAAGCTGGATCTCACCGGCTGTTTCAATAAGTATCATCCTGGATATGGTATCTCCCCTGCCGGAGAGCAATTCCAGAAGCACATCAGGGTTATCCAGTATCTTTGAGACCATCGTCTCCTTTATCTGGGGGAAGGTCTCCACAATGGCCATATTATTTCCAATAACCCCTGCGAGCAGTGGTATGCATAATTGATCTTCCGCGCGGCTGACCTCATAGAGCGCCTTTTTCTGGGTCTCAGGCCCAACACTATCCAGTTCAGCAAGCACAAGTCTGGCCTTAATAATATCCTTATGTTCTATATCGTATCGAATTTCATCAAGCAGGTGCTGTTCGTTAATCTTGCCCATAAAAATATCCCTGTACCCTGATTAAAGCCATTTGCAGTCTATATCTCATTTGCGTTTTTCCATAGTAACTGGACATAATTAAGGTTTATTCCGATATCTTTTTTACCGATTCAATAATTTCGGTCATTATCCTGTTTATATCAGCTTCGTTAATGCCTACAAATCCAAGGGCCTTCTCATCCATTACATAAAAGGTGCTGTCAATACCAATACCTAGGCCTGTCATCATGGCTATTGCATCCGCAACATGAATGATGTAGGCGAGCATATTATCATGTGACCTTGTCGGACTGTGATGATATCTTATTGCAATCGTAAGGACCTTTGGAATATTCCACGCCCCGCACACCTCAAAGGCCGCCTCCGAATGGTCAAGTTCAAGTATGGATTTTTCCGCATCAAGAAAGGTGGCCCCCTCATTTCCCATAAAGGCCTCAATAAGCTGCCACCGCTCTGCTACATATTTATCAAGTATAAGCTTGCCTGCATCATGTATCAGGCCTGCTGTAAATGCATCATTTGTTAAAGCCGGCTGTTTCATCTCTGCTATCATCTTGGCGCCAAAGGCAACTGCAAGTGAATGCTTCCATAAGGCCCCTGCATCAAGACCATATCCTTCAAGGCTTTTTGATAAAAGGCTTGAGGCGCCGCCCATGGTGATCAACTCCCCGAGGGTCTTTTGACCTAAGACAACAGAGGCATGCTGGATAGAGGATACCCTGCCACCAAGCCCGTAATAGGGTGAATTGGCAAGTTTGAGCACCTTTGTGGCTATTGCCTGATCAGTCTCAAATAATCTTGCCAAAGACTTAAAATCAGAATTGGGGTCTGCCATGATCTCCCTTGCCTTTATAACAGTCTGGGGCATTGGGGGAAGATCCCTTATACTTTTCAGGATCTTCTTCTTAAGCGCATCACCCTTTAAAAAGTCCTGCTGGCTGACGTCTGTCCCGGAAGCGCCTGATTCATCAGGGCCGCTCAAGTCCAGTTCAATAATCCCCTTACATTTAGGGCAGGGGAAGGCAATCTTTTTACCCTTTGGCAGCCTTTCATCAGGTATATTGAACTGCACCTTGCATGATGAACATACAACCTTCATATATTTCTCCGACTGTTCCCTTTCCTGTGGAGCCCAAAAGGCTTTAAAAACAATACTTCATAAAAATAACTAGCAGGAACTGTGCCAAAACCATTATAGGCTTCACCATGCCTGTTTTAAAGGATTTCCATGAAAACCGGGCTATTTTTAAGTCCAATTAAATGGCCTGATGTCATAAAAATGGCGGTTATTTATCCTTGCACCTTTGGACATGAACCCTGCCCCAGACACCTCTTCTCCATGTGCCAGGCCGAAACCTTGTTTGATAAATATGAATATGAATGCGGCCATCCATAAAATATGATTTTTGTATGAAAGCGATCAGCTTTCAGTAAAAGGCTTATAAAACAAGGATTTGCCTGACAGCTTATAGCTGAATGCTGAAAGCTTCATCCAGAAATAGCCTCTTTCTGGATGAACA
>CAZXUA010000182.1:1130-9095 GCA_964643755.1 uncultured Desulfatiglans sp. | reverse complement strand
TCAGGCTGAATATGGTACAGGGTATAGAAATCTAATGATTTCTAACTTTGTAGAAGATCCTTATTTTAAAGATTCGGAAAAATCATATTTTATTCAAGCTGCCGATGTGGTTGCTTTTGCATTATATCAAAGCATTGCCCCTTCATCATATATTAAGAGTAAGTCCGGACAGAATTTTTTTAAAAGATTGAAAGGGGTTTTATGTACTGTAGCATCTTCAAAAAACCCGGATGGGATTGTCTGGATATAAAAAAAGGGACCTTTCGGCCCCGGGTGAATCCTACTACCCAGTTATGCTGAGGTTCAGATTCGCTAATAAATTAATATGTTAGTGTTAAATTGTCAAGAAATTACTTTTTATAGCAGTGTCTTGCTCGAATCAAAGCATCCCCTCTTTTTTACCTCACATCATAGCGGATAAAAGCAATAAATGTCCCGGCGATGGTAATCAAGATGTAAAATGATATTATGGTTATATCAATCACCGTGGATTGCAGCACCTGTTTCAGGTCAGGGTTTATATAGATAAATTGAGGTATATCCTTGGTATCAATATTTTCAGGTTTATTATCTTTAGAAACCTGTGCAAATATTCCGCCTGATTTATCTTCTTTTTTGGTAATAAATGTGTTGAAAATTTCTTTATATGCCTGCAGTTGATCTTCATATCTCGTTTTTATACTTAACCCTGTACCGGAGAGTTCCATGGCGGCAAGCTGAAAGGCAGATGCAGGAGAGAACCTTGACAAAGAAAATCCAAGCCTTTCCTGTTCAATCTTCCTGTTACGCCACTCCTCATTCAATGAAACATGGTATTTATCTACCTCCTGGTTAAGCTCCGAAAATTTTTTTGTCACATCTTTGCTGTATTGTTCCTGCAATTCATTCGCCTTGTTTTGCCGATCTTCATCGTTTAAATATTCAATACTTTTCTGGATTTCACTTGAACGCCGGGACAACCATTCGGAAAGTTGCCTGGATGTATCTCTGCTTTTTTCAGAAAGTTTTGCTGATATTTCTGCAGCAGTAGGTACCGATAGAAACTGGCCCGCCATCATTACCCCGGCACGAGGAATGATCAGGACAAAACTAATCCATATTACAAGCAGGTATAAAAAAGAGCTGGAAGCAACTTTGCTGAGGGAAGAAAAGAGTACCCCCAGGCAGACAAAAAAACTCAAATACAGACCTGACATAAATATCAGCAGAAAAAACCGAATCCAGTGCGCCGTTGTCATGGGTATACTGCAGATCAATACCAGTGCAATCCCAATTGCAAGAGGTATTATGAGAGGTATCATAAGGCCAAGCCATGACCCCGCAACCTTTGCCAGGATGTAGGTTGTACGTGGTATCGGGTTGGTAAAATTAAGTTTCAGCGTTCCGGTTTCTCTTTCACCACAGATGGAATCATATGTGAAGAGAATGGCAAACAAAGAGAGGACTACCTGTACAATAAACATAAGGTCCAGTGACCTGAATATTGCGAAAAGAAGCTGATCAGAGTATCGGCTGGCAAAAAGTTTTATGATATCTCCTCTGATAATAGGAGACTGCCTGCCAATATCATTATTAACCCCGGTAATAAAAATATGCATCGGATCAGGACGGCGCACAATATTCAGGCGCACACTTGACCAGCTTG
Source organism: uncultured Desulfatiglans sp. (assembly GCA_964643755.1). Taxonomy (GTDB): domain Bacteria; phylum Desulfobacterota; class DSM-4660; order Desulfatiglandales; family HGW-15; genus JAAZBV01. The sequence continues at coordinate 7,450 of CAZXUA010000182.1, read as the reverse complement.
TCAGCTCCTTTGTTTGCTGATAGAGCTGGGTATTTATTGTCTCATAATGTCTGACTCCAGTTTTATATTCATCTATTCCTATGTATATACTCAAAATAACAAGAATAGAGCAGACAAAAAAAAACCGCGACAAATTTGGGGCTCAGAAGTATGGCCTTTAACTCTTTTTCAATTAATGTTTTAAGCATGGCAATCTCTCTATTTAACGGAGGTCATATCGCAAAAAGGCAATGAATGCGGCCAAAAAAAACACCAGATTAAAAATAAACAGTATGGCAATATCTGGAAAAACCCTTTGCATAATGACAGCCGGCTCATTTGGCTGATATATAAACTCCGGGATCTCAGCCGGATTAACCGGGCTGGATGTCTGCATATCTCCGGAATTTTGTTTTTGCTTTTTTTCAATAAAGTCGTAGTAATCCCCGGAATAAATCGCCAACCTTTCCCTGAAATTGTTTCTCAGCTCAAGAGAGGTGCCGCATAATTCGTTTGATGCCAGGGTTAATACCGCAGATGGAGATAATCGTGCTATCCCGAGCGCCAGTCGTTCCTGCTGAACCTGTTTGTTATAACGCTCCTCATTAAGGCGGTTTACATATACGCTGATATTTTTATCCATATCTGCCTGGATATTTTCCAGGGTCTTTGAAATTTTCTTTTGTGTCTGATCTATTGCCTCAGGGCTCGTATCTCCGCTTTGAGCTAATTCTTTGTAAAAGCCTTCATAGATTTCATTAAGTTTTGTGAGGTATTCTCTGGATTGCTGATTCATCATCTGGAGCCTCTGATAATAAATCTTTGATGTTGATGGAACTTCAATCATATTTCCGGCGAGCAATGTCGAGGCCCTGGGGATGATCAATACCGAGCATACCCATATTAACAGCAAAAACAGGAAAGAGCTTGATGAACGTTTCGTAATGCATGAAATGAAGACTGAGAGCGTTAAAAATACCCCCAGGTAGAGCATGCCGCATACAATCAGGATGACAAGGCGTATCCATTCATCACCTGATAAAGGGACTCCCATTACAGGCAGAAGCAGCAGACCAATAAGCACTGGGACAAGCAAAGGTAACCCAAGAGCCGCAAAGGAGCCGGTTATTTTACCGATAATAAAGGTAGCACGGGGCACAGAGCTGGCAAATGAGAGCCTTAAAGTCCCTCTTTCCTTCTCACCATTTATGGCGTCAAAGGCAAACAGAATTGCAAATAGAGAGAGAACGATCAGGAATATAAACTCCAGATCAAGAAAACGAAATACTGCAAAGACCGGATTCACGCTGTATCTACTGTCACGAAATGCCTGATAGCCTCTGTCATAAATAACACCAGACTTCCCGATATCATTGGATATTCCTAAAACCAGGGATGCTAGAGGTTCTGGTGGAAGAAATACTGTATGCCTTGGAGCCTCACTCCAATTTTTTGCAGTTTCAAACTGGCTAAGTTCGGCAGCATTAGAGGCATTGTATTCCTGAACACTGGCCTGGTAATTCTTTATGCCTGTATAAAAGGCTAAAATAATAAGGATTGAACCGACGCCAAAGGTGGCTGCAAATTTTGTGGAGAGGATAATCTCCCTTAGTTCCTTGAATATTATGAGCTTCAACATGATCGATATTGCCTCTCTTTTACACCCTCACCTGGCCTCTCCCATCGAGGAAGGGATTTCTGTTGAATCAGGTAATTTTATTGAAAACAACGTTTCCCCAGGCTGATATATTCCGGTGTAGAGACAGGTTTAAAACCTGTCTCTGCGGGCGAAAAATCTGACACGGGTACTAATCAAAAACATTGTTCCTAAAACTCCACGCTCTGTAACCCCAATTCTTCGTAGGGGCGGGCTTTATGCCCGACCGAAATTATTGTGATCCTGCCACCACTGCGGGCACAGGCGCTGTGCCCCTACTATAATACATTGTAATAGCAGATAATTGCTATCATTTCAGACCGTAGGGGCACGACGCATCGTGCCCATTTTATTATGCAATTTACATAAACACATTCTCCGCAAAAGTTATTGACATCATTGGGTGTAATCATTGTCCACAAAAAAAGGTTGAAACATAGCCGATACTATAAACCCCTCTATAATAAAAATGGTTATCACCTTACATCATAACGAAGAAATGCGATAAATGTCCCTGCAATGATTAAGAGTATATAACCAGATATTATAGCTGTATCAATTACTGTGAATTGTAATACCTTGTTTAAATCTGGATTAATATACTTGAATTTAGGCATCTCACTAAGATCAAGCGGTTCGGGTTTTTTATTTCCTAGAGGGTTCGAATACCCGCTTCCTCCCGATTCTGCAATTTTTTTAGTCCGGAATTTATTGAAAAGATCATTGTATGTGCGCAGTTGATCCTCGTAGTTTGTCTTCAGGCTCATGCCTGTCCCTGCCAGATCCATAACAGCAAGCTGGTAGGCTGATGCAGGAGATATTCTGGATAATGAAAATCCAAGTCTTTCCTGTACTGCCTTTCTGTTACGCCAGTCTTCCTTTATGGCGGCATCAAATTCTGCTAATTGTTGTACCTCCTCTTCATGGGCTGCATTTGATTTTTTTGTATAGTCATCCATGAACTCTTTAGATCGTCTAAGAAATTCCTCTCTTGAGGTAATGCCTTCACGTTCCAGACCTTCAAGTCTATCCATATGCTCCTTTAATAATCTATTCGATGTAGCAATATACTCTTTAGTCAATTCACTGAACTTCTGCGATATCTGTGATGATATTTCTGATGCAGTTGGAACCTTCACAAACTGACCTGCTATCATAACACCAGCTCTTGGTATGATAAGAACAAGAGAAACCCATAAAACAAGTAAATATAAAAAGGATACAGATGAGTTCTTTGTAAGGGAAGAATAGAAAACACCAAGGCAGATAAAAAAACTGAAATAAAGAGCTGACATCCCTAATAAAAGCGCAAGCTGTTCCCAGTTTACAGCAGTCATGGGTATTTTGTATAAAAGCACAAGCGCTACTCCAAGCAGGATGGGAATAAGGAGCGGTATCGCAAGACCGAGCCATGAACCAATGATTTTGGAGATTATATAACCTGTTCGTGAGACAGGGTTGGCAAAACTCAGTTTTAATGTTCCAATCTCACGCTCGCCATTGATTGCATCATAGGTAAAAAGTATTGCAAAAAGTGAAAGTACTATCTGTACTAAAAACATAAGATCCATGGACCTGAAAACGGCAAAAATCATGTTTTCCGAGTAATTACTGCTGGAGAGGTCCGCTGTCCCATACATTGTTAATTGAGCCTGTCTGCCTATATCATTGTTTATTCCTGAAACAAAAATCTGCATCGGATCAGGATAGCGTATTATTCTTGGATTTAAATCATTCCAGGCTGTTTCCTCTCTCATCTGTTGGGTTACCTGGGCAGTTACAGTTTCATAATGGGTCATTGCAGTTTTATATTCTTCTATACCTATATAAACACTCATGACTATCAGGATGGAGCAAACTGCAAAGACCGCTACAAACTTTGGACTGCTTAAAATTGATTTTAACTCTTTTTCTATTAATGTAAGAATCATGTTATTCTCTCTTTTTTATCGAAGGTCATAGCGCAGGAATGCGATAAACGCACCTGTAAAAAAAACAAGGTTAAATAGAATCAACAGGGCAATATCAGGCAGTGCATCATGTAGAATGACCGGCAGGTCAGGCGTCTGATATACAAATTTCGGAATCTCGCTAAGATCAATGGGAAGCTGCTGTTTCTTTTTTTCTTCCTGATCCAGGTCGAAAACCATTTTGCTGTCTATGCTTTTACCTGTTTTATCCCGAAAAAAATCAGCAAAGGATTTAGAGTATGCCTTTGCGCTTTCCAAAAAGTGATTTCTAATTTCCATAGATGTATCGGATAATGTTGTAGCGGCAAGGGAGAACGCTGCTGCCGGCGAAATGCGGGAAATGCTGAAGGCAAGTTTTTCCTGTCTGATCTGCCTGTTCCTTCGATCTTCATTAAGCCTGCCTGTAAAATCATCAACTTTTCTGTCAAGATCTTCCCTTAATTTATCTACCTCTCCATAAAGTTCTTCCTGTCTGCGCTGCTGAAATTCAACGCTTTTATCACGACTCTGCCTTAACTCCTGCAGAAACTGCTGAAAAATTTCTCCGAGCTTTTGATCGATAGTTCTGGCGTTCTGGCTCTGAAGCTGGAAGACTTTTACTGATATTTCTTCTGAAGAAGGGACTTCAACCGTATTCCCTGCAATTAAAACTGAAGCCCTTGGGATAATAAGCACAGAACATACCCATATAACCAGAAGAAAAAGAAATGAGGTTGAAGGCCGCTGTGTTAAACTGGAAATGAACACAGACAGTGTAAGAAATACCCCTAGGTAAAGCATTCCACACAGGATAAAAAGGCCCAGCCTTATCCATTCATCTGACGTTAGCGATATTCCCATTACCGGTATCAATAACACTCCTGTAAGAATTGGGATAAGCAGGGGCAGTACAAGTGCCAGAAATGATCCTGCAAGTTTGCCAAGTATATAACCGGCCCTTGGGACTGAATTGGCAAATGACAGCCTCAGTGTCCCCCTTTCCTTCTCACCATTTATGGCATCAAAGGCAAACAGGATTGCAAAAAGAGAGAATATGACCTGGAATACAAATTCAAGATCCAGAAACCGGAATACTGAAAAAACAGGTTGCTGGCTGTAATTGCTTCCGCTCAGTGTGGGGATATCACGGCCATTTATGTATGCATTTCTTGGAACATCATTGGAAAGCCCGATAATAAGGGAGGCAAGCGGCATTGGTGTAAGAACAATCCTGTGATCCCTCACATGATCCCAGTCAGTGGTATCTTTATATGTGCGAAGATTAGCTGCAGTAGAAGCATTGTATTCTTCAAGGCGGGCCTCATAATTTTTAATCCCGGCAAAAAAAGATAGGATTATGAGGATTGCACATATCCCAAAGGTAACTGCAAACTTTGTAGAACCGATTATTTCTCGTAGTTCTTTATATATTATAAGCTTCAACATATATTATGCTGCTGCCTCCATATGCCCTGCCATGTATTTCATGTAGAGCTGCTCAAGGTCTTTGTCAGTAAGCTCATCCCTTCCTGCCTGCATCACAAGTTTGCCCTGGTTCATTATCCCCACTGTATCTGATATCTCACGTGCCCTGAATATGTCATGGGTGGACATGAGTATGGACTTTCCTTCGCTCCTCAGGTTGTCCAGCAGTTGTATAAACTCGTAGCCTGCCTTTGGATCAAGGCCTGATGTGGGTTCATCAAGTAGAATAGCCGGTGCATCTTTTAGAATTGCTATTGCTATCCCGCATTTCTGGCGCATGCCTTTTGAAAAACCTTTCAGGCGCTTGTTATGTGCCTCTTCCTGAAGACCTACCCTTAGCAGAACATTTCGGTAGTCATCCCTTGTGTAATTTTTCTTTCCGCCCAGTTTTGCAAAGTAGTCAAGGTTCTGTATGGCAGTAAAATTCTGATAAAGCATGACATTCTCTGAGACAAAGGCGAGCTTTTCTTTGGCGAGTAGCGGCTCCTTGTGGGTCACAATACCCATCACCCTTGCTTCTCCTGATGTTGGCTCAATAAAGTTCAGAAAGAGATTTATGGTGGTGGTCTTTCCTGCACCGTTTGCCCCCAGCATTGCATATATCTCTGAGCTCTTTATGATAAATGAGAGCGCATCAAGTGCAAGCACCCCATCCTCATAACGTTTGGTAAGTTTATCTGCCTCAAGGACTACCTGATTTTCTGATTTGGAATTAATTGACTCTGTCATTTGTGGCTATCTCCTGTTTGATATTCATTATACTTATGTGGAGCGTAATCCCCCACACTGTTAACGATAATAATGCTTCCAGTATAAATCTCCCCTCCACTTGTGGGAGGGGCTGGGGGAGGGGGAAGAATGAATCTGCATAATGTAAAGCGCTAAGAGCTATTACATCTGCTTTTCACCCTCACCTAACCTCTCCCATTAAGGGAGAGGCATTGCTGTTGAATCAGGTATTTTTTTAAACAACGTTTCCCCAGGCTGACATCTTCCGGTGTAGAGACAGGTTTAAAACCTGTCTCTATGGTCGAAAAATCTGACACGGGTACTAATCAACAACATTGAGCCTAAAACCCCATTCTTTATTTTATATATTTTTCTGGTCGGGCTTAATGCCTGACCAGAAAATATTACGATCCTGCCACCACTGCGGGCACAGGCGCTGTGCCCCTACAGATCGCACCGGTATAATATATAATTTCAGGCTATACCCTTTGCCATCTTGCCCCTCTTAAATCTCACCTCCA
>CAZXUA010000182.1:0-1120 GCA_964643755.1 uncultured Desulfatiglans sp. | reverse complement strand
ATCTACCTCCACTGACCTCTCTCATCCAGCCTTTCCATGCGGGCACGCTGCAGCTTGCCCCTACATAATATTTTGCAATAGCGGATAATTGCATTTCATATCAGACTGTAGGGGCACGACGCATCGTGCCCTTCCGGTAACGCATCGATATGATGGATAATTGCACGACATAATAAGCCCTTTAACGTCTTGACAACTTTATCCCGAATACAACCATCCCGCCTACAAGCCCCAATATCAGTAATATTATTATTGATATCCCCCACAGGTTGGTTTCAGGTTTGATCTCAACATTTATAGTCTTATCCTCTCCTGTTATGGGCTGCTCATCAGATAATGACTTTGTGGTTACTCTTATCTCATAACGCCCAGCAGCTACATCCTCACCAGGGGTAATGGTGATTATGGCCCTCTTTTCTTCAGACACCTTAAGGTGATTAATAGTCTTTGGCTCAATAGAGTGGGACCAGTTAAGGGGCAGATCCACATCTATCTGCACATTATCAAGCCCCCTTGTCCCCTTGTTAACAAGGTCAACCGGCACCTGCACAGCATCACCGGGGTTTATGGAAAAGAAGAGCTGTTGCGCCTTTACCAGCAGTTCCCCTGTGCCCCTGGGGACAAGGTCAAGTTTTATAAAACCTACATTCATGTTAATGAGTTCTTCCTCGCTGTATTGTTTTGAGAAATCCAGTTTTATCTCATCAACCCGGTTCTGAGGAATAGCCAGCACATAGAACTTGATAGACTGCCCCACAATAATGGAGTCACTTGCACGGTCCGGCAGGAACACCTTTAATGATACCTTCTGGGTACTGGTGCTTTCTGTAAATTTAAAATAACTCAGGCGTGTTTCAGAACCAAAGTTTAAAAAATAACGATTGATCTGGCTGGGTAAATTTATTACCTCAAGTTTAAAGGCATCATTATTACCGCTAAAGAGTTCAAGGCTGAGATCATATGAAGAGGATTTCCCCAGTTCCACCTCCTGTGAAAACTGGTCAGACCTTATATTTACCTTATTAATAGTGACATCTTTCTGAAGATATATCTTTTTTTCATCTGTACTTGACAGTACCGATTTTTAGCAGAAAAAGAATCAAGCTGCAAGGCGCAAACC
>CAZXUA010000181.1:0-9110 GCA_964643755.1 uncultured Desulfatiglans sp. | reverse complement strand
AGATGGAATCTCGTGACTGGAGTTCAGACGTGTGCTCTTCCGATCTCTGCCAGTTGAACTGCGGCAAGAGGACCATTTACAATCCCTATTATTATCACATACAACGTAATCAATGACCCTGTTACCTTGAATGGGAAAAGGAATGTTAATGCCATCAGGATATATGGAATAAGAATCATGATTTTGCGTTTGCCCAGACGATCAGATATGTAGCCGCCTATTGGCCCTGTGAAGATTGGGATTCCAAGGATCAGGGCCGTTACAAAAGATGCATGCATGAGAACGCCATTATCGTAAGTGAGGGAATAACCACGAACGATTTCCAGAAATTGAGGATAAAAGGTTACTAAAGCCATGGCAACAAGGTTGTAGGCCCCAAATCCGATACCAATCATCCAGAAATCTTTATTAGCCATACCCTTGCCTACATCTTTAAAATCATCTGTCAGACTGGGCACATTCTCTTGAGCGACAGGGGCTGGTGCACTATCCATCTCTGTCTGTTTCGGCATACGGAACAGGATGGCAAAAACAATAAAAGAGAGAATAGAAAATCCTGCTGTTGCCCACCATACAGAGGCCCATCCGTATGACACAGCTATTGATGGGGCGATAAGGAGCATAACCATGTTACCCCCTCCTACGCTGCTCGCCCATAACCCATTTGGTAGCGCACGGTTGGTTAGAGGAAACCATACACTGATAGCCAGAGGGGCTGTTACCATAATCAGACCCATTCCCACACCTTCGATAAAACGGCCAACATAAAGTATTGCGAATGTTTTGGCCAATGCACCTATTATAGGCCCGATCGCCGATGCGCCAACAGCAATCAATGCGGTCATCTTAATACCAAATCTCTTCAGGATAAAGCCTGCGGGAAATGCAAGGATAAATCCCATAATCGAAAAGACAGACATCAGATTGCCTGCTTTGACGATGTCCACACTGAATGCTGTTTGTATTGTGGTCATGAGAGGCGGTAATTTAAACAGGTTAAGAGTAGTTGACAGAGTGGCCATATAAAGAGCGATTAATATGACCCAGGCATAAGATGCAGTTTTGACTGTTTGCTGATTCATTGGACCTCCTTTTTTTATGTTATCCCGTCGGAATAACAAATGAAAAATGGTTGATAAGAAGTCCCTGCAAGGGGCAGGAAAAAAATTAATTTTTTTTGAATTATTGCGGGCGTATAATATTGTCGCTCTATCTCTTTGTCAAGAAATCTCAATATACCGATTGACTCTATGGGGTAAAATAATTATTATAAGGCCAGAGAGTGTGATAATGTTAAGCATGAAAAGGAGAAGCGAATAGTTAAAAGCAGTTAAACATAATTCTGAAAGGAGAGTAATCATGACGGCACTACGTAATCCAGGTATTAACTTTCCCATGTTAAACGGTTTAGCAGCATTAATAATCACAGGTTTGCTTCTCATACTTTGTGCACAGCTTGTAAAATTCACCCCTCCCCCTCCAACCAAAAATCATACACCGGTGATTATTAAATATACCCCTGTACCAGATATACCTGATCCGGTTGAAGAAGATATAATCGCACCAAAACCCATTAACCCGACAAATACCACAGCACCAGACAGACCAGCAATTGAAGTGTTGCCTGATTTTAACAATGGAATAAATAGAATAGGCAACATCCCGATACCTGTCGTAAAACCAGATGATATTATTACAGCACCTCGAAAGATTCCCGATATTTTTACACCTGGTCAGGTTGACCGCAATCCCCGTGTCTTAAGACCTTTTAGACCTGTCTACCCTTTAGATGCACAGAGAAGGGGAATTGAAGGCAAGGTAGTTATCAGGTTTGTTGTAGATGAGAACGGCCAGGTTCAAAACCCGGAGGTAATAAAGGCTGAACCGGCAGGGGTTTTTGAGCAGGCAGCCCTTGCGGCTATTGTCAAATACAAATTTGACCCTGCTGTAGTTAACGACAAAAAGGTAAAGTGTTTTGCAGTGCTTCCCATAGGATTTAAGCTTAATTAGTGTCCATCATAAAACCTGCATCTCAGCTTATCCATCCCTCGCAACACTGCTGCGGAGGATGGATAAGCGTCTAGTTTTTTTCTCTTTAGCCTGCTATAGTCTACATCCTTAAACTTTCAGCTTTGAGCCTTGAACATTATTCCTACCAGCCCGATTCCATATTATAAGGCACGGTTGTAAGCACCGCTTCAATCTGCCTGATCCTGCCATTCACTATCTTGAATATCTCGGCAATATAAAATGAGAATGGCTGGCGGAACATTCCTGTCACATCTGTCATTTTGCCATCAAGGGTAACCGCCATCTTTTCAACCGTACCGTCGTGGTCAAAATAACCCCATCCAAAGGCCAGACCGGTAACAGGGTCAGCTATAAACCTGCGTTCCCTGATATCTGTAACTATGGTTGAAAAATGGGTGTCAAACTGTGCTTTGCAACCCATCCTCTGCATACTGCCTTCGGGTGAATCAGGATTATTTGCCATTACACCCCCGTTTTCACGGCGCTGGCATTCAGGGTCAAATGGCACATTTGCTCCATCATTTTCTGTATCCAGACCGGTAAAGTAGCTATTTCCTATCTCCTTTAATTTACATGGCGGCAGACGTTTATCATCCGGAATAATCTGCATCATAAGGGGGTGTGGATCAGCAGGCTCCTTTATACCCCCTTCCGGTGGAGAAGCCATAGAAATAGTACGAACAATCAGTGCCTCTATCTCTGAGACCTTCTCACCCATTTCAACCTTGAGTCTTACAGCATACCAGTTGTTATTGCCGTTTTCATTAATCCTGCCAAGAAGCCCTACCTGACCTGATTTTTCATCAATTACATCAACCCGATAGGTGGGCATGGCAGATGCTGTATTCCACAGGCCGTCATTGAGATTAATGCGCACACCGTTTTCAGTATATTTTACATTTTTGGTTGTTGGCAGTCTTGATGCATCATGGGCAATAAGCGCATTTAGATATTTTGTCATAAACCCTGCAAGACATTCACGGTTGCATTCACCCTTGACTGATGCGCCTGTTGAAAAAGAAAGGCATAGAATAGAGGCTGTTAAAATTGTTAAGATTATTCGTTTCATGGCATCTCCTATATTTTTCAGGTTAAAATTGACCTTAAAACTAAAAGAAAATCAAAGATCTGTGAGAAAGATGATACTATTTTTAAGCATACCCTTTGTCAAGCATACATCTAAAGGTAATAATTGCTTTATAAAAAGCCCATGGTTATAATTTAACAGCATATTAAAAAAATTATCTCACAATTAAAATAGAGGAAATCATATTATGATCCGAAATTGTTTTATTTCAATTACCATGTTTATTTTATCAATATCATTGTTGGCGGCATGTTCTTCTGACAGTTCAGGTAATGGTGATAAACCTCCGCAATCAGAAACCATTACTGTAAACAGCCTTGATGATACCCTGAGCCCTCTATCAGACACTGTTACACTCAGATCAGCCCTTGCTGCGGCAAAAAACGGGCAGAGAATCATATTTGCCCGGAGCCTTAATGGAAAGACTATTGAGCTATCCATTATCGGTGAAAACCATACCACGCTCAAAGGCGAGGTCATGGGCATGAGAGATGAGCCCAGCGGCCCTGTTTCATATTTGGCAGGATACTTTAATAGGGATTATGGAAAATCAGCCCTATATGCACAAAAAGATGTAGTAATTGATGCCTCAGACCTGCCATCAGGGATAACTATTGCCTGGACAGGTAAAGAGGATGCACGCGTTCTCGCGGTTTATGGCAACCTGACAATCACCAATGTAATTATAACAGGGGGCCGAAGTGTTGCAGAGGATATCTCAGAAACTAACACAGAGCAGCCCTGGACACTTGCAAGAGGCGGGGCCATAGCTGTCTGGGGCAGAGCAAGGCTCACAGGCTGCACACTTTATAACAACCACTGTGAAGGTGATTTTGACTCATCGAGAGATCGCGGCGCCTTTGGAGGCGGCATATATGCAGATATAATTGAAATGACTGGTTGCACTGTAGCTGGTAACACAGTCACTGGCGCAGGGGTTTCAGGAGGGGGTGTTTTTACAGTTGGTGGAAGAGAGACCTATGAGACAACATCGATTATTTCCAGGTCATCTGTTACAGGCAACCATATCACCGGTTTAATGGCATATGGAGGTGGTGTATATTCTGATGGCGGGGGTATAGGAAATGCAGGAACACTCAGACTGGTAAACTCCACAATAGCAAGGAACATGGTTGATTATTCATCACCTGTGCCCTTTGGTTACTGGAGAGGCGGTGGCGTATATATGTCAAACGGTTCTATCGTGATAAAAGGCTGTACCATTGTTGAAAATGATGTCTATGGAAGGCCAAGAACAATTGAACTTGGAAAAAAGAATCTGGCAGGCGGTATTGCAGCAACAATCGGAAATGCCCATGCCACCGAAGATATCATCATAGGGCACTCCATTATCGCAGGAAACAGAGTCAATGAAGTAGATGCAAATAATAACATCGTGTCAACATATAATCATGATATATTTTCCGGATCAGCCTTCTATTTCATGAGCATGGGATACAACCGGATAGGTGTTCTGGATCTAAGCCAGCTTCTTGTGCCGGTTGGGGAAATGGACTGGAGATCACTTAGCAGAAGATTTTATCCTCATAAAAACAGTAATCAACAAAGCACAGATATAGACGGTGTAAACATATCAGATGTGCTGGATCTGACAAATGGCATTACCTGTTCAAATGATCTATTATCTGCAGGAGTGGATCAGGGTAACCCAACAGTCCTCTATTACAGGCCACAGGGAAGCGCACTTAACCGGATACCAGCGGGCACCTACAGTGTTAACGGCACATACTGGGAATACAGTGTTAATGATACAGCAAATGACAACTTTCTTGAAATTATGCTTGACCGGCTTGAAGATTATTACGATATCTCCGGTTTTGCCGCAGATTTCACTTCAGCATTTGAAACATATTTAGGCGCTGTAGATACAGACAAACAGACAGCCGGAAACCAGCCATATGTAAACCCGGACGGAAATCCCATATTGACACTTGCTGATACCCATTGGTTCGGACCACTTCAGACATGGCCAAAGGAGCTGTATAATTACCCCTATATAGAATTCTGGCACCGTCTTGATAATGCCCTTATTGCAGAAGGCTTACCTGAGATTGGGCAGGCGGTCATTTCAGCAGAGGTATGGAATGACCTTTTCTCTTTTGGCCCGTTAACGGAAAACACAAGTATCAGGATGATCAGTATTCCTGCAACCCTCTTTACTGTTATCAGTGAAACCCTTGACCAGTTGTATAATATTCGCCCGGCAAACAGCCTTGGTGATATAGGGGCTGTTGAGATACAGTGATACTAAAAAGGTATTAACAGATGTTCAATCTCAAGAGCAAAGGCGGTTTCACAATCTGCTGCACCATGACTGGCGAATCGTTTGCATCAGAGAAGCATTCAGTATCTCGATTACAAAAGGTGACAGGGCATACCGGATCTATCAATATGGCCTTACTCTCTATTTTTATCATCAGCATGCTTTTGATTTTAATCGCATCTGATCACTCGCTGTCCTTCGCGCAAACCACAGCGAATCTATCCTGTAATAAAATGGAGCCAGCCACGAGGCCTGTTGATATTGATTCGCTGCTTCTTACAAATTCCCCGGAAGAACGCGCATTGATAACAGCCTTTATGGAAAAGACGAGAAAAATGGCAGTATCAATTTCTGAAAAAGGATACCAGATCAACCTTAACGGGCGGCTTGATTTTTTTGACCCTCACACATTTGAAACAGAAAGGATCAAGTACAAATGGAAAAAACCTTCACCATTTGGAAATGATCCTGAGGTGGTCACTCAGCTTACAGCTGATGCCATCATAGCCTATCGTCAGGAAGGGGTCGAGGTGGCAATCAAACATTTCCTAGGCACCATGTGGCCGCCTGGAGATTCTCATTATCAGGTCTTAAAATTTAACGGCGATATAACCTCGCATGTTCAGGCATATAAAAAAGCCATTCAAAGCGGGGCTTCATGGGTCATGCTGGGCCATATAATAGTGCCTGAAATATCCGGCAACAGGCCCATGTCTGTCTCCTCGGAAGGCATAAGGTACCTGAGAAATTCCCTGAAATTTGAGGGCATGATCATTGCCGATGACTTTTTTAACATGAACGGCATTCTTAATTATTACCGGTATAAGTGTGGGAAGAAAAGCAAACAGGAGCAGATCAATGCCGCTGTAAAGGATTTTATCCTTTCCGGCGGAGACCTGTTTATTTCTGTTAATCCGAAAATTCTGGCAGAGGATGTGCTGCCTGAAATCATCCTCACTTTAAACAAAGAGCCTGAGGGTGAATTGGCTGACAAGGTAAATGAAGCCACTATCCGTATTTTCAGAAAAAAGGTTTCACTCTTTGGTGAAAACTGGATGGTAAAGCTTCTGGATGATAAGGACGCCCTGTTGTCTTTAAATGAACGGATTAATAAGCTTGTTGATCATCTCTCCATGAATGTTAAACTTGCACAGATGATTTTGCTCCATTTCCCTGAAGACAGTCCGCTTGACCCCAAATATCATGAAACTTTTTATGCATTCATGGGAGGATTGATCCTTGATAACGCTGATTATCTTGAGTTTTTCAAATCAAAAGATTTTTTCATTCCCCCTTTCTATGCTGTGCACCGTTATCTGCTCGGGACAAAGGAGGAGATGGAATATTTTGGGTACGCCTATGAAAGGCTTTTAAAAAAGAACCGCAGACAGGATCAAAAAATAGTTCAGACAGCCCCCGCCGGCCCTGGTAAAGACTGAACCATGAAATCCGGTTGTTTTTGATCTAATTTTTTGAATCTTGCCCCTCCGTCGACTTGTCCCGATGTAGCTCAAAGAGCGTAGAGTAGGAAGCCCTCTGACCACCATAGCTTATCCGACCGCCATAGCTCTAGAGAAGGTGGTTAGCGAAGATGTAAATCTTGAATCCAATAATACTTTCGTGTTTTTAGTGTATTTCGTTGTTAACAATCTTTAGTTCTTGAACCGCGAACCACACGAACCACACGAAAATATATATTTTGAAAAGTAAAAAAACCTTTCGTGCTTTTTGTGTATTTCGTGGTAGATATATTTCGCGCTGTTCGCGCCTTTCGCAATAAAATTAAAACTTTAATCAAGGAGGAACCATGAAAATGAAATTTAAACTGATTGTTATCCTTACCTTAATGGGATTTATTGCTGCCTGTTCCGGGGCACCTGAGGCGCCTCAACAGACAACACCGCCTGAGCTGACCAAACTGATTGAGCGTGTCGCGATTGAGGATATGTTTGTCGATTATTATGCACAGTTCCGGCCTGACAGTAAGCATGATTTCAAGTCCTTTTTCACCGATGACGGCAGGCTGGAGGTAAACGGCCTGGTCTATAACGGCCTGGAAGAGATCAAGGCCATATATGGTCAGCTCAATGCCGGCGGAAATGAGGAAAAGGAGCCGAAGGCTGAAAAGGCAATACCCGAGGGGGTGTCAGAGATGATGTTAACGAACATGAAGATTGATGTGCAGGGTGACAGGGCTGTCGCGACATTTCTCTGGCACAGCATCAAGGCAGACCTGCTGACAACAGAGGGTAAAATCAACGAGTACGGGCGTGAAAGGTCGGAGCTGGTAAAGCAAAACGGGCGATGGCTCATCAAAAACCGTGTAGTGCTCACTGAAGGCGGTATGCCCGAGGCATTAATGGAGAATTATTCAAAAAGTACTTTTAAAACTTTACCAAACTAAATTCGTACAGCACCGGCTTACCCTGCTAAATACCGATGGTAAGATTTGACAAATCTATTTAACAGGGTGAACAGGGCTTGCCTGTCCGTCTGAAGCTTTATGCAAAGGCGGACGTGTTCCGCGGTTAATTAAAAACAGAAAAACAGTGGGGTCAGACCTTCATTATTGACTGGAAAAAGATTGAGGTCAGAGGTCAGTGTCAAAAGCAGACTGCCGTCGTCGCCAACGTTATGCCGGGCCAGGGAAGCATTTTAGCCTGAAGGCTGTTAGTGAAAGAAATAAAGCCAGAAATCGGAAAACAGAGATCAGAACTCTTTTATAACTCACCCTTCACAAGCAGTATGAAAGCCTGGGTTCGTTACTCAAGAACGAAGAATTACCTTGAGTTCACACATCCCAATGTGTAAAATGGGGCATAAATGCGAAGGAGGTGATTATTATGGCAACAAATTTACAGTTGGATGATAAACTGATTGAAAAAGCTGTGCTGCTTGGGGGGCATAAAACAAAAAAAGATGCTGTCTCAAAGGCGCTTGTTGAATACATACAAAATCTTGAACAGGAAAAGATTCTATCGATGTTTGGTACAATAGATTATGATCCTGATTATGATTATAAAAAACAGAGAAAGCGCTCATGAAGGTAATAGTTGATACCAGTATATGGTCGCTTGCACTTAGGCGGAATAATCAGCTTCAAGAAGACTGCGTCCAGGAACTATACCGGCTGATACAAGAACATCAGGTTCAGATGATCGGCCCCATAAGGCAGGAAATACTTTCGGGTATACGCAGTGAATCACAGTTCAGAAAACTGCAGAAACACCTTGAAAATTTCCCTGACCCCCCTGTTCTTACTGAAGATTTTGTTACAGCCGCCAAATATTTCAATACCTGCCGGGCAAAGGGTGTGCAGGGTTCAAATACCGATTTTCTTATTTGCGCTGTGGCAAACAGACTTAAATTTCCAATATTTACCACAGACAATGACTTTATGAATTTTTCAATGCACATAAAAATAGTTCTTCATAAAGCTTCACCTTTTGGCGTGGGAGAGTAGTCACTTCTGAAAAACGTTACGGTGAAATACGGGACCTCAAATTAGACTCCTGAGGTGATTCGGGTCAGAACTCTAGTATTCAATATTCAAAATTCAATATTCAAGATTAGAAAGGCTTAAACCATCCTGAAGTAAGTTGTGTCCTTTCGGCAAGGTTGTGCAGTGCAAAAAACCGATAAAAAACTTCACTCACCGGATATTTTTCTAAAGCAATCAGTCCAGATAAACGAGTCAATCGCACTCGG
>CAZXUA010000180.1:0-9197 GCA_964643755.1 uncultured Desulfatiglans sp. | reverse complement strand
GGAAACCTGAGACCGGAGGTCAGAATGCAGAGATCAGAGACCTGAGACCTGAAACCGGAGAAAAGAGACAAAAGATAGAAGAAAAAAGACAGAGAAAATCCACCTTCATTTTTGATTTATCGCTAACAAATAAATTAAAAAGGGCGGGAAATAAATGAAAAATTGTTTTAAATTTGAGTTTATGATAAATTACGATTTATATTATAGCTAAATAGCTTTCTCGATTAGATGATGAACCAGAAATCTTACATAGAATTAGCGCGTGAAAAAGTGAAAGCAGGTTCATTCTATTTATCACATCATACTCGACTTGAACGAGGCTATGAAGAAATTTCTGTGGATGATATTGTATCTATTCCTACTCCGTTTACACGGAGGAAATAAAAAATAATGATTTGTTCTTTTTGCAAAAAAGGTTTTTTGCAGGATAAAAAAGTGACAGTGGATTTCAGATGGGGCAATAAGTTAACTGTTATCGAAGATGTTCCTACTAAAGTATGTAATGAATGCGGAGAGAGATATTATTCAGCAGATGTTTCAAGAGAAATGGAGAGGCTTGCGAGAGAAGAAAAACCTGAAAGGGTTATTGAAGTGCCGCTAAAAAAAATAGATGAGGAAAAATCACTTGCAGTTTAATTTGCTGCGATTTCATCATTTTTAACCGAAGGCTTTAATATTTCCAATGAATTTCTAGCCATCTGACAAATCTTGATATGTTTTTATAAATTAGATATTATTTGTTAATGCTTTCAAAGGTACACATGGTTTGTATAAGCAAAAAAAACAGCAGGCAGTCATCAAGGAGGTGAAAAAAGATGAGTGATGTTAGGGTTATTTCATCTCGAAATTGTGAATTAAACCCTATTTTGACCGCTGCCCTGGAAAATGAATCAAAAATCATTTCGGCAGGTATTAAACGCACCGAAAAAAGGCTATATGGTCATTGCTGAAATAAAAGAGAAAGTCGGGAAGAATGAGTATTGTCTAGAGAAAATGGAAGATAAAAAATGTAATTTTTGTGGGAGCAATCAATACGAGGAACGTAGGACCGATTATCTTTACTCATATAAAGGCAATTAAAATTAACAATGGCTGTATCTCTGTTTTTGAAAATTGACATTTAGAGGCCTTAAGTATATACTAAAAATATATATTTATAAAGGGTGGCAAAATGGAAACAGCAAAATTATTTCAGAATGGAAGTTCACAGGCAGTAAGATTGCCGAAGGCATTCAGAATTTCCGGGGATGAAGTTAAAATATTCAAAAACGGTAATCAGATTATTTTAGAGCCCTTGGAATTGACATGGGACTCGTTGTTCGAGTCTCTCAGCGAATTTCCGGAAGATTTTATGGAAGAAGGTCGTAATCAGCCTGATATGCAAAAGAGAGAGCCTCTCTAATGCGATACTTGCTTGATACAAATATTTGCATATACCTCATCAAAAAGCACCCATTGGAGGTTCTTGAACGATTCAGTCAGCATTCTCCACAGGATGTTGCAATCTCAACTATTACTCTGTTTGAACTTCAATATGGGATAGAAAAAAGTCAATATCGGCAACGTTCTCAGGATGCACTTAACAAATTTCTTATTCCACTGAACGTTATTAGTCTGGATCGCTCTTCTTCCATGGAAGCTGCAACCATTCGGGCACAGCTTGAAAAGGTAGGAGTGCCAATTGGTCCTTATGACCTTCTTATAGCAGGTTTAGCCAGATCCCGGAACATGATATTGGTAACCAGCAATACCAAAGAATTTGAAAGAGTTTCGGGCCTGCATGTGGAGAACTGGGTCAAATCATAGATGATTAGTTGATTGCATCAAGAGGGTACTGTTACATAAAAGACCTGTAGAAAATAGTTGTCAGAGATCAGAAGTCAGAAAAGTCGGGGAAGGTGTGTTATCCCGGCTTTTTTGTTATTTGGCTCCTTTCATATGGGGCAGCATTAATAAATAAGGAAAAACATTTGACAGTCAGATTTCCTTCCTTTAAAGTAGTGTAATTAACTACTTTAACAGTGGGTTTATATGAAGACTATAACATCAGCTACCGCAAATCGTGAATTTTCAAGGATATTAAAGGAAGTTCGGATGGGTGAAGATGTAACCATCCTTTCGAGGGGGACCCCTGTGGCAAAGATAACATCTATATCATCAGACGCTATGAGAAAAGGCGCAATGAAAAAACTTCTTCTATCTCGTTTGAAGTCCCAGTCGGTTACAGGGGTTCGGAATTGGCAACGAGAAGACCTTTATAATGATTAATGATGAGAATAGCCCTTGATACAAATATCCTGGCATATGCAGAAGGGATAGGGGATGAGGCACGCTGTAGTAAAGCGATATATCTTTTAGAGAGACTGCCGGCTGAAGAGATCGTTATCCCTGCCCAGACTTTGGGGGAGCTCTTCAGGGTCCTTACAGGCAAGGCAGGACGAGCGCCTATGCTTTCGAGAGAGGCAATTATAAGCTGGGCCGACAGTTATGAAGTTGCCCAATCCTCCTGGGCATCATTTCAGGCAGCAATGGATCTGGCTGTAGATCATAAGCTTCAAATATGGGATGCATTGATTATGGCTGTTGCTGCAGAGAACCAGTGTCGCCTGCTTTTGAGTGAAGATTTACAGACGGGTTTTATCTGGAGAGGCATTACAGTTGTAAACCCCTTTGATTCTCAACATTCACCACTTCTTGAAAAATATTTTTCAAATAATTCATAAGACAATTGGAAATCCGGAAATCTGAAGTCGGAAAGTTGGGGTAGGACAGTAAGAAGATTATCCGCTTCCCTGAAAATATAAAACAAATAAATATTTAGGTTATTTCCAGTTACAAATATTAAAGAGGCAGGTAACTATGAAAAAAATGAGCCAAGATCATTGAAAATAAACAATATTAAGGTTGACATCCCCCTTATAATGAAAGAAGGTTAAAAGGTTTAATGGTTTAGTGCTATTATCATTTTGAGTGGAGTTTGGTCTGGTTTCGCAATCTGTAAAAAATAATCATTGATCAGCATTATGAATAAATTAAATTTCCGACTTTCAAATTTTGTACTTTCTGTATTGACATTAACAGTGCTTCTAACTCCTGAAATCTCATTTTCATCTGACATGCAGTTTATTAACTCATCAAACTGGGGTGGTACAGGTCTTATGGAGATCCCCAATGCAAGGATATTGGAAGATGGCGTTGTGAGATTTAGTGGCGCTATTGCATCGCCATACAGGTGGATCAATGCAGGGATGGGCATACTTCCCGGGTTGGAGTTTTCCGGTCGATTGACAGCAATAACAAATATACCTGCCCTTACAGAGAACTATGGCTCAAATAAAGACAAGGCCTTTGATATTAAATATCAAATATTCCCGGAATCAAAAGAGCTGCCTGCTGTTGCTATTGGATTTAATGATTTCCATGGAACCGGTCTTTTTACAAGTGAATATATTGTTATGAGCCGTCAGGTGTACCCCCTTGATCTTACATTTGGAATAGGGAGTAAAAGGTTCAGCGGGGGCCAGGTTAAATTTTTTACAAATAGTTACAGCCTTTTTGGCGGTTTTGAGTTTGAGCTGAGTGACCGGTTCATGTTTATGGCAGAGTATAACCCTATTAAATATGAAGATGATGTTCCAAGCGCCCGGGGTGTGCCTCAGGGCGCCAAAACGCCTGTAAACGTTGGCTTAAGGGCAAGGATAATAAAGGGTATTGATATGGGGGTGTCCTTTCAGCGCGGGGATACCCTGGGCCTCTCCCTTAGTGTAGGTTCTCTCCTTGGTGATCAGATACTCCCTCAGGAGCCAGATCCAGCCCCCCTTTTGCCAGTAGACAGAAGGACTTTTAGTGAGCGGGATAACAGGGAGGTAATCCAGTCTATTTATGATGCTGCTAAAAAGGCAGGCTTTGATGATGTAGCGGTTTATACAGATGGTAAAGATATCATATGTGAATTTCAGAATAATAAATATCTCTCAAACCAGAAGGCGGCTGGAAGGGTATTAAGGCTTATGCTTTTTAACTCCCCTCAGGATACAAAGCTCTTAACAGCGGTTGTTAAAAAGGGGGATTACCCTTTAATCAAGGTGTCAGTAAAACCTGACCATATGGATAAATATATACTTGGAGATATCCCTGAAGATACATTTGTGAATAAGCTCCTCAAGGTTGAGGTTGCAAGTGAAACTAAGCAGGCTGATGCTGGCAGCTATTTGAAGGTAGCGGATAAAAAGGATTTTAATTTTGAATGGGAAATAGGCCCTGATCTTGATATTTACTGGAATGACCCATCAGGTTTCTGGAAGTTTTCAGCCGGTATAGCGCCCTATGTTACATTTGATCTATGGAAAGGGGCATCTGCCTATGCCCGGTTCACCGTGCCTTTCTATTCCAATATTTCATCTCCTACAGCAGAAGAGTTGCCCAATGATGTTGTGAGGAGTGATATATCAAAGTATAAAAAGGGTAATTACACCTTTGACAGACTAATGATTAACCAGATACTGCGATTTTCTGACAGGTGGTTCAGCCGTGTAAGCCTTGGATATTTTGATCTAATGTATGCCGGCGTTGGCGGTGAGTCCCTCTATTTTATTGGCGATGGCAGAATTGCACTCGGTATTGAATCAGACTGGGTGAAAAAGCGTGTGCCCAAAAAACTGTTTGAACTGATGGATGTGGAGAGGTACACACTGCTTGGAAATGGATATTATTACTACCCTGGCCTTGACATAACATTCAAGACACAATACGGAAGGTTTTTAGCCGGTGATGTGGGCTGGAAATTTGATGTAAACCGGAGATACAAGACAGGTTTAATACTTGGCATGTTTATAACCTTTACAGATACAGACAATATCAATCAACCTGAGTTTAATGATGACTATAACCATAAGGGTGTTTACATGAGGGTGCCATTAAGGATGTTTTATACAAAGGACTCAACAAAAACACTTAACTATGGTATATCACCCTGGACAAGGGATGTCGGGCAGACAATTACCCACTGGAAGGATCTTTACAGCATAGCCGGTGAGCTTATGCCTGCAAGATTTAAAGACGAATCAAATGAGATAAAAGACTGACAGGCAGATATCTTTACTTGAAACAAGGGTTTTGATAATAATTATAATATGCGGTTAACAGAAAAAGAAAAGAAAGCAATTTTAGAATCAGTGAGGAAGGTAGATCCTGATGCTGAGGTCTATTTATTTGGATCAAGGACAGATGCGCTGAAAAAGGGTGGAGATATAGATATCCTGGTTTTATCCGATCACCTGGAATTTTTCGATAAGCTTGCGATTAAGGCCGCACTGTTTGAAAGGATAGAGGAGCAGAAGGTTGACCTTTTGATAGCAAAACACAGGGGTGATCCATTTGTAAAAATGGCCCTTGAGAAAAGTATCAGGCTGCAATGAGCAATTTATTAGAAGTCATGAAAAATGAGTTGAAAGAACTTGAGAAAGCCAATCACATTCTTCAATACTCCTATAAAAAATGTTCTTTAATTGGCCTGAGAGATGATTTAACAAATGATGAACTTGAAAGTTTTGAGGCCCTGACCAGCCGGTTCGCGAGATTGAGCGATCTGATAATTCAAAAGATATTAAGGTATTTTGATGCTTTGGATCTTGAAGATGAAGGGACTATTAGAGATCGTATAAACAGGGCGGAGAAGAAAGGAATTATCAAATCCGCAGATGATTTTGTAAAGATAAGACTTCTGAGAAATGAAATCTCACATGAATATAAATCAGATACAATATATGACATATATAAAAGTGTATTGACCCTTACGCCACCATTGCTGGAATGTGTGGAGAATATTTTTATATATTCATCGAAATACTATAAAGAGATAAAAGACTGATGCCCAGATTTTTATATAAAAACTTTTTTATAATTTTCTTAATTGATATTATCCTCATTGGCTTCTCCTGGTATCTTGCGCATCTGCTGAGATATAACTTTGCAATACCCGAGGGTTCATTACCAATACTCCAGCGTTTTATTCCATTTGTAATAATCACCAAGATTATAATCTTCTACCTCTTTAACCTATACGAGGGTATGTGGAGGTATACAAGCCTGGCTGACCTGCTTTCCATTCTTAAGGCGGGCAGCATTGCATCCCTGATTGTCATACTCCTCACCTTTTTCACCCACAGGCTGGGAGGGTTTTCGCGATCAATATTCATTATTGACTGGTTGCTTACACTCCTTTGCATAGCAGGCAGCCGCGTTGTGATCAGGCTCTATTACTGGTTGGGTACGGGTGATGAATCAGCAGGGGTAAGGAGCATCAATTTTTTAAAGTCCCTTGTAAAACCGGACAGAAAGGGTAAGAGACTTTTAATAATCGGTGCAGGCGATTGCGCAGAAAAGATCAGCCGCGAGATACATGATAACCCTAATCTTGGATACAGGATCATGGGTTATATTGATGATGACCCTGTTAAGGCGAACAGGCACATACATGGTATACCTGTACTGGGTAATAGAAATGAGATCGCCTATTATGTGGAGCAGCTTGATGTACAGGAACTCCTTATAGCAATGCCATCCATTGCTGCAAAGGATATGCGCGATATTGTTAAACTGTGCGAAAAAAGCGGTGTGCCATATAAGACTGTCCCTGGCATGGGCGAGCTTATCAATGGTAAGGTAACGATAAAGGCAATAAGGGATGTTTCATATAATGACCTCATTGGCAGGGAGCCTGTAAAGCTGGACGAGGAGAGAATAGGTGCGTATCTGAAGGGGAAAAGGGTGCTGGTTACCGGCGCAGGCGGTTCAATAGGTTCTGAACTGTGCAGGCAGGTATGCAGGTTCTCGCCTGAAAGCCTTGTGCTCTATGAACGCGCTGAAAGCCCGCTTTATGAGATTGATCTGGAACTTAAAGAGCGTTTCCCCAATGTAAAAATTATTCCAAGACTTGCAGATATTACAGATACCTGTAAGCTTGAAAAGGCATTTACAGATACCAGGCCTGAGGTGGTGTTTCACGCTGCTGCCTATAAGCATGTGCCCATGCTCGAACATAACCCATGGGAGGCAGTCGGAAACAACATCCTTGGAACAAGGAATGTGATTGCGGCTGCCAATAATGCGAAGGTTGAGAGATTTGTTTTTGTCTCTACTGATAAGGCTGTAAGGCCTGCAAATGTTATGGGCTCCTCAAAAAGGGTGGCAGAGCTGATGATTCAGGCGCAGAATGGATGCAAACTCACAGATACAAAGTTTATAACCGTAAGGTTTGGGAATGTGGTCGGCAGTGTAGGCAGTGTAATCCCCCTGTTTAAAAGGCAGATAGAAAAGGGAGGCCCAGTAACAGTAACACATCCTGAAATAACCCGGTTTTTTATGACGATACCTGAGGCATGTCAGCTTATACTTCAGGCCGGTTCAATGGGCAATGGTGGTGAGATATTTATACTAGACATGGGTGTTCCTATAAAGATAGCCGAGATGGCTGAAGACCTGATACGTCTTTCAGGCTTTGAACCATACAGGGACATAGATATAAAATTCATTGGCTTAAGGCCCGGTGAAAAGCTTTATGAAGAATTGATAACAGAAGGCGAGGGGATAGTAAATACATCCCATAAGAAGATTATGGTTTTAAAGGGCACGCCCTGTGACCTTAGCATACTTAATGGAAGGCTTGAAAAGATGAAGAGCCTGATGGAAAAGCAGGATGGCGATGGCATAAGGATGGCCCTTAAGGAGATTCTGCCGGAATATATAGAACAGGAGAGAGCTTAATGAAAAACGGGAAAAAAACGCTGTTTTTAGGGATCATCATTGGTGTTGTTATCTCTTATTTTTTCTTTAATTACTTTGCCCCAAGGTATGAAATAAAGCAGACAGCTGCCCTGACTATTAAGGTAGATAAATGGACAGGGGATTCCTGGAGGCGTGTGGAAAATAACTGGAAAAAGATGAACAATATGGATGAGAACTGGGAGTTGGTGGATAAGACCCTTGGGGAAGCTATAAATATGAAGCTCCCGATCCCAAATGTTGATTCAAACCTTGGCCTTAAAAAGCTGAAGGAGCGGTATCCTGTGTTAAAGGATATTCCTGATGATGACCTGCTTGAAAGGATAAAGCTGGTCTATTCAAAGCAGGTTATGGTCAATATGTACCTTGGTGATTTTATGAAGGCGGTTGGAGAGGCACAGCAATCTGAAAATCTATAAGATATATCTGCATGCAATCTTTATTATCTGTAAAAGCCAGTTAAAAACTGGCTTTTTTGTTTTTAAGAGAGAGGTAAATGAATGAAAAATAGAGATGAATTTGAATTATTAAAAAAACAGGAGATCCCTGAGATCAGCACTCTTGCCTTTTTTTATAGGCATAATAAGACAGGGGCAGAGATCCTTTCGCTTGTTAATGATGATGAAAACAAGGTGTTTGGTATAACATTCCGCACACCTCCAAATGACTCAACAGGGCTGCCGCATATACTGGAGCATTCTGTGCTGTGCGGTTCGAGAAAATATCCGGTAAAGGAACCATTTGTTGAGCTGATGAAGAGTTCTCTCCAGACCTTTTTAAATGCAATGACCTTTCCTGACAAGACTTGCTACCCTGTGGCCAGCCAGAATCTCCAGGATTTTTATAACCTTATTGATGTCTACCTTGATGCGGTGTTTTTCCCTGACCTTACCCCATATAAGCTGATGCAGGAGGGGTGGCATTATGAGCTCTTAAACCCGGAGGGGCCTCTTGATATCAAGGGTGTGGTATACAGCGAGATGAAGGGGGCATATTCATCACCTGATACCCTTTTATCCGATTATACCATGCGATCCCTGTTCCCTGATAATGCATATATGTATGATTCTGGCGGTGACCCGAAAAGGATACCTGATCTCACATTTGAAAGATTCATGGGGTTCCATAAAGAGTATTACCATCCATCCAATGCCTTTATCTATTTTTATGGTGACGATGACCCTGAAAGGCGTCTGATAATAATTGATGAATACCTTAAGCTGTTTGATAAAGATGAGATTGACTCAAGGATCCGAAGGCAGAAACCCTTCACTTCGCCGGTAAGAATAATCAGATCATATGATCCGGGTGATGATGGCAAGGATCATAAGGCAAGGTTTACTGTCAACTGGCTTTTTCCACAGGGTGATGACCCGGCCACTATTTTCGCTATGTACCTGCTTGAGTATATCCTG
>CAZXUA010000179.1:0-9246 GCA_964643755.1 uncultured Desulfatiglans sp. | reverse complement strand
TACTAATTTGGCTTGACAAGTGGTCCCATAGAAGAGACAAGGCATGCCTTGTCTCTACAGATATGAACGATTTAGAACTTAACTACTTTTGGAGCCCCGCCAAATGATGCAAATGTTGCTGTGGCATTCTTCAGGTACAGCACCTGTGTGTTGGGGTCATCAGCCTTGTACATGGCCTGCAACTGGGGATATGCATCAAGCATGGCCTTTTTCGGTGCGAGCCTGTCATCTTCAACAGCGGTTGCCTCTATACGAACCCATGTATCACCTGAAAATGCGCAGATCTCGATTTTCGGGTTTTTCTTCATCTGTTTTGATACGCTCTTGGCCTTTCCGGTCTGGATATAGAGCTTGCCCTCAAAGATCAGGTATGTGCCGAACGGGCGTACCCTGGGTTGATCTCCTTCTGTCGTCGCTAGATAGTAAGTGCCGCATTTCTTTAAAAAATCATATACTTCCTGCATGGTCTATTCCTCCTCTTATTGTTTGTTTTTACCCTTTAATAGAAGAACCTTAGATAATCCAGTTTTTTAAAAAAGTCTATAAAAAGAAGCTAGGTCAGGGGCTATATGGCCATTGCCGCATCATAAGCGCTGGTTATGGCATTCCAAATGGCACCATCGCTGCCATTACTGTCGCCCACTACATAGCTCTCTGCCACACTCTCTTTCAGCTTTTTTATTATCTCATAATTTGCATTCTGCCTGTAACCAAGGGCAAGTATCACCGTATCAAACCTGTAACTTTTCTGTTTACCTCTCTTTTCCACGACAATATCATCAGCGGTAACATCAATCAACCTTGTTTCAGGCGAAAGGATCACACCCTCTTTTTCAAGCAAATCAAAGAGATAATAGGCGTTCATGGGCGAAGCGCCCAGCCCCAGTTTCTCCTTTGACAGGATATCAATTACTGTAACAGACTTCCCCTCTTTGGCATATTTCAGTGCGGTTTCACACCCTGTAAGCCCTGCCCCTGCGATCAATATTTTATCTCCAACATAAGCCCTGCCCTTTTCAATACACCCGGCATATAAAACCCTGGGCATTTCATTAAAGGATAGCTCCGGGATATACGGGACCGCACCGATGGCTATTACAAGGGCATCAGCATTTTCCTTTTTGATGATCTCCGGAGTTGCCTCTGTTTTGAGTCGCACATCTATATTCTTTAATTTTTTTGTCATTCGTATTGACCAATCAAGGTACCTTAGCAAATCACCCTTAAAAGGGGCATCTGCAGCCTCACATAAAAGCCCGCCCAGCCTTTCACCCTTTTCAAAAAGTATTACATCATGCCCACGCTGCGCCATGGTCCTTGCTGCCTCAAGCCCGGCAGGCCCGCCGCCCGCTACTACGACCCTTTTTTTCCTCAAAGGCGCAGGCATATACATATAATCCAGTTCACGTCCAAGGATCGGGTTAACTGCGCACCTTGGGGGCTTCATTACAAAATGGCTCCGGCTTATGCAGGTATTACAGCGTATGCATGGCCTTACACTCTCTTCCTCGCCCCGCTCAAGCTTGTTAACTGTATCAGGGTCAGCAAGGAGCTGACGGCCAAGGGCAACCATGTCCACCCTCCCCTCAGCTATGGCCTTATCCGCCTCTTCAAATGTAATGGCGCCTACAGCACTTACCGGTATTTTCAATGCCTTTCTGAACCTGCTGGCATATTTTATATTGATATTGTGATCCATATATGTGGGAGGCAGTATAAATGGTGTAAGCTTATTAATGGCAAGATTCCCCCTTGATACATGAAGCAGGTCTATCTTGTCTTCAATTACTTTTGTAAAGTCTATGACCTCCTCAATCTCCGGCGAGCCGGGGACCATGTCTATTGCGCTTATGCGGTATTCTATGGAGAGCCTGTTACCCACCTCGTACCTGATAGCATCAAGAAGCTCAACAGCAAAGCGGCACCGGTTTTCAAATGACTGGGGGCCATACTGATCTGTACGTTTATTGAACACCTTTGAAAAGAGAAGCGCCGGGAGCTGGCAGTGGGCCCCGTGAATCAGCACCATATCACCGCCCGCTTTAAGAACAGTGCCGGCTGCCTTTGCGTAGTCCTCTATAAAATCCTTGAGTTCCCTTTCTGTTAAGAGGTTGCAGTCTATCTCCATTGGGATCCCCACAGAGCTTTCCACCTCATGTGTGCCAAAATATGATGCAATAGGCACGAGCTCCACGCATGCTTTTGCGCCATAACGTTTTACCGCCTCGCACCACTCAGAAAGAAAGACCACCATGAAATCATCATTCATGCCTATAATATGGTGTGCCGCAGGCGGAAGCACCCTGTTAATAAAACCGCTCCCAAGGGTGACAGTGGCGGCTCCCCCCTTTCCGCAGGGCTTTGAAAACTCGATGCTCTCCCTTGTAATATGATTATCATATGAGGCCAGAAAATTATATATGGGGGCGCTGGTGATGCGGTTTTTAAACGTCAGATTACCTACTTTTATGGGTTGAAACAGATGAGGGTATTTTGTGAACATTCTCTTCTCCATTCTTTTTTAAAGGCCCACATTAAAGCATGTTTTTTTTGCATGTCAATTAATTATACCGGGCAACATACTTATTTCCCTGTTATTCCATAAAGTTACAGGAGCATCAATAACTTAGGAATGGCAAGTTTATGACGTGACAAATTTGGTATATCCCTATATATTTTATCAGCTTTCAGCTTCGAGCTTTGAGCGCAAATATTTTCTAAGGAGCTTACCATGACCCCGGAACAGAATAAAAGGATAGTGCAGGAATTTTACGAGACGGTTTTTAAAAAACACGATCTTGATTCAACAGGCAAATATATGCATGAGGATTATATCCAGCACAACCCTGATGCAAAACAGGGCATGAAGGGGTTTATCGAGTTTCATAAAGGATTCTTTAAGGCAGCACCCGATTTCTGTGCAACAATCAAAAGGATGGTGGCAGAGGATGACCTGGTGTTTGTATACAACACCATTACAGGCACACATACGGGTGAAGGGTTTCTTCATTACAAACCAACCGGTAACAAAATAAATTTTGATG
The DNA here is from genome assembly GCA_964643755.1 of uncultured Desulfatiglans sp. GTDB lineage: Bacteria > Desulfobacterota > DSM-4660 > Desulfatiglandales > HGW-15 > JAAZBV01. Next base: position 6,202 of record CAZXUA010000179.1, on the reverse strand, counting down.
CAGTGGACATGTTCAGGCTAAGGGAAGGCAAGCTGTGTGAACACTGGGATGTCGCCGATACCAGGCAGCTTTTCCTGCAGGTAGGTGGGCTTAAGGAAACATTATGACTGAGAACAATATCCCATATACCCCCGACCAGAAGACTGTGCTTTTATCAATATGCATTTCCCAGTTTTTAACGCCATTCATGGTCTCATCAGTGGGGATTGCCTTGCCCGCCATAGGAAGTGAGTTTTCAGCCAGCGCCGTTCACCTTGGTTTAGTGGAAATGATCTTTGTCCTTGGAAGCAGCCTGTTTCTCCTGCCCGCAGGGAGGGTCGGGGACATATATGGAAGAAAAAGGATGTATATCATCGGTTTTAGTATTTTTTCATTGACCACATTTATGGCCGCAGGTGCATGGTCAATCAACAGCTTTATCATTATCAGGTTTCTTCAGGGAGGAAGCTCAGCCTTTGTTTTAAGTTCAGGTCTTGCCATTCTTACATCCATCTTTCCGTCAGAAAAAAGAGGCCAGGTTCTGGGTATATCTGTTGCCTGTGTGTATTGCGGGCTTTCATTCGGCCCTACTGTAGGAGGTTTAATGATATCACATATCGGTTGGAGGTGGATATTTGCCGCCACTGTCCCATTCCAGATTGTTGCGATCCTTTTAGCCATGAAAAGGATAAAGGGAGAGTGGAGAGATGCAAAGGGAGAAATGTTTGACCTGACCGGAACAGCTATCTATATATTCGCCCTCTCCTTTTTAATATACGGGGCATTAAAACTTGAGACAAACCCCTTTGCCCTCTATTTCATGATAGCAGGAGCCATCGGTATAGCGATATTTCTTTTTGCAGAATACCATATCAAATCACCTCTGCTGGATATGGAACTTCTTATATCAAACAAGGTATTTACCTTCAGCAACATAGCCACACTGATAAACTATGCCGCCTCATTTGGGGTGAGTTTCTTTTTCAGTCTTTATTTGCAGGTAGTAAAGGGGATATCACCGCAGCATGCAGGGTTGATACTGATATGCCAGCCTGTTGTACAGGCAATACTCTCACCTGTTGCAGGTCGCATTGCGGATAAAAAATCCCCGTCACTGATAGCAACCATCGGGATGATCATTACAGCCGCAGGCCTCGGTTTGGCAGCTATGGTAGATAAAGATACAGGGCTCCCGCTTATCATCATAATGCTGGTGCTTTTAGGAAACGGTTTTGCTTTTTTTGCTTCCCCGAATATGACAACCGTTATGAGCAGTGTGCAGCCAAAGCATTACGGAATAGCATCAAGCCTTGTCTCCACCATGAGGACAGTGGGTATGCTCTTCTGCATGACCATCATCACCTATATACTTTCATGGAAGATGGGTGACAGCGCTGTCTCTGTTGAAACACAGGACATGTTCCTCCACTCCATGCATTTTTCATTTCTCATCTTCAGCGGTTTGAGTGTTGTGGGGATTATATTTTCAATGGCACGGAGATAAATTTAAGTCAAATTGGATGGTTCTGGACCATGCTTTATTCAACTCCTATATTTGAGTCATGTGTAATTAGGAATGTAATTATTGAGTGAAAAATAGATTAAAAACAGAAAGCTCGACGATTTATCCATTTAAGATTTCCATAATTCTTTTTATCACTTGATCAAATTTAATTTTCTTTATGTTGCCTGTCCGATACAGGATTATCTGATTATCTGCTGTAAAGATTCTATTCGGTCTTATATTGCTTTCCTGATTTAGACTGCCGGAGATGAAATCATTTTGATCCAAAGGAATGGCGTAACTGTCTTTAACTGTCTTGCTTGTAATCTGGCAAAGAATCAGGTCATTTCCGTGAAGCACTGTCAGAACAAGAGCCGGACGTCTTTTTGCCTGGCTCAGATCGGAAAAGGGAAAGGGGACAATAACAATATCGCCTTTCACAAACTTTTCCATGCTTCATCCTCCTCAGGCTTTAACCAGTCTTTTGATAAAGAGGTTTCACTCAATATAGTAATATCCATTTTCTCAGTGCTGGCTTTTGTTTTTAGAAAATTAACAAAATCCAATACCTCTGATAAAAAAGGCTCAGGAGTATTCTCAATTGCAATTAATAGCTCTTCTTTGGTATTCATTATCATCCTCCCACTTTGGATCAATAATGGCATAGAGTATATCATTGATAACTTGACTTGTATATTCAGAATATTGATCTGTCCTTTATATGGATCATAAAATAAAACACCCAACTATATTTAACTGAGCCATCGCTGATCGTCTATGCAAGCTTATGTCAAACAGAATGCACATGTATATTATTTTTAGTTTTTCTGAATGAAACCAATATCACAGTCTTCCATAAAAATTTTTTTTCTAAAGCCCAAATATAAAAGAGTGGAAATTGAAACCAAATGCAATTATAATTACATAGTCGAAATTCCCTTCTGTTGATTGAATTGCTGCTGAAAGGGTCATATCTATCTTGAAGATTGATTCTCCTGTTGTTTCACAATAAAACGTCAGATGACTGTGGCTGGATTAAGCCCGTAAACTTTTCAATATCCATAAACCTTTTGATCATCAAAGGAGGGGATATATGGTTAAAATTAAAATGATCAGGCTGATGATTGCTCCGCTGAAATTCATGCTCTTCCTCTCTTTCTATTTTATCCTGGCAGTCAGCAGCGCCTGCGCAAAGGAATCATTTGAAATGCAGCGTAACAGGATGGTAGAAAATCAGATCATTAGCAGAGGGGTAAAGAACCCGCATGTTTTAAGTGCAATGAAAAAGGTAGAAAGGCATCTGTTTGTACCTGAAGAATATCTTAAGTTTGCATATAATGACACACCTCTCTCCATAGGCTATGGCCAGACCATTTCACAGCCCTATATAGTTGCTTATATGACAGAGATACTGGAGCTTACGCCTTCTGACAGGGTGCTTGAAATAGGCACAGGGTCAGGCTACCAGGCAGCAGTGCTGGCTGAGATAGCGAAATCAGTCTACACTATTGAGATCGTCCCTCAACTGGGTAAACGTGCTGAGAAATTATTAAAGAACCTGGGATACAAAAACATTGAGTTGAGGATTGGCGATGGCTATAAAGGCTGGCCCGAATATGCCCCATTTGATGCAATCATTGCCACCTGTTCCCCAACCAGTATCCCTGCCCCGCTTGAAGAACAGCTCGCCGAAGGTGGAAGGATGATCATCCCGGTGGGTGAAAGATATGTACAGCAACTGGTATATCTGCTTAAAAAGGAGGGCAGACTCACTCGAACCAAAGTAATGGCTGTCTCCTTTGTCCCCATGGTTGATGAAAAAGGGGAAACATATTAGGGTTTCAATCATGAAGGATTTCAAGGTTAATTATTTTTTTATTCATTAAACCAGCGGCTCACCCCGCTGTTCTTTCCCTGGAAAATCTTTTTGAATTTGTAAGCGGCTTTCTGCAAGCATCCCTGTATAGACTTAAAACCCATATAAAATATATTTCCTTTTTCTTCGGTTAAAAATTGATCAATAATACTGGCAATTTCGGGCGTTCTCAAATAACCGTAAACCTTATGAGGATTACTATGCCCATTAATCTCATAATCATTACATACATTAATATCCTCAACATTGATGCCCTTTTTATTCTTTTCATAGTCATTGCTTATAACATGATCAAGCGCGACATTATCATCCTCATCAGAGATATTATGCCATTTATAAGTTACCTTCTCAGGAGCAGGTGGTTTTATTAAATCCGGGTTCGACCTCTTTAACTCCAAATAAATACGGCTCACAATAATAGGCAACCCCAGGGGAGACCCCATGGTAACTAAAGTATGCACCTCCGGGATTTGGGGATATTGTACCAGGACATCATAGGCAATTATTGATCCCATGGAGTGGCCGATTAACATAATTTCATATTTCCTGTATCTGGTAAGGGCATCAATGAGTCTTTTTTTTATCAGTGCTTTAGCGGAATCATGCATCTTTTGACCAGGATTTGAACTATCGCTAAAAAAGGCTTCCAGATCATGAAAATATTTACTGATAAATTTATCAGTAAGGCCCTCGAATTTTAAAGTCATATCATTTTTGAGGAATATCTTATCAAGTCTATTTCCTATAAAACGCATAAAACGCATTATTTTTTTACGAAAGGTAACTGGTCTGACAACCTGGCCGGGTTTAACCTCTGTATATGGTTCAGGGTTAAATAAGGCATGGGCAGGATCAGTGATTGAGGGGTCCAAAGGTTTATCGTATAAAACATCAGCCCAGTATGCCAGTTCAAATGGAATATTAAGGCGCTTTTTACCTATCCTCGCAAGCCCTTCCCTCATAGAATTCAACCACCACAGAGTTAAAGTATCCTTTGGCGGTTTATTTCCCATCCCATGAATGCCGAGTATTATCTGTTTTTTGCGTCGGAAAAAGAATCTCATTCTAAAACTAAGTCATCCCTGTTAAAGCTTTAAAAAAATATATATCCATATTTTATATCATTCTTGTCCAAAAAAGGTTAACAAACAATATTATAAATGGGCAAGAAGAAGTTCCGGGGTTCTACAAGGGGTCTTATTTAAACTCAGAAAAATGAAAAAAGCAGGGTAGAATAGTTTTGTCAGAAAATAGTATGTACAAGCCCTGCTATTTTTTCAAAATGGCTATCGCATGTAATCAGTTCTGCACCATGTTCCATTGCTTGAGCGGCAATCCAGATGTCATTAGTTGGTATAGGAGTACCATTTGATTTTAGTTGTTGTGCAATTCTTGAATACCTGTCTGATGTAATATCACCTATTTTTGATAACTCTACTATTTCATGTGATAAAAACTGGTTAAGTTCATCCATATTCTGTTTATATTTTTTGCCATTTCGAAACCCGTACAGCAATTCACCCATAACAATCGGGGAAAAAATAATCTCGTCTGAACTGGTAATAACCTCAACAATCTCTTCATTATTCAATTTAAAGGCAACATAAGCGCTTGTATCAAGCAAAATTTTCATCTCCATATATCCTCGTCAATCTGCTCGAAAATTTTAATTGATTCAAAAAACTTTGATGCATCTTTCTTATGCCAACCACCAGCTAACTTGCTTAATGAATTTCCATTACGTAAAGACTTTTTCTTTTTTCCCATTTTATTCTGAATAATATCCAGAACAACTCTATTAAGGGATTGACCGCTCTCCATAGCCTTTTTCCTGATCTCTTTTTCTATGTCCGGATCAATACCGCGGATAGTAATTTGTGCCATGACTCACCTCCTGACTCATTCTAATTCATTATATGAGGCATATATTTTATTGTCAAATATGAAAACATGATCTTTTTTTATTTACGTGAAAGGGTATGGATAGCAGTATAAAAAAGTGAATCAATCGATTATTTATCGCGCAAAGAACACCAGGAATAACCATTTATTTTACGTAGTTACCTTTATGACTTTGTGTCTTTGTGTGAGATTCAGCCTTTTTACGAAATCATCGACATTGGCATTTTTGGTAAATAATGAGCATTTTCCACTATCTCATTTAGAGGATGCACCCTAAATCTCAAAGCTCATTTGATTTGATATTTTGAGGTACCCTCTATATCATATAGATTAATTTATTGCACTTTTATCACTTTTAACCTGATCATACGAGGTTATAATGAGTAACATAAATTACCTTTTTTCATTTGCTGTCATAATAATTTTATCAGGGGGCGCCATGGCTGAGCGTGATTATCATACCGAGGCATATAAGATTCATAACGAGATTTTCAATATCGATACTCACAATGATACACCCATGCTGATGCAGAATAAGGATTGGAACATAGCGGAAGAACACTCAGTAAATGATATTAAGATAAGCCGCTTTGATCTGCCCAGGATGAAAAAAGGGGGGCTGGATGGGGCGTTTTTTGCCGCATTTGTGGCGCAGACAGAACGAACAGAGGAAAAATACAAAATCGCACAGCAGGAAGCGGATAATATGATAAAAGCTGTAAAGGATGTGTGTAAGGCAAATCCTTCTGTTATCAGGGCTGCTACTGCACCCGAAGAGGCATTTTCAAACAGAGAAAAAAATCTCCTGACTGCTTATATCGGGTTGGAAAACGGTTTCCCTGTTGCTTTAGATATCACGAATATTAAAAAATATTATGATATGGGTGTAAGGTATATTACTCTATGCCATACAAAAAATAATGATATCTGTGATTCCTCTA
>CAZXUA010000178.1:0-9258 GCA_964643755.1 uncultured Desulfatiglans sp. | reverse complement strand
ACTGGATTCACTTGTTTTATTTTTTACCTTGACAGGAGAATATAGGATTGTCCCATAATCCACATAGACAACCTTGGTTTTTGCCGTTTCCACAGGGCATGGGCAGAGGATATTATGCCTGATATTGTGGACAAACTTTTCGGAATGAGAGAAAGATTCATTCAAAACCTGAGGCTTACTGCAACACGAATCAACAGCCGCAATGCCAGTACATTCTGGGAATCGGGGCGCAACTCAGACTTTCTATTGCAGTTTCTCCGCGACAGGGCCGGTGAGGATGATCATTCAGAACTGAAAAAATGGATTAGAGCCTTTGAAAACAATAAAAATGAAGCGGCATTGGAGTTCTGGTATGAGATACACAAAGGTATACATGAAAGTCTGCGGGAATTTGATATAAGTTAACAAAGGATATTCCACTAACGTACAAAAAGAGTTGAGAAAATGGATGACAACCGGTTCTTTTCGGCTGCAGAAATGCATGTTTAAGATATTTTTTACATATTCAGGGCATTCTGTACCTTTACTGCCAGCTCTCTTCTGGAAAAAGGCTTCTGAATAAAATGAACACCCTCATCAAGGACGCCATGGTGGGCTATGACATTTGCAGTATAACCCGACATGAAAAGCACCTTAAGTTCAGGGGAGTCCTTTTTGATCTTCAGGGCCAGGTCGCGGCCATTCATCTCAGGCATGACCACATCTGTAATAAGAAGGCTGATCATATCTTTGTATTCACCTGCCAGGGCAAGAGCCTGATTCGGATTTGAGGCCTCAAGCACGTTATAACCCAGATTTTCAAGTATAGCTCTGGCAAGCTTCAGAATAGACTGCTCATCCTCAAGGATCAGTATGGTTTCGCCTTTACCCATTGGGATTGCTTTCGGATCTGTTTCTTCTTTATATTCAGGAACATCACCATGTCTTGGTAAATATAATCTGAATGTTGTACCCTTGCCCTTTTCACTGTAAACATTAATAAAGCCTTCATTCTGCTTGACTATTCCATAAATCATTGCAAGTCCGAGCCCTGTGCCCTTGCCCACTTCCTTGGTAGTAAAAAATGGTTCAAAGATCATGTCAAGGGTCTGCTTGTCCATTCCGCACCCATTATCGCTCACAGCGAGCATTACATACTCACCGGGTTTAAACCCTGAATGATGAGTGCAATATTCTTCATCAAGATATACATTCCCGGTTTCAATCGTTATTTTGCCAATGTCGAAAATTGCATCACGTGCATTTACACACAGATTGGCAAGTATCTGATTAACCTGTGAAGGATCAATTTTTACAGGCCAGAGACCTGCTCCAGGTTGCCATGACAGATCAATATCTTCGCCAATAAAGCGGCGAAGCATTTTCAGCAAACCTTCTACTGTTTCATTCAGATCCAATATTTTGGGATCAATGGTCTGTTTTCTTGCAAATGCCAGAAGCTGTTTTGTGATATCTGCAGAGCGCAGGGCAGCCTTTTGTATTTCAGTCAGATCATTATACAGTGGATCTTCGGGGCGTAAGGTTTCAAGGGCCAGTTCAGTATACCCCATGATTACGCCCAGCATATTGTTATAATCATGGGCAACCCCTCCTGCCAGCCTTCCAACAGACTCCATTTTCTGCGCCTGGAAGAGTTGCGACTGGAGCCTTTCCTGCTCTTCCTGGGTCTTGATTACACTAAGTGCAAATGACAAATCCCCTGCCACTTCCCTTATAAGGTTAAGCTCTTCATCATCAATAACAAGCCCTTTTTCAGCTGCTACAATCAGATAACCCAATAGATTATTGTTGTGTATTAAACATGTACATAATGATTGATATTCATAGCAGTCAAGCATTAAAGGACAGCCGTTACATGTTGCCTTTTTAGTCTCAACAAGCAATATATCTGTTTTGTCCTGTATATGCCCTATACATTGAGGTAAAAGGCCATTTTTAAGTTTTTCTTTTAATTCATCAGATGCATCGGATAACCCTTCCATTGCCCAGGCTACAGGTCGTTTTGATCCATTTAACAAAATGATCATGGCAGATGAATAACCGCGGTTAAAAACAAGCAACCTACATCCCTCACAAATGAGTTTCTTCCTGTCGTGTTCACGCACTATGAGCTGATTTATGTCTCTTATCGCACGAAGCACCTTGTTAAGATGCTCTATGCGCAACTGAGCATCCTTACGTAAGGTTATGTCCTCTGCCGCCCCAAGCACTCCGATTAATTCACCTTTGTCATTTCTTATGGGTGCAACCGAGAGACTAACAAATACACGGGTTCCGTCTTTTTTCAAACGCACAAGCTCTTTGCCAATAAAAATGTTGCCGGATAAAATATCATTTCTTATCGAATGAAATTCATCCATACTTTCTGGAGGGACAATTGGCAGAAATCTTCCCAGAACCTCTTCCGAGTTCCAGCCAAATATCCTTTCGGCGGATATATTCCAGCTCAACACTCTTCCTTCTGTATCAGTGCTATACAGTGCCACCGGTGAACATGCAATAATCGCCCTCTGATATTCTTCGCTAGCGCGAAGCGCCTTTGTTTTTTCCGCCACCTGTCTTTTTAATGCCCATAGCCATATGAATACGGCAAGCATCATTACAACCAGTAAAATACCTACGAACAGAGCATAGCGCAAAACAATGTCCAGAGGAATAGACTCTTTTTTGTAAACACCAAACCATTTGTCATTTATCCTTTTGTATGCACCGCTACTTTCAATAGCTTTCAGCCCTTCACTGAATTTGGCAAGCAGGGCCCTGTTTCCATTGGCTACTGCAAAACAATATTCAAATTCAACAATAGGTTTTTTCCCATGAACAAGATTTGTCCATTTATTTTTTTCCATTGAATAATGGGCTGTAATTAATGATACAAGGGCGCAATCATATTTGCCTTCGGATAATTGCCTCAGGGCATCTTCCTGGTCTTCGGCCAAATAAACCTGCTTTTCAAGACCCTTTTCAATAACAAAATCATGAAGTATGTCTCCATTTTCAACGACAATACTCTTACCTTTGAGTTCATTTAAAGACTCGGGCGCCTTTCCCTCTCCTTTTCGCACGACAGCGACATAATTGCTAACCATGTGGGGCTGTGAAAAATCAAACTTGAGATCACGTGAGGGTGTGTAAAACATACCCTGCATGATATCTATTCTGCCCTTTTCAAGGGCATCAAGCCTTTCTGTCCAGTTACCAAGCCTTATATCTATATTAAGGCCCATTTCCATGGCAATGGCCCTCACAAGATCGACATTGTATCCTGCCGGCCTTCCGTTTTCGTCAATAAATTCAAATGGCGGATAATTGCGGTCACCCCCGACTATTATAGTTCGATCGGTTGGAAGTATAAGATCTGCAAACCACTTTGAATAAAGGTAATTGTACGTGCCATCAGCGATTACTATAGCCAGACCTTCATTAAGCAGAGCAAGTGTTCTTCTGTCTCCATCATGTACGGCAAAACAGAATTCCTGTTTAAACCCCTCAACAGGTTTGTCAATTATCCGCAAGTCGGTTAACCCTATTTTCTGAATCAGCCGCAATGCAACAAGGCGCTGCATTAAAACCGCATCACACCGGCCCTTTGATAATTCAAAAAGGGCATCCTCAAATGTCGGGGTACTGTAAATATTAATGCCGCGGTTTTCTCTCAGCAAAAATTCTTCTGCATTGTCTCCTTTCATTACAGAGACCCTTTTGCCATTCAGATCAGAAAGTTCATCTATAGATGTCTCATCATTTCGCACAACAATGGCGCCATGCAAGGTCATATAAGGGACAGTAAAATCAAACATTGCCTCCCTTTCAGGGGTTCTTCCAACAATAGGAAGAGCATCTATCTTGCCCTGTTCAAGCATATTCCGCACCTCTGTCCAAGTGCCTGTATCATATACAACATCTCTTCCCATGGTCTTCAGTGCGGCACTCAAAAGGTCAACGGAAAATCCGCTTGCCCGGCCGTTCTCATCAACAATGCTGAATGGTGGATAATCTTTTTCTGCTGCTGAGCGAATAGACTGTATGTTATTCACAATTGGTTCATCCGCAATACTAATAGAAGCGAACACAAAAAGGTTCATCACTATGATTAGTGTTGAATACATTATGTACTTTGCTATGGATGTTGTACCAAATGATTTTTCAATCATGAAATAATTAAATCCTTAAAAGAATTTTTTTATTATTAAAACATGAGATTGAGCAAATATCCATAAAAATTGAGTTTTTATAATAAAATTATTCTAATAGCCTATTAGCCTCTGCCATGTTACTAATAGATGCTAGATTATTAGTTGTTGCAACAAAAAATTAAAGGAATAGACATTAATATTAATGTTATGTCCATAATCAATACTGGAGAAAATGAACTATGGCCACCAGTAAAGAATAGTCATTGAAATATCACAGGAAAGACAGACCTGGTAAAATAGAAATCAAGGCGACAAAATCCCTGCTCTCAACAAGGGATTTAAGAATGGCATACAGTCCAGGGGTTTCATACCCCTGTCTTGATATACAGAAAAATCCGCAACATATTTATGAATATACGGCCAAGGGTAATCTTGTTGTAGTTATAACAAACGGTACCGCTGTACTTGGTTTGGGTAACATAGGCCCCTTGCGGGAAAGCCTGTTTTGTAAGGAGAGAGTGTCCTTTTCAAAAAAATTGCAGATATCGATGCATTTGACCTTGAATTGAACATCGAAACTCCTGACCAATTTATATAGGCGGTAAAGGCCCTTGAGCCCACATTTGGCGGTATTAATCTGGAAGACATTTCAGCCCCTGAGTGTTTCTATATAGAAGAGCAGTTAAAAAAGAGCTTAAGAATACCGGTTTTTCATGATGATCAGCATGGTACTGCAATAATCAGCACTGCTGCGCTTCTTAATGCTGTCGAGCTTACCGGTAAAAAAATTGATGAGATCAGGGTCGTATATAATGGCGCCGGTGCAGCAGGAATAGCCTGTTGTAAGATGCATCTTCTTGTTGGAGTAAAAAAAGAAAATATTATCCTTTGTGACAGCAAAGGGGTTGTTTATAAAGGCAGAAAGGATGGAATGAACCCTTATAAGGAAGAATTTGCAACAGATACAACCTGCCGCCATTTAAATGAGGCACTTGTGGGAGCTGATGTATTTGTAGGGGTCTCTGTCAGGGATGCCCTGAAACCCGAAATGCTGCTTAAAATGACTAAAAACCCGATAATTTTCGCTCTTGCCAATCCTGACCCTGAAATCGATTATGACCTCGCCAAAAAGACCAGACCCGATGCAATCATAGCAACCGGCAGATCAGATTATCCGAATCAGGTGAATAATGTCCTTGGGTTCCCCTATATATTCAGGGGTGCCCTTGACTGTCAGGCAACAGAAATCAATGATGAAATGAAACTGGCTGCGGCCTTTGCCCTTGCAGAGCTTGCGAAGCAGGATGTCCCTGACTCGGTGTTAAAGGCTTACGGGATAGAATCAATCACCTATGGGCCCGATTACTTAATACCAAAGCCCTTTGACCCTCGTGCCATGCTTTGGGTAACCCCTGCAGTGGCAGAGGCCGCTCCCCGTACAGGTGTTGCCGGAAGACCTGTTGCTGATTTAGAGGTATACCGCTATCAGCTTGAAAAGCTCATGGGTATGGCAAGACAGGTAATGCGTATTGTAATAAACAAGGCAAAAAAAGACCTTCAGCGTATAGTTTTTCCTGAAGGTGAACAGCCTCTTATTATAATGGCGGCTCAGGTGATTAACGTCAACTATTTTTTCCAACCAACGACAATTAAAATTCCCGTATTACCATATTAGTTTGTTTATTGTTTAGCAGGTGATACGTAGGGAGCCCGTAGGGCGACCGGAGTATGACCTGCTGGCGTTTTTTACCCTTCCATCCTCCCTTTTTCTATTCTGTCCACAGGGCTTTGATGTTCTTAGCTTTTTCTTGAACAGTACCGATATCAGCCCGCGTATAATCATAAATCCAAACAGGATAAGTATAGCTACATTCTTTTATTAAAATACCCCCTTTATAATCTGTGATTCTGTATATGTCCTCACTCGTCTCCCAATTTTCTAACCATGTAGTATTTTCTTCAGTGTATTCTACTTCTATAGTCTCAAATCGACCCTTATGAGGGTTGTAAACTGTTTCTTCCATATATTTTCTCCTTTTAATCTTTTTTCCCTCTAGACTGCTCCAGACGGTAGCTTGGTAAATTTAACTCCAAAATGATACTGTGATGGACAAGACGATCAATCGCAGCTGCAGCCGTCATGGGATCTTTGAAGATACGTTCCCATTTAGAAAAAGGAAGGTTACTGGTTATCATCAGACTTCCGCGTTCATAACGATCGGCCAGGAGGATAAAAAGAACTTCCATCTCCTCCCTGTTTTGTTGAACATAACCGATGTCATCTATTATTATAGCTTCATACCTGCCTAATCTTTTCAGTATCTTGGGAAGATTTAGATCCCTTTTAGCGATAAGTAATTGCTGCACTAAAAGGCTACAGGGTGTAAATAATACGTTATGGCCTTGTTGAATCAGCTCCTGCCCAATTGCACACAGTAAATGTGTTTTTCCACTTCCAGGATTACCAAAAGCCAGGAGATTTTCCGACCTTCCTACAAAAGAACCATTCATTAGAGCTTTTACCTGGGTTCTTAACTTAGCCGGCAGTCGATTCATTTCAAAACAATCAAGGCTCTTTTCTAATGGTAATTTGGAATCACGCAGCATTCTCTGTATTCGATTATTGTTGCGGACCTCTCTTTCCCGCTCCATAACCTCTGCAAGATAATACTCGTAGGTTATATTTTCCTGCCTTGCCTGATCAGCCAGTTCTTCATAACAGGCCCTTACAGTGGGTAAATGTAACTCCTTAAGGCATTTTATAAGAGATACCTTCAGTTCATCTGGCAACATGGCTCCACCTCCTCGTAAGAATGCAGAAGGGAATCATATAATCCTAAATCAACATTTTCGATTTTAATCGCAACAGGAGAAGGAATCCCTTCTAAAGAGGCTATGATACTCTCTATTGATTCAATGCTTATGGCTTTTTCTTCATCAAAAAGAGTCCTGAGAGCATAATCTACCATGGCCTCGTTTCTCCTTGCGGCCAGATGTAAAATGCCCAGGTATTCCTTCACTGCCTTTGAAGACTTTCTTTCCTTTAACCAGTCATAGGCCATCCGGAATCGGTGTGTCGGAAAAAGGGCATCACGGTACCTATAGTTTTCAAAAGCTCCCGGTTTCCTGACTAACCAGTCGATAATATGCCGGTATTGGATATGATATTTACTTTCTCCACGTAAACGGGGAAGGGTTTCTATCCTTTGCTGTGCATACCATATCTCAAGATATTCCATGTAAAGACGGACTTCTATGGTTTCTCTGATCAGACGACTGTGAACAGAATAGACATTGTGATTAATTCTTATTGTACTGCTTGGGCCTACTCTGACTTTAAGCCTTTTATAACTGTTAAGGCGGTCAGGCGGTAAGCGGCCTAATAGTTCCTGTTCCTCTTTAAACCGATCCTTTCGGCCTGCATTGAGTTGTGTAAATAGCTTCTTTAAAAAACTCTCATATTCCTCTCGACTGCAAAAATCCCTGGTTCCACGCAACATCAGGGATTGTTCCAGTGCTTGCTTAAATCGGTAATGGCGCTGTTCTATATCCCCGTTTTCGTTTGGACTGTTTGCCTGCGTCTTACAGCCCGTCAAATTATAATGGCTAAGAAGAGCTTTATATCTTTGGGTAAACTCCTCAGGGTTATCAAGTCTGTTTACCGCTGCTGTAAGACGGTCTGTCCGGTGTTCCTTTGGAACCCCTCCCAGTTCCCAAAGAGCTCTTTGCAGCCCCTCACTCAATGATTCAAAACTCTCCGAAAAACAGATCGTTCCAGTCTCCCAGTTTGAGTAGGTAAGCACAAAATGGTAGATAAGATGATTAAATGGTTGCCCCTGGATGGTCACTCCAAGATAGTCCATATGAGTGAAGTCCGATTGGCACAACTCCCCAGGATGATGCTCCTGGGGAAAGTATACTTCCTTTGGGGGGCCTTTTAATGCCCTCCATATCTTTACCCGGCGCTGTAATGTTCGCAATTGACCATCGGTAAAATGGCCAGGAAAACGACGCTGAAGATCCTCAAATATTGTCTTCGCCTCTAATCCGGGGTTGATTTCCAGCTTCTCCTCTATCTCCCTCCATTCCTCATTAAATGGATCTTCTCTGGTTCGCCATGTGTGTTCTGGCTTAATCTCGCTTGGTAATTTACCTGAATCCCGATACTTCCGAGCTGTCTTCTCATCCATGTCCGCTTTTGCTGATGCAACAATTAGACTCTTTCCTTTTCCTAGCATTTCCATAAGTACCCTCACTTGTCTGTCTGTTATCACCCGAACCTCCTTTCAATCTAAGTTCGGGTAACTTACTCCTTCTTACAAGGTACCGGGAATTTTAATTGTCGTTCGACCGGAATTCTAATTGTCGCTCATCATTCATCTTTTACAACCTGTTGATACCCATAGCAATTAGCACTTTTTTCACATATAAAATCAATATTTTCAAAAGCACTTAAAAAATCGTCTAGCTTTTTAGTATTTTCTTTTGCTTGTTGGTCAATATAATGCATATAAGAATGTTCACCAATCATTGGTTTAAGCACAAAAGTATAATATGGGTCAAGAGCGATCAATTGTGAAAAATTAAAACCTTTTCCTCTACCTCTCATTTCATGTTCCACATTTGGATCAGCCCATATTATATGCCCACTTGGATCAGTGTATTTCAATGGATTATTCAAACAATATGCATACCTGTTCAGTGCCTGTGGATTATATTGATCAGGAATTATTGTATCCGGTGATATAAACCTGCTCATAACAGGGTCATAAAGCCTGGCGTTGTAGTTATAAAGCCCATTCTCTGCATCGAGCTCCTGGTCTGTAAACCTGTAATCGGAGGTGTTTGTGCCCCAGTGGCTTCTTTGACTACCAAAGGGCATATACTCTGTTGTTTCTATCTTGGCACCATTTTCATCCGTCATTACAAATGATAATAACCTTCATCCGCATTGGTATTGCTGCTTCTCAAAGTTTTATTCTGTCAAATGTGGAGGCCTGACACCGATTGCTTTTGTTACTGCTTCTTAGAAGTTATTTACATTTTTATGGACGTCCCCCTATTCATTATTGTTTCTATATTTTCCTGGCATTATAAATATATCCTCGCCAATAGGATCGAT
>CAZXUA010000177.1:0-9298 GCA_964643755.1 uncultured Desulfatiglans sp. | reverse complement strand
AGTCAGGCGCCAGTGCAGGCACATTTGCTGTTGGTGCTTCATTTTCCTATGTTGACCAGGATGACACGACCACAGCAAAGATAGACAGCGGATCAATCATTAACACCGGAGAGGCAACAGTATCCGCAAAGGATGAAACCATTCTATTTAATGTAGCTGGAGGCGTTGTAAAGGGCCAGAACCTGGGTATCGGTGCTTCTGTGTCCATCAATAATATTGCACGTAATACGCAGGCGCTTATCGGACACGCTACATTTGATCCCCTGTCCTGTATAACAGGAAATACCGTAAACCTGGGATATAATCACGGATACTCCACCGGGGTCGCGGTGGTATACTTGAACGGGGGCGGGGCCAGTATAGAGGGTCTGACAGAAGGGGATACCTATTATATAGTTGTTGTTAACCCCACCACTATCCGCCTTGCAAAAGATCCTGAAGGGACACAGATCGTAGATATAGCCGCTTCTGCTGATATGGGTGTATCCCACATGTTTGTAAAAAAGGATGGTTCATTTGATTCGGACGGTGATATCGGCATTGCAGCAGAAAATAGAGGTTCTATAAGCTCCTATTCACTTGCAGCCGCAATAGCTTCAAGCAAGAAGGATGATAATACCAAGGAGGAAAAGACACCTGTGCCGGATAAGGTTGATAAGGATGACCCCCTTGACGGTGTATCCTTGCCAAACCTGTTTGATGAGAAAAAAGAAGAGGGTGAAACACAAAATACAAAGCCAAAGGCATCCTTTGCAATTGCAGGTGATGTCTCCATAAATATGATCTCGGATAAAACAGATGCAGGGATCAAGGCTGCTGATATCACTAATTCCACAGATATAGATATTTCCGCACTGTCAAACAGCGGGATAAACTCTATAGCAGGTGCAGCCGCCATTTCCAGCTCTGACGGGACATCCGTGGGACTTGCCGGATCTGTCACCTATAACAGTATCGATACCGGTACGAATGCCTATATCATTGATTCGGATGTTACTAATACCGGGGCACTGGATCTCTCTGCAGATACCATAAATACCATCCGTACCATATCAGCGAGCGGTTCCATGGCAAGAAAAGACAGCAGTTATGCGCTTGCCGGGTCTGTTTCCGTTAATGATATTGAGGGGGATACATTATCCTATGTCAACAGGTCGGTAATTGATTCAACCGATAAAGTAGAAATCTCAGCGACCGATCAATCTACCATCTGGTCAATAGCCGGTTCCGCAAGCTATGGCGGAAAGGCAGGTATAGGCGCATCCGTAGCAGTAAACAGCATAGAAGACATAACGGAGGCATTTTCAATGGACTCGGATATCTTATCGGAAGAGGATATAGTAATCTCTTCTGATGAGTCGAGCGAGATTAAAACCGTGGCTGCAGCTGTGGGTGCGGCCAAAAGCGGTATGGCCATTGCCGGCTCTGTCTCTGTGAATGATCTTGATAATACAACAAGGGCCTATATTAAAGATAAAAAAGATGAGGGAGTAACTGCTGATAATAATATCTCTTTATCTGCAAATGATGATGCGGACATCCTTTCAATAGCAGGTAATATTGCCTTTGCCAAGGGATCAGGAGGGGTAAGCGGAAGCGGGTTCGGCGGATCAGCATCGGTGCTTACAACCAATAATACTGTTGAGTCTTATATAGGAACGGGGAGTAAGGTTACTGCAAAAGGTAAAGGTGATGAAATCGCCGTATATACCGGTCAAAAAGATGATGACGGGAATAACCTGACAGAAAATATCAATGGAATATCTGTAACAGCCACCTCAAAGGAAGAGATATTGAGCATTGCGGCAGGTTTTGCCGGTGCTGAAAAATTGGCGGTTGAAGGGAGTGCCGCAGTACATAACCTGAATGAAACAACATCCGCCCATATCGACTGGGATGCAGAGGTGCTATCCGGTGATCCGGATGAAGAAGGCCGTTTAACCGGTACTGAACAGAGTGTAAACCTGCTTGCATACGACTTTACCGATATATTAGGTATTGCCGGCGCAGCATCGGCCAGTATGTCGGGCGGTATCGGGGCGGGTGCGGATGTAGGTGTTATCCGAAAGAACACATTCGCCTATATCGATAATAATGCAGATGTTGACGTAACAAAGGATATCCTGCTTAAGTCAAAGTCCGGTGAAGATATAAATTCCATCTCCGCCGCAGTATCTTTAGGTAAAAGCTGGGCGCTTGGCGGTGCTGCCTCGGTATATGATATAAGAAATAATACAAAGGCATATATCAACGGAGGAGATGTCTCCACTACCGATGTACATGCGGATGGAAATATACTGGTATCTGCTGAAAACAATACGGAAATAGACAATATTGCAGGTTCAGTCTCAGCAGGCGCCAAGGCCGGGGTAGGGGCCTCAGCGACCGTGGCAATTATTGATAAGACCACAGAAGCCTTTATCGGTAAAAATGCAAAGGTAACAGCCGATGGAAACAGGGATGAGATTGATGTTGCTACCGGCCGTTTCACTGTTCAGGCTGTTGATAACACGGGGGATGATTACAGCGTTGATCCATCCGATACGGAGAACCTGAGTATTGATGGTGATGATGTGGATACCGGCTCAGTCTCTTCTAATGAAACAAAACAGTTCAAGGGGCTTGCAGTCACTGCCATATCTAAGGACGATATCTCAAGTATAGCTGCCAGCGGGGGTGGTTCGGGTAACGTTGCAGTCAATCTTGCAGGTTCCGTCAATATCGTGGGGAACAATACCTCCGCCTATATCGGTGAAGGGGCAGTCATTAACAACGATATAAGTTCTGCCGGAGATGAGCAGTCTCTCCTTGTAGCAGCAGGAACAGACCTGCGCCATCTGGGTATCGGCGCTGCTGCTGCCTTATCCGGTAATGTTGGCCTGGGCCCTGCTGCCGAGGTTACGGTGGTTGATAACAATACCAGTGCATTTGTTGGGAAGTCTGCCGAGGTAAAGGCAAAAAAAGATATAGAGGTCGTTGCCGAATCCAATCAGGATATACTTTCAATCACAGGCTCAGCCGCACTCGGGGTTGGAGCGGTCGGCCTTGCAGGGTCTGTTTCTGTCATATCCATAGATAACCAGACATCTGCATACCTGGCCGACACAACAGGCAGTGAAGATGCTACCGATGTAAGCGCTGGCGGCAACATTGCCATATCCACAAAGGATAATACAGAGACTGACATCATTGCAGGGAGTGTGGCAGGGGGTTCTGTGGGTATAGGCGGGGCAGTAGGTGTCACACTGATTGAAAAAGACACCAGGGCCTATGCAGGTGACAATGCTGTTGTAAACGCAAAGGGCAATTCGGGAAATGTGATATCAGCCTATTCGGGCCAGATGGGTGAGGATGGGAGTTTTACAAAGAAAAATATCAAAGGACTCTCAATACAGGCATCATCAATAGAAGACTTTTCAACAATAACAGGCGCAGGAGCCGGTGGCTATGCAGGGGTTGCAGGGGCAGTCGTCGTAAATAATATTAAATCGGATACCTCTGCATATACAGGGGACTCGGCACAGATAAACCAGGATAATGAAGACGCAGGCACCCTGCAGGATGTCAATATTTCGGCTGTTAATAATGTAAACGATTTTGGCGTTTCAGGAAGCCTGGCTGTTGGCGGAGTAGGCCTCTCTGGCGGGATTGGATTTCATAACATAAATAATAACACCTCCGCTTATCTTGGAAATGAAACCAGTGCAACCGCAGCGCATGATATTGATCTCAATGCCCTCTCCAATAAAGAGGCCGAGACCTATGCAATAAGCGCAGCAGGCGGTGTAGTCGGAGTGGCAGGAGGCGTTACGATTTTTACAGTGGGCCAGTCGCCGGACGAATCATCTGCAGGTGAAATGGCTGCAAGGGGGGGAAATGATGGATATGAAGACCCATCATCCTATGCAGAAGAACAGGCAGGATATGATTTACTGGGTGGTGTCCTGGGTGATTCCTATGGGATGGATGATGTAAAGACAAAGGCTGGTGATGAAA
Organism: uncultured Desulfatiglans sp.; assembly: GCA_964643755.1. Classification (GTDB taxonomy): domain Bacteria; phylum Desulfobacterota; class DSM-4660; order Desulfatiglandales; family HGW-15; genus JAAZBV01. The sequence goes on along the minus strand of CAZXUA010000177.1, from coordinate 5,302 downwards.
CAGGCGCTATCACGGGTTCCCCTGCCACAGTGTCTGCAGGGACATCTTCCTTTATCGGTAAAAGTGCTGATGTGCAGGCTGGAAACAATATCAACCTGAACGCAAAAGAGCGGTATGATATAGATATTACCTCCGGAGCAGGGGCAGCAGGCTTTGCCGGCCTGGGCGGCGGGGTGGGCGTTGCTGATATCAACAGCACTGTAAAGGCATATATTGATGACAATGAAGATACCGAAACATCAGTCAATGCGGATGGCAATATCAATATCAATGCAAAACTGGATGACACAACACTGAACAGGGCATATGCCGGTGGTCTTTCATATCTTCTTTCAGTCTCAGGCGCAGTTTCATATACTGCTGACAATTATCTTGTTGATGCACATATCGGAAAGAATGTTATTATCGATAATGCAGACACCATTTCTGTACTTGCAGAATCAGATACGGACGATACATCAAAAAGCGGTGAAGTTGCTGCATCATTTGGCCTGGGCGTGGGGGTATCCTATGCCGAGGTGGATTCAACCGATACAACACAGTCATATGTTGAAGATAATGCAAAGATTGGGACAGCAGATGGAAAAGCAGTTGGGAGCCTCAATGTAAAGGCCGGTTCATCAAACACGGCCCATACAGATTCCAAGCATATTGCAGGCGGTATAATAGCTGGCGGCTATAATGAATCCGATTCCGATGTGACACCAACGGTCAAGGCATTTATAGGGTCTGATGCAGAGATACATCTCCAGGATGATCTTAATGTAACGGCGCGTGCGGAGGTAGACAGCACTGCCTATACCTGGGGAGGATCATTTGGAGGAGTCGGAATCGGGGTGGGCGTGGCAGAGGCCAAAACGACCCCCACGGTCAAATCATTTATAACCGGCGGCAATCTCACTGACATATCAGCAGAAAATATAGAGATTAATGCATACGGTAATTACGGCTGGGATGGTCTTGAACTGACCGATAAAACCATCAGGGCAGAAAATGATGCCACTGCAGGGAGTATCCTTTTAAGCCATAACAGTCCCTCGGCAACTGCGGACAGTGAATGGACAGTAAATGCCTATATCGGAGATGATGCGGATATTGAATCTGAAGGAGACTTAAACATAACCGCAAAGAGTTATTCGGGAAAGGTGTATTCGGATGTGGACGGTAATTCATATTCCCTGGCCGCCCTTGGAAACAATATATCCACCTCAACCTCAAATAATACTGTTAAAGCCTATATCGGCGAAGACAGCTCTGTCACATCCGATTACATCAATATATACGGTTATGGAAAAAGCGATACCTATGCAACCACATACGGTGGAGCAGGCGGTATTATTGCCGGTGCCTCTGCCTCCGCAAATACCTATGAAACCAATATGGTAAATGCATGGATAGCAGGAAATAAAGATACGTCCTCCCGGATACATGCTGATAGTGATATTTCTCTAATGGCTTTATCCGATATTATCTTCAATTCACATGCCTCTACTACGGGCTACGGATTTGTGGGAAGTAACGGTGCAAGATTAAATAATACTGTTTCATCAACCGCAAAGTCTTACATCGGTACTGATGCATATATAGATGCAGGTAATGACATATCTGTTAATGCCAGAAATAATATATACAAATTCAATATCGGAACCAATCTGAGCGCAGGGGCAGGGGGATTCTGGGGCGGACCTGCTGGTGACAGTACAACAACCATAACTGATACAGCCGAGGCATACGTAGCCGGTAACAGTACGGCTGATGAAGATAACAGCATAAAAGCAGACAATGATATTACTGTTTCAGCAGCAAATAATGTATATGCCTATGACAAGGCTACGTTGAGCGCAGGCGGGGCCATAGCTGTTGCGGATGTACATTCCACAATAACAGATACAAATACCGCAAAAGCCTATGTCGGGGGGAATGCCAGGATTGCATCCGGTAATGATATAAACCTTGATTCAATATCAAATGCAAACATTGAAGCCGTGACCTATACGGAAGGTTTCGGGCTTGGCGCATCGGCTGATGGAACCGCATCTACAACAGTTACTACTGATAATGACACCAGTATAGGTGAAAACAGTGTCCTCACAGCCGGGCGGGACATAAATATCTTCGCCGGAAAAGATATAAACGGTTTACAGAATAACCTGCGCGCAAGGTCGGAAACCCGCTCTTTTTCTGCCGGCGGCATCCCCTTCAGCAGCTTAAAATCATATGCCTATATTAATGATTATAATGACATACTTGTAGGTTCAGGGGCCTATCTCAGGGCAGGAGGAGATATCAATGCGGGTTCATATATCGGGTCAGCCTACAGGGATGCCTATGCACGCGCTAAACTCAGGACTTATGCCCTTTTCGGAATCCCCATTACCTGGTATTCGAACGGTACAAGGGTAAGCAGCCTGAATAAAAGTGATTCAGTAACCATAAACGGCAATCTTGAAAGCGGGATAAACCACAGCAAGCTCCTTGAAATAAACGCAGACGGGACCATCGGCGATAACAGCAATATATATCCCGACCTTATTGCCTTCAATAAAAATGTGGACGGGGCTGTCATGTTGCAGGAAAGGATTGATCATCTGACAGGACAGATTGCTGATGAGTCAGATGAAAATGTGAAGATTATCCTTGCACAGGAGAGGAGTCGATATGAAGACAGGTTAACCGAAATAAATAATGGACGTTTAACTGATCCAACATACGGCTATTTTGATCTTTATTCGCTGGACAATATAACTGTCGGTTCAGGAGATATCAATATCACGGGTACAGTCGCAGGAAACGGCAGCCTGAAAGTGCCAGGAAATGACTTTTTTATTGATATCCAGAATGATTCGCTGGCCCATCTTGATGTTAATAACCTGGAGATCCCTGATGATTTGAGTGGAAATGTGATACTGAATAACAGGGTTATCACCTCTTATAATACCCTGAATATCGATCCGGGGAAGAATTCAGGCAAACGGATAATCATAGAAAACACATATGATCCGGATGAACCTGGCGTAGATGTAAATGCTGCATCAGACATTACCCTAAGGGGTGATATCACAAATCATGGCGGATCGATTAATATTACAAATAACAGCGGCAGTATAGAAAGTCTTGGCGATATTACAGGTGATGAGGTAACTATCTATGCCAGAATGGATTTTGCCCAGGCATATACAAAAGGTCTCTGGCAGGTCGGTTCAAACCCCCTTATTTCTGGCGGAAACATTAATATAAGCGGTGAAGTCCTGGATATAAACGGAACAATCCAGAGCGGAACAGCATACAGGGCCATTACCATACCCGAGTTCGATCCGTCTGCGCTTGTTGCTGATAAATATGGCAGAAAATATATACCGACCACGGGAGACAGCAATATCAGGGCATACTGGGACGACAACAAACAATGCATAATGCTTTATGATGTGAAGGTAACAGGCGGTAATATTACACTTGCAGGGGACATAGTAAGTACCGGAGGCGGGGCACTGAAGGTCATTGACGGCTATGGTGAGATCAATGTAACCAATAATTCTTCCAAAGACATGGTTATCAATAAGCTGGATACAGGCAACAGGATAAGCGGTAAAATCAAGATCACAGATACGGGAAAGCTTGATATTAATGGAAACCCGCTGGTAACCGAGATTTCCAGGTCAAACGGCAATATCAATACAGTTCAATACCGGATAAGATGGAATGAAGAAAACGGCAAGATCGAGGTTGTTGATGACAGCAGCGTAAGTGGTGATCCTGTAGAAGGAAGGAATACTCAATATAACCCGAGAACCGGTGCAAAATATTTTGCCTACGGAGATGATTATGTCATTACCAATCAGGAGTCTTATCCCTGGTATACTTCCGAATACTGGCTCCTGAGCCTGCTTGGGAACAAGGCGGATTACGGGATAGATGTTCAATTCATGGGTAGTGATCAGTCAGGTATAGATATTACCAGTAGTTCATCGGGTAATCTCCTATTTAACGGGGATGTCAGGAGCCGGTATGGAGATGTTTCGGTAACAAATGTGCAGGGAAACATATACAGCCTGAACCAGTCTGCATTGATATCCGGTCAAAATATTTCTTTTTCATCCGGAGGAGATATGGGCACCACTGATCAGGCAGTCCGTATTGATACCCTTGGCGGTCTGTTTAAAGGTAATGCCTCAGGGCAGGTCAACATAGCCGAGAAAAAGGGTGCACTGACTATCGATTCTATTATCACGGATGGAGATGCGGTTATTACGGCAGACGGGTCGATATTCGGACTTACAGATAAGAGCACAACGTTGAGTGCCACAAATATTACCATTATTTCCGAAAACGGCGGGATCGGGAATGCTGACAATCATTTCAGAATCAATTCTATGGATGGGGTCATTAATGCCGGGGCTTTAAATGATATATTTATCACCGAGACAGAGGGAGAGATGCGGGTAGACCGTGTAGCAAGCACCCAGGGTGATGTCACACTTGCAGCCGATGGACCTATACTTGATTATAACTTTCCTGAAAACACTGATGACGATACCTCCGAACAGGTTGCCTCGGCAAAGGCGGACCTGGGACTGGATAGCGGGGAGAAGGTGCAGGAGGCAATTGATGCCTACAAACAGCAGAAAAAGGATGAGTACCAGGACAAACACAGGATATCTGATAATGATACACCCTTTGAACCGGGTGATGATACATATGATGATTCCTATGACCCAAACTGGGAATATACCCTCACTGCCAGTGAAGAGAATGCCTTTGAAGAGAGTATATGGAAAGAAGATGAACTCATAAATGCCAAAAATATACTCTCTTTACCCGGGAGTACCACAGGTCCTGAGGAAGCAAATGTCTCAGGAAGAAATATAACGCTTATCAGTAAAGCAAATATCGGGGTATATGGCGGAGATGAAATCATCAGTCATGAGGATATTGCATCAGGTAATTTTTCGGATGCACAGAAACTGCTGCTTGTGCACGCTGAAAAGAACGAGGCATCCTATGATGATGAGGGTAATGTCATTATTTCTTTGGATAAGAATTTTAATATACAGGCAACCGGAAATATTAACATACAGGCGGGGGATTATGTATTTTTAGCTTCTGAAAATGATATGAATATTGTAACTATTTCTGCTGTTTCGGGAAATATAGAGCTGACATCCGGTGGATCAATATTAAATGCCTATGATGATAATGGAGTAAACCTTTCCGGCAGTAATATCACCATCTCCTCTCTTACCGGTAATACGGGCAGCATTGACCGCGCCCTGAGAATAAATACCAGGGATGGCCTGCTCCATGT
>CAZXUA010000176.1:0-9457 GCA_964643755.1 uncultured Desulfatiglans sp. | reverse complement strand
TGATGGCTGATAACAACATCCTTTATCCTGTAAAACAGAATCATTTATTTCTTAAGAAAAAATCTTCATCGCCAGAGGACAAAAATGGATGAATTATCCGGAATAATTGAAAACACTCTGTCAAAAATTTCCAAACTCGGGATACCGCTTGGAAGGGTATCAGTAGACAGCGAGCCGGTCTTTATTAAACTTGGCAACTCTCTTCAGGAGATATTTTCTGGCGCAGAAGAGATCACAGGGATCACAAAGGAGACCGCAATGCTGATAGATGGTGAATCAAACGATAATATACTGGGCAATATCGGCGGATTTTCCCGTGATTTACTCAGGAGACTCAATGAGTGCAGGGAAGATGTGACAAATGTACTGCCAAAGGTAGAAATATGCTCGGCCAATTTGAAACGTCTCCATGACATGTGCCCGGTTATCACCACTATAGCAAAAAAGCTGAATATTGTTGCACTGCATATATCCATGGAAAGCAGCAGAAGCAAACAATGCGAAGAGATGTTCAACTTTTTTGTCCATGAGATCAGGGTTCTTGCAGAAAAGGTAAACAAGATATCTAAACGTATCAGGGAAGATTCAGACAGGGCAAAATCCAGGCAGGTTGAAGATTTTTCCATCATCTCGGGAAAAAAGGAGAGGTTAAGCCTGCTTGCGGACAATGCAAAAAATTCTGTTGAAGAAAACATGTATCATATTGAAGGGCTTATAAAGCAAGCGCTTAAAACCATGCACACAGCAGAGATCCATTCAAAAAAAATCTCCTCCCTGGTTGGTGAAATAGTTGTGGCCATTCAGTTTCATGATATCTCCCGTCAGCAGATAGAGCACATAGTAAAAAACCTTGAGGATATCAGCTCTTTTTTTCATGAAGATATAAACAGCGCTAATGGCGAAAGAGAAAAGGCTTTAGCAAAGGCCTATACAGTAATGTCTCTTCAGGTTGAACAGATCAACCAGGTTAAAAAAGAGATTATAAATGCATATACAAAGGCAAAAAGGTCCTTCAGTGAAATAGGCAATGAGGTAGAGGCCCTTGTAAGCAGCATGATCGATCTAAGCCAGGACACTGATCACACAGGGAATAATACCAGCAACTTTAAAAAGCTCATATCAAGCCTGGGTGAACTTGAAGAAATCACAGGTGAGGGCAGGGAAATGGCAAAGGTAATAAATCAGACGCTGAAAGAATCAGCAGAAACCGCAGAAAGTCTGAGCGCTCATTTGACACAGATGGAAGATATCAGCATGGACCTCCATATAAAGGCAATTAATGCCCTTATCATGTCAAAGAGACTCGGCACAGAGGGCAAAACTCTTTCCGTGCTTGCAGAGGATGTTACAGAGGTATCGCTGGACTCAAACGAATTTGTACTCGATGTTGTAGAAATACTGAAGGCGATTGGCGGCCTGGCAACAAAGCTTGCATGTATATCAGGTGATGAAGACAACAATAATGACCGGCCTGATATAGATAACAGCGGGATCAAAATACTATCATCCCTGTATGACGATTTTATCAACAAAACAGCATATTCCTTTGATCAGTCAAAAGGGCTTAAAAACAGGATACTCTCTCTTGAATCTGACCTGGAATTTCTTAAAGAGATGGAATCATCGCTTACTCTCCATGAAAAGATAATTACAGGGATAATGGAAGAGGTAAGGCCCCTGTCAGGTGGGGGGCACCAGACAAGACAAGAGCTTGAATACCTGAGGGAAAGATACACCATGGATATAGAAAGGGGTGTTCATAACAGGGTATTAAAAGGTGATACAGAAAAAGAAAAGGTATCAGGCAAACAGCATATTAAAGCAATACTGCCTGATGCGGATAAAGAAAACAGGCTTGGTGACAATATAGAACTCTTTTAATCTCAATTTCAGTAAGGAGAGAATAGATTATGGAAAAAGATATAATACACCGGAATGTTGATACAGGGGAATCTCTCTCTGTCTTTAAGGCGGCTCTTCTGTATGAAAAGATCTCTGAGGCATACAGAGAGGCCGACACCATTGAGATAGACCTTTCAAATGTAAATGACTGTGACACAGCAGGCATCCAGTTGCTCTATTCCCTTAAGAAGAGCGGCATTAAGGATGGTAAAAACATAATAATCAGGAACATACCCGGCGCAGTTGAAAGTGCCCTGAACAGGATGTGTGTATCATCAGATACTATTAGCTAGATCATAATACAAGCATAACGGGAGTAGAAGATGTCAAAAGTAATCATGACAGTCGATGATTCAACCAGCGTAAGACAAATGGTAGGGTTTACTTTAAAGCGCGCAGGGTTTGAGGTAATCGAGGCAGTGGATGGACAGGATGCTGTCAACCACCTTACAGGCACAACAATAGACATGATGATCACTGACCTGAATATGCCCAACATGGATGGCATAGAGCTTATTAAACAGGTACGCGCCAGACCGCAGTATAAATTCATACCCATTGTGATGCTGACCACGGAATCACAGGATGATAAAAAACAGGCCGGCAAGGCAGCAGGGGCCACAGGATGGATAGTAAAGCCCTTCAAACCCGATCAGCTCCTTGCTGTTATCAGTAAGGTATTGAGATAATGGACATGTTTTACATCGGATATTTCTACAGTTAAGCACTATAAAGAAAAGGTGAGACCATGGATGAAAATACCAATTTTATCGATGTCTACAGACAGGAAGCAGATGAACTTCTGGTTGAAATAGAAGAGGCTGTTCTGGGGATTGAAGAAAACCCTGAAGAAAAAGAGGCCATAAACCGCCTTTTCAGGGCGGTTCATACAATAAAAGGCTCTGGCGCCATGTTCGGGTTTGAAAAGATTGTCAATTTCACACATACACTAGAGACTGTCCTTGATAAACTCAGGGATGGTCTCCTGCCTGTTACAAAGGAATTGATTGATATGGTGCTAAAATCAAAGGATCATATCAAGACAATCCTTGAATCTTCATCAGATAATGACACCATAGATAAGGATTATGAAAATCTTTTGATTAAGGGGCTCAATGAATTTCTTTTTGTGGCAGATGATAATGCCAATAAAAAGGCCACTATTGAAGCAGCAAAGATAGTGACAGAAGAGCATGAAAATGAAATAACCTACAGAATACGTTTTCAACCCAACAAGAATATCTTTGCAAGCGGAATAGACCCTGCCCTGCTCCTGGATGAATTGCTCTCTTTCGGTGAGTTTGAGGTTACACCTCACCTGAACAATATTCCTTTTATCGATGAATTGAATCCGGAAGAGTGCCATATTTTCTGGGATATTATCCTTACTACAAAGAAAAAAGTGGATACCATCAAGGATGTATTCATATTTGTAGAAGACCAGTGCAACCTAACCATAGATATAATAGATGAAGAAACTGACCATGAATTTACTGATGATATTAAAAAAATCGGTGAAATCCTTGTTGAAAGGAATGATGTTACACCGGAAGAATTAAATAAAGCCCTGGGTGAGCAGAAACGTATTGGAGAGCTCCTGGTTGACTCAAGGATTGTTGATCCACAGGTTGTAGAATCGGCCCTTGCAGAGCAGGGTCAGATCAAAAAGATAAGAGAGAAACGCAAAGAGGAAAAAACCACATCAAGCCTCAGGGTATCTGCTGAAAAACTGGATATACTGGTGGACCTTGTGGGAGAGCTTGTTACTGTACAGGCAAGATTAAGTCAGAAGGCGGCATCACAGGGAGACACTGATCTAACTACCATATCGGAAGAAATAGAGAGGCTTACAGCAGACCTCAGGGACAATACCATGGGAATCAGGATGATGCCCATAGGCTCTATTTTCAGCAAGTTCAAGCGGCTTGTCCGGGATCTTTCAAATGAGCTGGGTAAAGAGGTTGAACTTGTGACTGAAGGGAGCGAAACAGAACTGGACAAGACTGTGATTGAACGACTCAATGACCCCCTCGTACATATTATAAGAAACAGTATTGATCATGGTATTGAACTCCCTGATGTCAGAGGCAAGGCAGGTAAACCTAAACTCGGGACAGTATGCCTTACAGCTGAACATTCCGGGGCAAACGTACTCATCAGCATATCAGATGATGGAAAAGGGCTTGATAAGGAGGCAATTTATGCAAAAGCGGTTGAAAAGGGGCTGGTTTCAAATGATACAGTCCTGTCAGAAGATGAAATATTTGCATTTATCCTGATGCCAGGTTTTTCCACTGCAAAAACAGTTACCGATGTATCGGGTCGCGGCGTAGGCATGGATGTAGTAAAAAGGGCAATTGAAAACCTCAGGGGATCAATTGAAATCAAATCTGAAAAAGGAAAAGGCAGCAAAATCACCCTTAAACTGCCCCTTACCCTGGCTATTATTGATGGTCTTCTCATGCAGATCGGCAATACTCATTTTGTAATACCCTTAAACAGTGTTGATGAGTGTGTTGAGCTGACCAGTGAAAGCGCCAATAACAGGCATGGCCGCCATATCATGAAGGTAAGGGATGAACTTGTGCCATACGTACCACTAAGAGAGCTGTTCGGTATTAATGGTAATAAACCCCCTATTGAACAGATAGTTATCACAGAGCTGGATGGTCATCGTGTTGGATTTGCTGTAGACCAGATCATAGGAGAACACCAGACAGTTATCAAAAACCTTGGCGGTTTCTATAAAAATGCCCAGGGATTTTCAGGCGCTACCATTCTGGCTGATGGAACAGTCGCACTTATACTGGATGTAACAGGGCTATCAGAGGTGGCTAGAAAAATTGAACAGGAGGTCAGGTCCTAGATGGCATTTACATATTTTTTCAGAGATCTTCAAACACTGGACATGATCAGAGATCATGCGCTTCCACACTTAAGGACAAGAAGATACATACATGTATGGGATGCAGGATGCGCTATGGGGCCTGAACCCTATTCCATAGCAATTATCCTTAGAGAAAACATGGGGCAGATGATCTTCAGGAATGTAAAGATACATGCCTCTGATATAGATGAAAGCGGCCATTTTGGAGATATCATCCGTGAAGGGGTATACCCTGAAGAGCAGATAAAAAGAATCCCTGATAATCTCCGCACAAAGTATTTCACGGAAAATGGAAAACCAGGTCATTATATAATTTCACCTGAAATCAGAAATTGTGTTGAGTATCACGAACATGATCTTTTAAGCCTTGTTCCGATACGCAGGGATTTCGGGCTGATCGTATGCAAGAATGTCCTGCTGCACTTTAAAGAGGCAGAGAGAATTAATGTAATCAAAATGTACCATGATTCCCTGGAAGAGGGGGGGTTCTTTGTGACTGAACAGACACAGAAGATGCCCTCCGAGGTGAGTCATTTATGGCATCAGATTGTATCAAATGCACAGGTGTTCAGGAAAATATGAAAATCATTAACCTTACAGCAGAGAGCAAAGTCTACACATCCAATGTCTACCTTGTGCTGGGCACATGGAACGCCCTGATAGATATGAATACCCTTGTAGATGTGGGAAGAGACCTGATTATAATTGACAAAATCAACAGTATAAACACGGGTGTAGGTAAACGACGTATTGACCAGGTAATATTGACCCATAATCACTATGACCATACAGGGCTTTTACCTCTTATCCGTGAAACCTACAACCCCAAAATATATGCATTTTCAAGCAACATTGAGGGAATTGATCAAAGCCTGAATAGTGGTGACACACTGCGGCTCGGGGACAGAGATTTCAAGGTTTTTCATGCACCAGGACACAGCAGCGACTCTATTTTACTCTACTGTAAAGAAGATGGGGTGCTTTTTTCCGGAGATGTGTCACTGGTCATAAAGTCAACCGGTGGCACACATGATCCTCTGTTCCGGGATATCTTTGAGTATCTGGTTCATGAAGAGATAAAGGCAATTTATGTGGGGCATGGTAAGCCCATACTAAATAACTGCAATAGCCTTATAGCTGAGTCATATAAAAACCTTATGGAGGTAATGGTCGATTAAAAAATAAACGCTTAATCAACCGCAATAAATAGCAATGCCTGATAAACTTGAAATAAATATTACAAATAAAGCAACCAGTTCATCTCCCTTTGACTGGATAAACTTAAACAGGTTAGGCGTACGTGTCGGAAAAATCAGGGTCAGCATGCATGATAATATCCTCACGATATATTCCATCAATGTATTTCCTGAATTCGAAGGAAATGGATACGCGAGAAGAAGCCTGGATTTTTTTAAAGGCTCATTCAATAAAATAATTGCCGACAGGGTACGCCACAAGGCAACAGGTTTCTGGGATAAAATGGGATTTTTAAACTCAGGCAATGGAAGTTATGTCTATGATAAAGAGGCTCAGAGGTTCACAAGCCAATATTCTTTGAGTCCTGAAGCAAAAGGAAGAGAGCCATGTGCCCCGAATAAAATAGAAAGGAGGGATCACAGCGTTCTCGGCATCAATTAGAAACTTAAAGGTTTCGTATAAAAAGATTATCGGAGGGAGCACCAATAATCGTTTGAGAAGAAAAAAACTAAAACCAAATAAGGACAATGGAGGTCAATAAATGGAACAAATTAGCAAAAAATCAAATGGGACAAAAACAAAAACAATAGGTAATTCAACAAAAGAGCTTGAAACCTGCAGGGAAGCGCTGGAAAGGGCACAGTACAAGGCAGACATATTAGAGCTTATTCCTACACCGGTCATGGTTATTGACAGGGATTACAATGTAAAATACATGAATCCGGTAGGGGCAAAGGCGGTTAATAAAACCCCTGAAGAGTGTCTGGGGAAAAAATGTTCCTCCCTATTCAACACAGAGCATTGCAATACTGAAAACTGCCAGTTAAAAAAAGCCATGGAACAGGACAAAATCTGTACCAGTGACACTGTTGCAAGCCTTCCAGGAGGGGCGCTCCCTATCCGCTATACAGGTTCTTCTTTAAAGGATGCTAATGGCAATATTATTGGCGCACTTGAATTCGTACTTGATATAAGAAAAGAGGTAGAGGTTACAGAAGGCGTGCTCGGGCTTGTTAAAGCTGCCACGGAAGGCAGGCTTGATACAAGGGCAGACATTACAAAATATGATGGCAATTACCGGCGTATTGTCCAGGGTGTAAATGACACACTGGATGCCGTTATACGACCACTCAATGTAGCAGCTGAGTATGTTGACAGGATCAGTAAGGGTGATATACCTGAACCCATTACTGATAATTACAATGGCGACTTCAATGAGATTAAGAATAACCTGAACCAGTGTATAGAAGCAGTTGATGCCCTTGTCGCTGATGCCGGTATGCTTTCAAAGGCGGCTGTAGAGGGTAAACTTGACACACGTGCGGATGCTTCTAAACATCAGGGTGATTTTCAGAAGATTGTAAAGGGAGTAAATGATACCCTTGATGCAGTCATTGGTCCATTGAATGTTGCAGCAGAGTATGTAGACAGAATATCAAAGGGTGATATACCAGCGCCAATAACAGACAATTACAATGGCGACTTTAATGAAATCAAAAACAATCTCAACCAGTGTATCGAATCCCTCAAGGGGTTGATTACAAGCATGAAACATATGTCTGACGAACATGACAAGGGCGATATTGATGTTGTGATCCCGATTGATAATTTTGAAGGGGCATACAAGGTTATGGCCAAGGGAGTTAATGACATGGTCAATGGACATATATCAGTAAAGAAAAAGGCAATGGCCTGTGTCAAGGCATTTGGTGAAGGCAACTTTGAGGCAGAACTCGAAAAATTTCCCGGTAAAAAGGCTTTTATCAACGATACAATAGAGCAGGTAAGAGTTAACCTCAAGGCGCTTATCGCTGATGCTAACATGCTTTCAAAGGCAGCCATTGAAGGTAAGCTTGACACACGTGCGGATGCATCAAAACATCATGGTGATTTCAGGAAAATTGTTCAGGGTGTAAATGATACCCTTGATGCGGTGATAGGGCCACTTAATGTAGCAGCAGAGTATATGGACAGGATCAGCAAGGGAGATATCCCTGAACTCATAACCGATAATTATAATGGTGATTTTAATGAGATAAAGAAAAACATCAATATGCTCATAACTGCTATGAATGATGTCACCAGATTAGCCAAAGAAATTGCTGGTGGTAACCTGATGGTAAAGGTAGTAAAACGTTCGGAGAAAGATGAACTCATGATAGCCCTTGAAACAATGGTGGAAGATCTTACCAAGATAGCAGGCGATGTTCAGGAAGCAGCAGAACAGGTTGCAACCGGAAGTCAGGAAATCAGCGCAAGTACCGAACAGATGAGCCAGGGTGCTACTGAAGCCTCTTCCAGTGTTGAAGAGGTCTCGAGTTCAATGGAAGAGATGAATGCAACTGTTCAACAGAATGCAGACAATGCAAGAGAAACCGCATCAATTTCAGAAAAAGCCGCCAAAGATGCACAGGAAGGCGGCAAGGCGGTTGCCGAGACAGTCAAGGCAATGAAAGATATTGCTGAAAAGATCGGGATTATTGAAGAGATCGCCCGCCAGACCAACATGCTGGCCCTTAATGCCGCAATTGAAGCGGCCAGGGCCGGAGATGCCGGAAAGGGTTTTGCAGTTGTTGCAGCTGAGGTAAGAAAACTGGCTGAACGCAGCCAGACCGCTGCAAAGGAGATTGGAGGATTATCAGGTTCCAGTGTTGAGATCGCAGAAAAGGCCGGAAAACTTATAGAAGAGATAGTCCCGAGAATCCAGAAAACAGCAGAACTGATTCAGGAGATAAATGCCTCCAGCGCAGAACAGGCTGATGGCATCCAGCAGGTTACACGGGCTATCCAGCAGCTTGATCAGGTAACGCAGCAGAATGCATCTTCAACAGAAGAGATGTCTTCCACAAGCGAAGAGCTGGCAGCACAGGCAGAACAGCTCCGTGAATCAGCGGCATTTTTCAAGATTGAAACAAGCCACTCAAGGATCTCGACCCAAAGATTTACATCTCCAGTTGTAAATAAAACTAAAATATCAGGAGGCCTTTCTCAGGCAGGTAAAAAGGCGGTATTTAAAAGCCAAACCAGTCAAAGGGTAAATAACCCAGCTCATATCAAGGGCATAGCCCTTGATATGCATGAGGTTAATGACTCAGAGTTTGAAAGATATTAATAACAAACAGGAGGTTATATTATGAACACAGAACAGATAAAAGATACAACAGCTGATCTGGATCAGTACCTGACTTTTACCCTTGATAATGAGGTGTTTGCCATAAATATCAGCAAGGTGAGGGAGGTTTTAGACGTTCTCACAATAACAAAAGTCCCGCGAATGCCCGATTTTTTAAGGGGGGTGATCAACCTTCGCGGCAACGTTGTGCCTGTTATAGACCTGCGTTATAAGCTTGGTATGGGGGCCATACAGCAGTCCGCTGACACCTGCATTGTAATAGTTGAGATAATGATGGGAGATGAATTAAACTATATCGGAGCTCTTGCTGATTCGGTCAGGGAGGTTATTGCCCTTGA
>CAZXUA010000175.1:0-9519 GCA_964643755.1 uncultured Desulfatiglans sp. | reverse complement strand
GATAATGAGCGGTGACTGGAGTTCAGACGTGTGCTCTTCCGATCTCTGATTATGCCTATGAGGATTTAAATGGAAGAAAAAGAGATCAGTTATAGTGCCGAGGACATAAAGGTCCTTGAGGGTCTATCCGCAGTAAGAAAAAGACCTGCCATGTATATAGGCAACACCTCATTTGAAGGGTTGCACCACCTTGTCTGGGAAATTGTTGATAACAGCATTGATGAGGCAATGGGCGGGTATTGTGATTTTATAGATATAAAGGTTCTTACTGATGGAAGTATAAGCGTATTTGATAATGGAAGGGGCATCCCTGTAGAGATGCACAAAACAGAGGGTGTGCCTGCCCTTGAAGTGGTTATGACCAAACTGCATGCAGGCGGTAAATTTGATAATAAGAGCTATAAGGTTTCTGGCGGGCTTCATGGCGTTGGTGTCTCAGTTGTTAATGCACTGTCAGAGGTCTGTGAGGTAGAGGTGCATAAGGGAGGAAAGATTTATTATCAGAGATATGAACGGGGTGAAGTGCAGTGTGAGATGAAGGTAATAGGTGAAACAACCAAGAGGGGCACCAAGGTCACCTTTAAGCCTGATCGTGAGATATTTGAGGTGCTGGAGTACGATTTTGAGACCATATCCAGAAGGATGAGGGAGCTTGCATTTCTAACAAAGGGGATAAGAATAAAGGTAACAGATGAGAGAACAGGAAAGAAGAATGACTTTCTGTTTGAAGGTGGTATTATATCCTATGTGGATTTTCTTAATAAAAACAAGGAGCTCCTCCATACCCCTCCTATTTACCTGAAAGGAGAAAAGAATGATATCATAATGGAGCTGGCACTCCAGTATAATAACTCATACAAAGAGATAATGCTCACCTTCGCAAATAATATAAACACCATAGAGGGTGGCAGCCATCTTATAGGTTTTAAATCTGCTCTCACAAGGAGCATTAACCAGTATCTTACAAGCTCGCCAAAAGGAAAGAATTTCAAGGAAAAGCTGAGCGGTGATGATGTAAGAGAAGGGCTTACCGCTGTACTGAGCGTAAAACTCCCAAATCCGCAGTTTGAGGGTCAGACAAAAACAAAGCTCGGGAACAGTGAAATAAAAGGGCTTGTAGAGACCCTTGTTAATGAAGGATTAAGCAATTATTTTGAAGAGAATCCCAAGGTAATAAACACCATACTTGAAAAGGTCATGGAGGCGGCCAGGGCGAGAGAGGCTGCCAGAAAGGCTAGAGACCTTGCAAGAAGAAAGGGTGTTCTTTCAAGTAATTCTCTTCCAGGTAAACTTGCTGACTGCCAGGAGACAGACCCATCAATGAGTGAGATATTCATAGTAGAGGGGGAATCTGCAGGGGGTTCTGCAAAACAGGGAAGAGACAGAAAAAACCAGGCCATACTGCCATTAAGGGGTAAGATACTTAATGTTGAAAAGGCCAGGTTTGACAAGATGATATCAAGCGAAGAGATAAAGGTGCTTATAACCGCCCTTGGCACAGGTATTGGTGAAAAGGAGTATGATATAAACTCTATAAGGTATCATAAAATAATCATCATGACAGATGCTGATGTTGATGGTTCACACATACGCACCCTTCTGTTAACATTCTTTTTCAGGCAGATGCCGGAAATTATAGAAAACGGCTATCTCTATGTTGCACAGCCTCCTCTGTACAGGGTGGCTGAAGGAAAAAATGAGATATATATCAAGGATGAAGATGAGTTTGATACCTATATATTCAACAGGATATCAGAGAAGGAAAAGGTAAAGGTCTCTGATACAAAGGAGCTCTCAGGACAGAAGCTGGTGGATTTTTTAAAGGGGATAAAAAAGTTTTATGAAAATTTGGAGAAGCTCACACATACCGGGATAAGCAAAAGATTTATTGAATTTATGGCCGCTTTCGGACCGTCTGATGTAAAGATGTTTAAAGACAGAGAGTTCATGAACAACATTTTAAAGACCCTTGAAGAAAAAAGATTCAGGGTCAGCGATATAAAGATATCTGAGGAGGATGGTGAATATGAGTTTACTGTCTCTGAAGCTAAAAACGGCGGAAAGCCCTCATTTATAAACTGGGATTTTTTCACCTCACCCGAATTAAAGAATATGATAACCCTTTATAATAAACATCGTGAGAATATAGTTGGCGAATATATTATTGATAATGAAGGGGAAGGCACAAAGGTTAAGGGAGCTGAAAGGCTTATTGCCGAGATAATGGATAAGGCAAAGAAGGGGCTTACCATCCAGAGATATAAGGGCCTTGGAGAGATGAATCCTGATCAGCTCTGGAAGACAACTATGGATCCTGAAAAAAGGAGGCTCCTTAGGATAAGGGTAGAAGATGCAGTTGATGCGGATGATATATTCACTGTTCTTATGGGCGACAAGGTTGAACCCAGGCGTGAATTTATACAGAACAATGCGCTGGAAGTTAGAGAGCTGGATATATAAATGAAGTGCGCAAGGCGCAGGGTGTAAGGCGCAAGGAAAGAAAGATACCTGATGTAATAATCAGTTTTTGGAGAAAGATATGAGTCTGGATACGATTAACACCACTGTAAACATCGAAGATGAGATGAAAAGGTCTTATCTTGAATATTCAATGAGCGTTATTGTTCAGAGGGCGCTCCCTGATATACGTGACGGCCTTAAGCCGGTTCACAGGCGTGTACTGTATGGCATGTATGATCTGAAAAACTACAATAATAAACCTTATAAGAAATCGGCAAGGATCGTCGGCGATGTTATAGGTAAATATCATCCCCATGGCGATGCAGCCGTATATGATACCATCGTAAGGATGGCCCAGGATTTCTCTCTGAGATATCCTCTTGTAGACGGCCAGGGTAACTTTGGCTCCATAGACGGCGACCCTCCTGCTGCCATGCGTTACACAGAGGTGCGCATGACAAAGCTTGCACAGGACTTTCTGTCAGACCTTGAAAAGGAGACCGTAGATTTTACACCAAACTATGACGGCTCGCTCATGGAGCCCACTATACTTCCCACAACCATTCCAAACCTCCTTATAAACGGTACCTCCGGCATTGCTGTCGGTATGGCAACCAACATACCCCCTCATAATTTGAGGGAGGTGTGTGACGCCATAATAGAGGTTATTGACCGCCCTGATATAACAATAAATGATCTCATGAAGATAATTACAGCCCCTGATTTTCCCACTGCAGGCTATATTGTCGGGAGAAAGGGCATAAGAGAGGCATACCTTACAGGAAGGGGCATTATAAAGATAAGGGCAAAGGCATACATAGAGACGGTAGGGAAGCAAAAGGAACGTGTTATTATCTCAGAGATACCCTACCAGGTGAACAAGGCAAAGCTGCTTGAAAGCATTGCCGAGTTGGTCAAGGATAAAAAGATAGAGGGCATATCAGATATAAGGGATGAATCAGACAGGGATGGGATGCGCATAGTTGTAGATGTAAAACGCGATGAAAATGCCCTTGTTGTCATGAACCGACTCTTTAAGTTCACACAAATGGAGAAGTCGTTCGGCATCATCTTTCTTGCCCTTGTAAACGGGCGGCCACAGACCCTGAACCTTAAGGAGATAATAGAACACTTTATTAATCACCGTCGTGAGGTAATAATAAGACGCACCATATTTGACCTTAAAAAGGCAGAAGAAAGGGCCCATATTGTTGAGGGGTTAAGAAAGGCACTCGATTTTCTCGATGAGGTGATAGCCCTGATAAGGTCTTCTGCTGACTCCAAAGAGGCAAAGGCAAGGTTAATGGCCGAGTTTGATTTTTCCGCTGATCAGGCACAGGCCATCCTTGACATGAGGCTGCACAGGCTTACCGGTCTTGAAAGGGAAAAGCTGGATGAGGAGTACAGGGGTCTTATACAGGATATTGCCAGGTTTAAATCCATCCTGGAGAATCCTGCAATGGTTTTACAGGTCATCCGTGAGGAGACAAAGGATATAAAAGAGAGATACGGCGATGAGAGGATGACAGAGATCATTGATCAGGATGAAGACCTCGACATAGAAGACCTTATTGCTGATGAAGATATGGCCGTGACAATAAGCCACAAGGGTTATATCAAGAGAAACCCCATAAGCCTTTACAGGGCGCAGAGACGAGGAGGAAAGGGGCTGACAGGTGTTGTGCCCAAGGAGGAGGATTTTGTTGAGCACCTCTTTGTAGCATCATCACACAGTTATCTGCTCTTTTTTACAAACCAGGGCAGGGTATACTGGAAAAAGGTGCATGAGATACCTGAGGCAGGCAGGATGTCAAAGGGAAAGGCCATTGTGAATCTCCTTGAACTGCAACCGAATGAAAAGCTTGCAACGGTTCTCCCCATAAAGGAGTTCAGTGAAAACTCCTACATTGTAATGGCCACAAGGGAGGGGCTTGTAAAAAAGACAGACCTTATGGCATACAGTAATCCGAGGAGCACCGGCATAATAGCCCTTAAGATAAACGATAATGATGAGCTCATATCGGTAAGGGTTACGGATGGCAACCATGATATCTTTATCAACACAAAACAGGGTAAATCTATCAGATTTTCTGAAGAAGACCTGAGAGGTATGGGCAGGGTGGCAGCAGGCAACATAGGCATAAGGCTTGAGGCAGGTGATGAGGTTGTGGGTATGGATGCAATAAAGGAGGGATCCACCATTCTTACAGTTACAGAAAATGGATATGGCAAGCGCACCAAGACAGAGGAGTACAGGATACAGTCAAGGGGCGGTAAGGGTATCCTCACCATAAAGGCCACAGAGAGAAACGGGAATGTTGTCTACTCATACCAGGTAAACGAAACAGATCAGCTTATGATAATCACAGAGCAGGGAAAGATCATAAGGCTGAGGGTTGCAGATATCTCGGTAATAGGCAGAAACACTCAGGGCGTAAAGCTTATTGACCTTGCACCCGGAGAAAAGGTGGTTGGCGTGGCAAAGGTGATAGAGGAATAGGCACAAGGCGCAGGGCGCATGGCACAGGATAAAGAAAAAACCTTGCGCCCTGCGCCAACTTTTTAGTTTAATACGGCTGCTTCCGGCACATTTGTTTTTATATTTACAAGGGGGTTATCCACATCCGCTGTATAACATATCCTGCAGCAGTTAAGGCACCTTTCGCTCTCCTTAATGGCCGCCTCCTCAGTTAGCACCTGATCAACCTCCACAAATGACTTTATCCTCTCCTCAACAGGAAGTTCAACCATTTTAGCCCTCTGCTTTTTTACAATCCCATCCACATGATCAAACATTGTTCCCTTTATATATTTGGACTTTTTGAGTTCTCCGGGCTCGCACTTAACCTCCTGACCTGTAATGTATTGATGTATCGACCTTGCCGCCTTTCTGCCGCCCCCTATCGCCTCAACAACAAGAGAAGGCCCTGTGGCAGCGTCACCTGCTGAAAAGATAAAGGGTATGGATGTCTGCCATGTATCAGGATTTACATCAAGGGTGTTCCATTTGGTGGTTTTTAGCTCAGAAAGCTTCTCTTTTACCTTTTGGGCAAAGGCGAGGTCGGGCGCCTGGCCAATAGCAGTGACTACCATATCTGTAGCAAGGAGGGTGGCTGAGTCCTTCACCGGCACAGGCCGCCTTCTTCCGCTTGCATCAGGATCTCCAAGCTCCATCCTTTCATATTCAAGGTGGGTTACCTTTCCCTCTTTATCACCCTTTACGCGTATGGGCGCAGATAGAAATAAAAATTCAACACCCTCATGTTCGGCTGCCTCTATCTCAACCTTATTGGCAGGCATCTCGTTTCTTGTCCTTCTGTAAACAATATAGACCTTTTCAACCCCATGACGTATGAGGTTTCTGCTGCAGTCAATGGCGGTATTGCCCCCGCCAATAACAACAGCGGTTTTTCCCATGTGGAGCTTTTCTCCCTTTGCAAGGCGGGAAAGGAAATCCATACCGGTATAGCAGCCATAAAGGATCTCTCCCTCAACCCTTAAAGGGGAGTCCTTCCATGCCCCTATGCCAAGGAATATGGCATCATACCCGTCGGCAATAAGTGTCTCAAGATTATAATCCTTGCCAAAGGTGTGATTCGTTTTTGTCTCTATCCCAAGATTAAGGATCCCCTCGATTTCCCAGTCAAGCACCTTTTTGGGGAGCCTGTATTCAGGTATGCCATACCTGAGCACGCCTCCAAGCTTGGGCTTGGAGTCAAATATGGTGACATCATGGCCAAGCCTTCTAAGGAAAAAGGCGCAGGTTAAGCCTGCAGGACCGCCGCCAACTATTGCCACCTTTTTGCCTGTCTTTTCAGGGGCAACAGATACATGCATCCTTTTCCCTGAATTCATCTCATAATCAGCCGCAAAACGTTTAAGCTGGTTTATGGATACTGGCTCATCCTCCAGTCCCCTGCGGCAGTTTACCTCGCAGGGGTGCGGACATACCCTCCCGCATGCAAGGAGCAGGGGATTCCTTTCTCTTATAGTATGAACTGCCCCCTCATAATCACCATTTCTGATTTGTGTTATATAACGCGGGATATTGATCTGGGCCGGGCAGGTCTGTGCACATGGGGCCAGACAGTCATCCACTGTATTAAAATGGAGGAACCTGTCAGAAAGTGTTCTTACCTTCAGGATATCTTTAGGGCAGGCCTTTTCACATGCGCCGCAGCCGACACACTTTGACATATCAGTGACCGGGTATCCGTCAGGGCCAAGGGTTAGGGCGCCGAACTGGCATGCCTTAACGCAGTCCCCGAAGCCGAGGCATCCTATACTGCATACCCGTTTTCCGCCATATAGCATGCTCTGTGCCCGGCATGTGTTAATACCTTCATATATATAATGGTTGGCTGCCCTGTGGCCGCCGGTGCACAGGTTAAATGCCCGCTGGGGTTCAAGAAGGCTGGTTTTTATGCCCATTATTTCTGCTACCTTTACGGCAGATTCATCTCCGCCGACCATGCATACATTTGCAGGCGCCTTACCTGCTACAACCGCATTGGCCGCCGCAGCGCAGCCGGCATAACCGCACCCGCCGCAGTTAGCACCAGCCAGACTATCCTGCACCTGTTCTATCCTGGGGTCTTCATATACATAAAAGATGCGCGATGCTGCGCCTAACAAAAGCCCGCAAAAGGCCCCCAAACCTGCCATTAAAAGTGTTGCTTCAAACATTGCTGCTCCAAAAAAATACTAAGTAATCGAACTCTATTTTTCAAAAGAAAAACAGGATTATATGACATGGATTTTCTGTGTCAAGTTTATAGAAAGGTTCAGCGGGTTTATCCTTGACGTTAAAAGACAAGTTCAATAGAATCGCCACATTATTTCTAAAACAGACATCAGAAAAAAAGGAACAATTATGGGGCAGACAGATAAGGTTAAGATTGCGGCAATAGGGGCAGGGAGCTGGGGAACAACACTTGCCAATCTTCTCGCAGATAAGGGGCACATTGTTGACCTGTGGGTCAGGGAAGAGGAGGTGTATGAGCAGATAAAAAGGAACAGGATAAATGAGACCTTCCTTCCCGGCATGAGGCTTGTTGATAACCTTAACCCTGTGAAGACCTTTGCAGAGGCATTAAAGGATAAAGAGCTTATCATGATGGCTGTACCATCCCATGTTTACAGGGATGTGCTTGTACAGATGAAACCCTATCTCAGACCCGGAATGCAGTTTATCTCTGCAACAAAGGGGATAGAGAACAACACATTAAAGGTGATGTCAGAGGTGGCAGAGGAGATCCTTGATCCGGTATATACAGATAATTTTGCCTGTCTTGCCGGCCCCAGTTTTGCGAAAGAGGTGGTGGTAAAACAACCTACGGCCGTTACAATCGCATCAAGGGATATTAGCCATGCAACAAGGCTTCAGTCTATTTTTTCCAACAGCCTGTTTCGTGTATATGTAAGTGATGACCTTATGGGGATTCAGCTCTGCGGGGCGCTCAAGAATGTTATTGCCATTGCTGCCGGTATATCAGATGGCCTTGGGTTTGGCCTTAATGCAAGGGCAGCCCTTATTACAAGAGGGCTGGCCGAGATAACAAGGCTTGGTGTGGCAATGGGGGCAAACCCCATGACCTTTGCTGGGCTCTCCGGCATAGGAGACCTTGTTCTTACATGCACAGGTGATTTGAGCCGCAACCGCACCCTTGGCCTCAAGATAGGAAAGGGGATGATGCTAAACGATATAACCGGCGGCATGAGCATGGTTGCAGAGGGTGTAAAGACATCCATTGCCGCATATGAACTTGGGAAAAAGATGGGCGTTGATATGCCCATAATAGATCAGGTCTATGAAACCCTGTATAAGGGAAAAGACCCGCTGCTTGCGGTAAAGGAACTTATGACAAGGGAACTCAAGAAGGAGCGTGAACACTAGCTCACATTAAAAAGAAGGCATAATGGATCAACTTGACCGGGAAAAGATAAAAGCCCTCCTTGGAAAATCTGTATTCTCAGAAAATATTATTATTCACCAGAGCCTCCTCTCTACGAACACGACAGCAAAGGAGCTCTATAAACAGGGCGCCCCCCATGGCTTAGTTGTGATGGCAGAGGAGCAGAGAGCAGGCAGGGGCAGGATGGAGCGAAAATGGTTTTCTCCCCCGGATAAAAATATACTTGCCTCTATCCTGCTTATCCCTGATATAAAGCCTGAAAATGTATATGCCCTCACACTTGCCCTTGCGGTATCCTCTATTGATGCGATAAAAGAGCTCTGCGGCTCTTCTGCCATGATAAAGTGGCCTAATGATATATACCTTAATAATAAAAAGCTTGCAGGGATACTGACCGAGTTCAGTATCAGAGGTGAGAGACCGGCCTATGTTATCCTGGGGATGGGGATGAATGTTAACTGGTGCCCTGATGAGGAAGCGGACATGCTTTTCAAGTCAACCAGCCTCATCAATGAAACAGGCGGGCCTGTATCAAGAAACAAGCTTATGGCAGAGATATTAAAAAGATTTGAATGGCTGTATAATGATATCATCGATGAAAGGATGGAGGAGTTCAGCAGAAGGTGCAACAGCCTATCCATGTTGACCGGAAAGATGGTCTCAGTTGATACAGGTGATGAGGTGGTAAGCGGAAAGGCCATTAGCCTTGATAAGGATGGGGCGCTCATCATGGAGACAGATTATGGAAAGATTAAAAGGATATTAAATGGGGATGTCTCCATAAGGTTTTGAAAACAGAAGCTATTTTTTTAAAGGCATATACATCTAACCGCTTTCTTACATGATCCTAACAATTTGCTAATGATTGCTGTATAATATTGGTCGAAAATTACAGGAGCAGATTAAATGAAAAAGGAAAAGATACTGGTTGTGGATGATGAGGAGGATATCCTTGAGCTTGTAAGTTATAACCTTACAAGGGATGGGTACAATGTCATATGTGCATCCACAGGTGAAGAGGGGTTGAACACTGCAAAATCAAAGCTCCCTGACCTTGTTATACTTGACCTCATGCTTCCGGGCATGGACGGGCTTGATGTTGCCAGGGGCCTTAAAAATGATAAAAATACAAAGGATATACCTA
>CAZXUA010000174.1:0-9604 GCA_964643755.1 uncultured Desulfatiglans sp. | reverse complement strand
AAGACGCCCTGTAACCATTGATGACATCTCAAATGCCCTTAATTTCAGCAGGGCTGAAACAGAACAGATGGTTAAAGGGCTTAAGATAAAGGGCATTATTCAGGAACAGAGACATGGAGATAATCTGTTCTACACCTCAACTTAATTTTTTCATTGTTTGCATTCTTTCAACTGATTTTTGTTTTTATTACACCTAACTGGGGATGCATGAATGGATCGGTTATCAGATAAAAAGGGTTCAAAGGGGCTGTTTATTGGCATTGATGCAGGGTCAGTCAGCATCAATTCGGTTGTTATGGATGAAGACAAAAATATCATCCATGAATCCGCTTACCTCCGGCATTTCGGCCGGGTCGAAGAGGCTGTGCATGATATCCTTATGGATCTGTTCAGGCAGTTCGGGCATGAAAACATAAGGGCAGTTGCATTTACTGGCAATCATGGTGAACAGATCAATAGCAGGCTGAATGGGTTCTATGAGTTTGAGACCATATGCCAGGTGATGGGGGTGCTCCATGTTATGCCATCCGCCAGGTCAATAATAAGCATGGGCGGCCAGGATACCGCCCTTTTCATGATCGGGAACGAGTCAGGTGGCGGGTTTAACCTTGAACACTTCAGCACAAACGGCCCATGCGCATCAGGGACAGGCTCATTTATTGATCAGCAGGCCCAGCGTCTTGCCACATCAATATATGATAAAAATATGGGTGTGAAAGATCGTGATATTGACAGGGTGCTGTCTGATTTTATTGCCCTTGGGTTTAAAAGTGACACGCCATCCCATGTTGCATGCAGGTGCACCGTATTTACTAAATCTGACATGATACATCTCCAGAACAAGGGTGAAAGGCTTGAAAATATCATTTATGGCCTGCATCTCGGAAACGCCAGAAACTATATAAGCACAATAGTCTCAAGCCGGAAGCTCAATGACCCAATAGTCTTTATAGGCGGTCTTTCCATGAACGGGTTACAGGTTAAGGCATTCAGGCACTATTTTCCGGGTCTTGTAGTCCCTGAGCATAATACCTCCACAGGCGCAATAGGGGTGGCGCTCCAGGCGATCAATAAAAGGATCAGAAACAGGATAGACCCTGAGATGCTCAATTTAAAATCCAGGGGATATGATCACCATTTTGAATCTGCTCCGGGGCTTGTGATAAAAAAGACCCATTTTGATGAGGACAACTCGGTAAGGGCAGTCCTCACAGGAAAGGAGATACCCGCCTATCTTGGTCTTGACATAGGTTCAACAACAACCAAGTATGCCATTATTAACAATAATGGTGACATTATACACAAGGCATATATTCACACAAGGGGTAAGCCTATTGAGGTTACTCAGACACTTCTTTCAATCATCAGGGATGAGGCAGATAAAAGGATCGTGCTCAAAGGGGTTGCCACCACCGGATCAGGCCGTAATGTTGTGGGGGACTTTCTGAATGCCGATCTTATCATAGATGAGATAACCGCCCATGCAAAAGGGGCAGTAGAGATAGACCCTGACATAGACACCATATTTGAGATAGGCGGACAGGATGCCAAATATATATCCATTACAAACAGCCATCCCCTTGATTTTGACATGAACAAGGTGTGCGCCGCAGGAACAGGCAGTTTTCTGCATGAGCTTGCAAATAAATACGGGATCAACATTGCTGGTGAATTTCAGGAGATAGCCCTCTCTGCAAAAAGGCCGGTTAAGCTTGCTGAGAGGTGCACCGTATTTATGGAGTCTGACCTTGTCAGCTACCACCAGAAGGGCGCTGCAAAGGAGGATATGATAGCAGGTCTCTGTTATGCCATTGTCCACAATTACCTGAACAGGGTTGTAGGTAAACGCAGGATCGGCAAAAGGGTGATGTTCCTTGGAGGCCCGTCATTAAACAAGGGTGTTGTTGCCGCCTTTGAAAATATTTTAGGGCAGGGGCTTATTGTCCCGAAGCACAGGGAGGTCCTGGGTGCATATGGCGCTGCCCTGAAGGTAAAAGAGCAGATAGCCTCCACTGGAAAAGGTGAGAGCCGGTTCAGGGGGCTTGAGAACTGCATCAATGACCGGATGGATTATACAGAAAAGGTCTGCACTGCAGACCTCTCATGCCATAACCGGTGCAAGCTGAAGATATATGACTTTGACGGCAGGAGGAGCGTCTGGGGCGGGGAGTGCGGCAGATATGAGATAGCAAAAAGCAGCGGCAAGAAAGAGGTTAATTTTTTCAAACAGAGGGATGATATCTGGGAAAAATATGTGGCAGGGCTCTATGATGTGATAAGGGACGAACCCCTGACAGAGGTTGATTCAAGGCCTACCATAGGGATACAGAGGGCGCTTTACACTATGCAGACCGCCATCATGTGGGTCCATTTCTTTGACCGCCTGGGGTTCAGGCCGGTATTTACATCACCGACCGATAACCATATTGCAGCAGCAGGCATCGAGACAATGACCGCTGAGACATGCTTCCCGATAAAGGTCTCACATGGCCATGTGAAGGCGCTTATCAATAAAACCAGATACCTTTTCCTGCCTGTGCTCATCAATATGGAGACCATGTCGGCAAATGAAAAGGGGTTTTACTGCCCGCTCGTGCAGGCCAATAAATATATGGTAAATGCGGCACTCAACATAGATAAAAAATCAGTGATAGGCCCGGTACTGCACCTTAAGAACGATCCCTCCACACTGGCAATTGAGCTTAGCGAACAGATTGGAGCCAGGATCGGAAGATCTCTTTCAGAGATAAGGGAGGCGCTCTTTTATGCAATAAAACGCCAGAAGGCATTTCTGGATGAGATCCACAATACCGGGCGGGAGATATTAAAGGGGCATGATCCAGATGAACCTGTGATCATTGTAACAGGAAGACCATATAACCTCTATGATGAAAGGTTAAACCTGAGGCTGGGGCAGAACCTTTCTAAAACAGGCATTAAGTCGCTGCCAATGGATTATATTGATGTATCAGGGATTGATCTTTCCGATTTCCCCAACATGTACTGGGGCCTTGGCAGCAGGATATTAAGGACAGCCAAATATATAAAGGCAACCCCCAACCTTTTCGGCCTGCACCTCACCAATTTCAGTTGCGGCGCAGACTCATTCGTAGAGCATTTTTACAAACATGTTATGGGAGAAAAACCATCTCTTATTCTTGAGCTTGATGAACACAGCGCGGTTGCAGGGGTAATGACCAGATTAGAGGCATATAAAAACGTGGTGGAAAATGTGATGGCAAAACTGAGCAGCAGGGTTGAGAAGAGGTTAAGGGTTGTTATTTAAAAAACAGGAAAGAGAAATGAGAAAACAGGAAAGAGATATTCTATTTTCTCTATCCTATTTCCTCTTTACTCATTACAAAAATTCATTATTTAAAGATTATCAGTCATGACTGCAACAGAAATAAGGTCATTTCAGTCTATGTCCGACAATGTCGGGCAATTCAATCTCAGGGGTAAAACAGTGCTCATACCTGAAATGAACAGGTTTGGGTGCCGTCTCCTTGCTGCCACATTCAGAAGTTTCGGCATAAATGCCATTGTGATGGATACATTCAAAGGTTTGAGCCTCGGGCTTGAACACACATCAGGCAAGGAGTGCTTCCCCTGCCAGGTGACCCTTGGCGATATACTCTATCATATGAAGGGCGAAAAGGAAAAAAGGGGAAAGGGATTTAATATCCATGACTATATCTATTTTCTTGTGGAGGCAGGCGGGCCATGCCGTTTCGGCATGTACAACAAGTACCAGAGGATGGTGCTTGATACATATCCTGAATACAGGGGGCTAAAGATCAGTTCCCTCACCACTGATGACAGTTACTCCTTTAATGGGCTTATTGATAGGAAAAAGGCAATTGACCTTAGAAAGTCTGGCTTTTTTACGCTTGTAATCGGGGATATCCTTGACAGGCTCCTGTGGCGTATAAGACCCTATGAAAAAGAAAAGGGGCAGACCGATGAGTATATGAATAATGCCCTTATCATGCTTGAGGCCGCCTTTGAAAAATATGGTGCAAAGAAAAAATTCAGCGCAATAACAGAGACCCTTGTGGGGATCGTCAAGGAGGCGAGGGAGATCATTGACCCCATGATCCCGCCTAAACCCCTCATAGGGATAGTGGGAGAGATTTACCTTAGAACGCATATCCGTTCAAACCAGGATCTCATTCGTACCCTTGAAAAGCATGGCGCAGAGGTTGTAAACGCATCAATAGTTGAGTGGGTCAACTTTATCAGCTACAGTGATTTTAGAGGGGCAGGCAGCAGCCTTAGGCTTGACCTCAAGCAGTTAAGGTTCAGAAACCTGATGAACTCCATTAAAAAGGCCATAAAATTCAGGACAGAGCTGTTTTATCAGGAGATGAGACAGAAACAGGTATATGACCGGGTCAGGCAGATAATTGATATTGCCAGTGATCACAGGGTAAACCGCCTCGAGGGGCTGCTTTCTGAAGAGGAACTCTTCAGTTTTGAGGTTGGCACAGAGGCATGTTTAAGCATCGCGGGCATCATGGAGTATGCCTGTCAGGGTTTTAATGGTATCGTTAATGTATACCCCTTTACCTGCATGCCCAGCACAGTGACATCGGCTGTAATAAGCCCTGTTATGGGGAGGATGGGGATACCATACATTGACACCCCATATGACTCAAGCCTTCAACCGGGAAGGGAGTCAGCAATCCGGACATTTATGTATCAGGCAGAGCAGCACATGAGAAGAAAGGGTAGAAAGGCGAACATGGATTAATTAGAGGCGCCCTTTGATCACCCTGTTTATAAGGGGACAGGCTTAAACAGGCATGAGTTCACCCTTGAGCCAGTTGAGGTATGCGCTGCTACCCTCTGTAACCGGCAGCGCAAGTATCTCAGGCACCTCATAAGGGTGTATCCTTTTTACCTCGTTTTCAAGCTCAACAAAATGCGCCCTGTCTGACTTTACAATAAGCAGCCACTCCTGATCCTCCATTATCTTGCCCTGCCACCTGTAGAGGCTGGTGACAGGCCCGCTTATCTGGATACACCCGGCCAGCCTTTTTTCAATGAGCGTTTCAGCAATCTCCCTTGCCTTTTCCCGGTTATTTACTGTTATAAAAATCTGTATAAAATCTGTCATTAATATTTTCTCCATGACACTTTTCTCTTGCTGCATTTTTCATCTCTCTAACCCATTCACTGAGACTCAGGATTTTTTTTACAGGAATTATAAAAATTAATCAATTAATGGTGACAACCTATTTGTGGGGCATAACCCCATAATGTATGTAAGTAAATACCCTGTGTATATCCGCAGTGACTGGCCAGTGAAAGTGTGCATGCTTGACAAAGATTATGAGCCTCAATATATTTCCGTGCCAGTGTCATTGAGATGCAGGCCTGTTCGTCGGCCCGAAAGCCAGGATAAGGAGTTCATGTTGCCTGAAAATGAAATGCATCAAAGAAAAAGGTAAATATCTCAAGTGCGGGAGACTTATCCCTGTTGCATCATTCCTCTGTTTTCTATTCATACAGACCTTTTTAACAGATAAGG
This sequence comes from uncultured Desulfatiglans sp., assembly GCA_964643755.1. GTDB lineage: Bacteria > Desulfobacterota > DSM-4660 > Desulfatiglandales > HGW-15 > JAAZBV01. The sequence goes on along the minus strand of CAZXUA010000174.1, from coordinate 4,071 downwards.
TCTATTCAGGGGTTGAACAGGATGAAACAGCAAAGCCCGATAAAGAGGCTGAAGCGGCAGCCAAAAAACCGGATATAAACATTAGCATTGTCGCAGAATTAAATGGCCTCCGGATATCTACGCATGACCTCCTGAAAAGGTACAATCTGTTTTTGTTCATGTCAGGGAGCCCTTCAGATTACAGTGAGCGGGTCTCAGTCAATTCCTACCTTGAAAACTATATGGCAGAGCTTCTCCTGCTTCAGGAGGCAAAAAGGCAAAAGATCAGCGCAGGAAAGGATGAGATAGGGCAGGAAAGAAAAAAATATCTTGATAGAAATCTTCTCACAGAGGCTGAATTTTTAAAGAGACTGGACAAGGCCAGGCTTACAACAGAGGATGCTGACAAATATTTTGAAAATAATGTAACCGCCTACAAGCTGGGCATTGCAAGGTTTGGAGCCATTGATATCCCTGATAACGAGGCAAAAAAATATTATGACCGGAACTATGACCATTTTAACGGGCCGGAAAGGGTAGCGTTAAGTCATATTCTCATATGCCATACTGAGAGCACAGGCTGTAGGAGTGATCTTAATAAACAGGAGGCAAAGGAATTCGCAGTGAATTTAAGAAAGTCTGCAACCCCTGAAAATTTTGCAAAACTGGCAAAACAGTATTCCTCAGACAGGACAGGCGATGATGGCGGAAGCCTTGGTTTTATTACAAGGGGTTCGGCAGTCCCTGCAATCGAAACAGTGGCCTTCAGCCTTGAAAAGGGGGGCATATCCGATGTGGTTGAAACAGAATATGGTTTTCATATCCTTTATGTAACAGCCAGACAAAAGGCGAGGTCAACCACATTTAAAGGGGCAAAGGAGACCATCAAAAGGCTCCTTAAAGAGGAGCACATTGCATCAAGGCTTTTCAACTATTCCGGTGAACTGCTGAAAACAGCTGATATAAAGAGATATGGCGATCCGGATAAGGCCATTGAAGCTGGCGCAAAAGGATCATGGGCAAAGGCAGAAAAAGGGCGCTCATCAGGGGAGAAAAGATTCCAGACATTCAAAAATTCAGGGCTTAAATTAAATTTAAACAGCAAAGGGCAGCCGGTTATACTATTTTTCAGCAGTGTAGGGTGCTCCCATTGCGCATGGATATCAGAGACCTTTGATACGGTTGCCATCGAATATATGCAGAAGGGATTTATTGAGGCGCACCACTATGAGATGACAAGCAGGGACGATATACTTACACCTGTTATTGAAAAAGAGATCCCAAAGGAATATCTGAAATACAAGCAGGAGAGGTCTCCTGATTCTGTGCCCTATTTTAATTTTGGGGGCATTTATGAGAGGGTCGGAACAGGTTATGAGGCCTTAGATGACTTTTTTGCAGAAGAGCTGGAGATGCGCCAGGTAATAGATGCCCTTTTGGGCGCTGATTAATACCTGAATTTTAAAATAGATGTAAATTTTCCTTTTTAATAAAGACTTGACAATTTCGGGGAATAATGACAGTTTACCTTTCATTCATTTTTAATAAATACCTTATATCGAATAAAGTTAAATTTTTACTGGTTGGCATGTTTTTCAGAAGTGTAATCTGAGGGGATGGGAGCGGTTATCTCTCTCTTTTTGTTTAACATTAACTTTAAAGGAGGTTTTTATGGGAGGAGAAAGACGTTTATTATTAAATGAGTGGCTTCTGGGTTTCTTTTTTCTGTGTTTCGTCTCGTTAACCCTTTGTATCTCAAGCCCGGTCTTTTCTGCTGAAAAAAAAGATGAAAAAAAGGCTGCAAAAGAGGATGCAGATGAATTCACACTGGAAGAAATTGTTGTTACGGCGGAAAAGAGGGAAGCCGTAATACAGAAGATTCCATTGGATATCGCGGTTGTAAGGCCGGACGACATGGAGCGTCTGAATGTGCACCAGATGTCGGAACTTCAAAAAATGATTCCGGACCTTTCAACAGGGGAAGGCGCTATAGGAACAGGCTTTCTGAATATGACTATCCGTGGCATTGATACAACTTACTGGAATCCTACCGCTGAGACAACCGTCGCGGTTCAGATAGACGGCGTGTCGCTCACAAGATCAAATTCAATGGAAGGTAAATTCTATGACCTTGAGCGCGTTGAAATGCTAAAGGGGCCGCAGGGAACCCTTTATGGACGAGGTTCCACATCAGGCAGTTTGACAATGGTAAGCAAAAGACCTGATATAGGGGCATTTGGCGGTAATATACAGCTTGAGTATGGCAGCTTTGACCGCAAACGTATTGAAGGCGCCCTGAACATTCCCGCAACAGATAAATTGGCCTTTCGTGTGTCAGGCCGCTCAGTAAAACGAGGCTCCCAGGATGACGTGGGCATAAGTGTCCAGGATATGTGGGGCATGCGCGGGTCAATGAGATGGGAACCGACTGACCGTCAGTCTCTTCAGGTTATTGCTTCAGCGGATACCACCAATAACAGGGGCGGTTTTGGCTATGGTGGTGTTTATTTTGAGGCCTTTGGCGATGTTGAAATCGTGGCAAACCCTGACCCAACGCTTTCCGAATCATTTCGCAAATATGCCTCAGGCGGAACAGTAAGGACACCCTATAAGGCCAAATGGTATTATACTAAAGGCATGGAGGATAAGCAGAGGAACAGGATCGATGCGCATGATATCAGCTTCACCTATGAACATGAGTTTGACCTGGCATGGTGGACTGTTCAGGGTTCCCGCCGAAGCTCTGTTACAGACCTGGTATGGGTAAGTGCCCAGTCGCCATCTTTACAGCCATTGGGGGCCTCGACAACTCATTTTTGGTATGGTGCGGATACAATTGACCTTGAAACAGGGGAGATCACCCCGGCGAATACCGCGCCAGGTGATGACGGTTATGGAGAGGTCAATTGGTACTGGACTTCCTATACTCCTGCAAAGTATGCCACAGATGGCATTGATCAATGGGGCAATCCATATGAAGCAGGTGAAAATATCCCTGTCACCAAGATGATCCTTTATCCGAATAAATTGCGAAGCGCGGTTGCGACTTTAAGCAATACTCATTCCAGCACCAACACTTTTGAGACGCGTATAACATCGCAGGAGAGCATTGCCAATGGCGACAAAACAGAGTGGATTGGCGGAGCCATGTATATGGATGACGAGGTCACAGAAATAGCTAAGATAGCTGAAAATGCCTATAATAATGTTATTCTCCGGGAATATGCGCTATTCGGGCAGGCCTCATATGCCCCATTTGCCAGGCTTAACTTTACTGGCGGTTACCGCTATACTTGGGATAATAAGAGGTTTAATGGATTTTCATATGGTGGCGGATATTACGAATCAAGTCCCGATAATGATTTGAATACTCGTTACCCCAGAGAGATGGATCCTGAAAAGCATAACCATTATAGCTATCGTGTGGCCTATTCCACCTACAAGTTTAATGTTTCATGGCAGGCCACCCAGGATATACTGCCATATATCCAGTATTCTAAAGGCATGAAGTCCCTTAATGTTGGCAGGGACGGCAAGGCTGTTCCCCCTGAACAGCTTAACTCCATTGAGGGCGGTATCAAGGCAAGGGTTTTTAATGGACGTCTTCAGACCAATCTTAGCGGATATTATTATGAGTATAAAAACAGAAATGAGTGGGTTACCACCTATCAATGTCGTATTCCTCAATTTGATGGTAAAACAGATGCTGAAGGTAATCCAATCAACGGGGGGCTGGGAAATTTTACCGGATGTAAACAGATAGGTGACGCGGCTGATGCCACCCTTGATCGCGTAAATAACTCCATGGGAGTCCTTTCACCTGGCGGAGCCAAGCAATGGGGCGGCAGCGCGCAGATAACCTGGGTTATTACACCCGCTGATATGTTTTCTGTGAATGCCTCATATGGTCATAATGAATATTACAAATACAGCAGAGCCAGGGCAATGCTCGCAGCATATGAGACTCTCTGGGGTAAAAGTACAATCGATGGCGTAGAAATAACTAATGTTCACTCTGCATTAGTCGCTGCAGATCAGGTGGACAGAGATCGGAAGAGCGTCGTGTAGGGAAAGAGTGTAGGATAGGGTGTA
>CAZXUA010000173.1:0-9676 GCA_964643755.1 uncultured Desulfatiglans sp. | reverse complement strand
AAGGAAAAGATCAATCTGATCTTTCTCCCCGGTTTTTCTACAGCAGAAAAGGTAAGTGATGTATCGGGCCGGGGTGTCGGTATGGATGTTGTAAAGACCAACCTGGATAAACTGGGGGGTGTGGTTGATATAGAATCTGTAGTTGGCAAAGGCTCAATCATAAAAATAAAACTGCCTCTCACCCTGGCCATTATCCCAAGTCAGCTCATAAGTGTATGCGGAGAAAGATACGCAATACCCCAAGTAAACCTTGAAGAGCTTTTCAGGATACCTGCTAACCAGGTTAAAGAGAGGATAGAAAAGGTGGGTGACGCTGAGGTAGTTAGATTAAGGGGGAGCCTGCTTCCCCTGATCAGGCTTGCCGATGTTATAGGCATTAAAAGGGAATACCTTGACCCTGGTGAAAAAATCAAAAAATCTGACAGAAGGGAAAGCATATCTGACAGAAGAGGCAGAAAGAGCCCGCTTAAAAAGGCCATAAAGGATGATGATGTAATCAGGTCTGTTAATGAGAAAAGCGATGAGCAGGGGATGGAGGTTATCAGCGATGATTATTCAAACCGCAGGAAAGAGTCCTCTGACCGCAGATATCATGCTGCCAGCGCTGTAAACATTGTTGTTGTCTATACAGGGGCGTTGAAATATGGCCTTGTTGTTGATGAACTGCACGATTCTGAGGAAATAGTAGTAAAACCTCTTGGAAGACATCTCAAACACTGCAAGGCCTATGCAGGCGCCACCATAATGGGCGATGGCCGTGTCGCCCTGATTCTTGATGTCGCAGGCATCTCTAAAATGGCCCGATTGACCTCAATGGATGGCACAGAAAGGGCGGTGCAGGTTGCAAAGGAACAGAGGATGAAGAGCCAGAAGGATATCCAGTCCCTGCTTATTTTCAGAAACGCTGAAGATGAGCAGTTTGCTGTCCCCTTAGGTCTTGTTGAAAGGGTAGAGAAGATAAAAAGGACTGACATAGAGCATGTCGGAGGCAAAAAGGTCATACAGTACAGGGGCGCAAGCCTGCCGCTCTTTGCCATTGAACAGGTGGCAAATGTCAAACCCCTTGCTGACAAGGAAGATCTGCTTGTAATAGTATTTTCTATCGGAGGAAGGGATATTGGGCTTCTTGCTACGCCGCCGCTTGATTCAACAGAAGAGGCCCTTACAGTAGATGACATGACCCTGAAACAGACCGGGATCATGGGTTCCGCAATAATAGGGAATCAGACAACCCTGATGATAAATATTTTCGGGATTGTCGAGGCGCTTAATCCTGACTGGTTTACCAAAAAGGAAACGGTCATGGTTTCTGAAAACAAGGCCGCTACGGTTCTTTATGCTGAAGACTCCAATTTTTTCAGGGGGCAGGTCACTGAATACCTGAAGGAGGACGGGTATAATGTTATTGAGGCAGAAGATGGCCGGATTGCGCTTGATCTTATTGAAAAACATATAGATGAAATCTCTCTTGTGATAACTGACATAGAGATGCCCAATATGGATGGTTTTGAGCTGACATCAATGATCAAAAAGGATGCAAGATTCAGGCATCTCCCTGTGATTGCCCTTACAACAATGGCGAGCGACGAAGATATCTCAAAGGGCAGTAAAGTGGGGATCGATGATTACCAGATAAAGCTTGATAAGGAAAAGCTGATGAAAAGTGTTTTTCAGCATCTCAAGGCAGTTACAAAATAAGGGTGTAACCGGTATGCTGAAATCTGTTTTAAAAAACTATGCCGGATTAATGGTGCGGGAGGTAATAACAAATGGCTAACCATGCTGATAATAGAAATGCAGGTAATAAAACAATGGAGCTGGCGACATTTTATGTCGGTGATTCGCTGTGCGGAATGGATATATTAAAGGTTCAGGAGATAAACAAGCTTCTCGACATGACAGAGGTGCCGCTTGCCCCTGAATATGTAAAGGGGATACTGAACCTCAGAGGTCAGATCGTTACAGTCATAGACCTTGGAAACAAACTCAGTCTGGCAGACACAGAGATCTCCAGCGAAACCAGAAACATAATTGTCAACTCAAATGGTGAATATATAGGTCTTCTTGTGCACAGAATAGGAGATGTTGAAAGGACAGAAGAGGATAAAATAGAACCTCCGCCAGCAAATATCGGAGGCATTCAGGGAAGGTATTTTGAGGGTGTCTTTAAAAAGGAAAAGAGCCTGATTGGCATACTAAATGTGGAAGAGATCCTGAAGGATGATGGCAGTCAGACCATTTAGGGATCAGACAGGGATTAACCCCTGGCCTGATCTTCTAATGGAAAGAAAAAAGGAATTGCAGATTTAATGGAAAAAAACCCCCTCAGAGTGCTTGTGGTTGACGATACTGTGGTTTATCGCAAGACCGTGAGTGATGTACTGGCTGAAATACCGGGTGTCGAGGTAGTCGGGACTGCCAACAATGGCAGGATTGCCATGATGAAGATAGCCTCCCTGAAGCCAGACCTCATTACCCTTGACATAGAAATGCCTGAGATGAACGGGCTTGATGTCCTGAGGGCGTTAAAAACAGAGGCGCCTGATGTTGGCGCCATAGTATTGAGCACACTTACACACAAGGGCGGTGAACTCACCATAAAGGCGCTTGAGCTGGGCGCATTTGACTACATTACAAAACCGGAAACCGGAAGCATTGAAGAGAGTAAAAGGACAATAAAAAAGATCCTTGAACTCTTGCTCAGGAGCTTCTCCAGACATCTGGAGATGAAAAAGATCCTGCGGGGTGCGAATTACGGAAAGGCATATCCTGCTGATGAATTAACAGGCCAGCCTGATTTAAGGACATCAAGATACAGCGCAACAGCATCAACAAGGGCCTTAAGAAAAACAAAAGCGGAGATTGTAGGGATTGGGATATCAACAGGGGGGCCAAAGGCCCTGTCTGAAATGATGCCCAGGATCCCTGCCAATATTAATGTGCCTATATTAATAGTGCAGCATATGCCCCCCATGTTTACCAGTTCCCTTGCGAAAAGTCTTAATGCCAGGTGCGCCATTGAGGTTAAGGAGGCAGAGGATGGCGAGGTAATAAGGCCAAATGTTGCATTTATTGCCCCAGGTGGAAAGCAGATGAAGGTAGTGGCAGGGGCTGACGGTCTGAGCCGGATAATCAGGATAACTGACGATCCCCCTGAAAATAGCTGTAAACCCTCTGTGGATTACCTCTTCAGGTCAATTGCCGAGCATTATGTGGGCCGTTCTGCAGGAGTAATAATGACAGGTATGGGTTCAGACGGCACACTCGGGTTAAGGCTGATGAAGAAAAACGGTTCATTTATCATAGCGCAGGATGAACCAAGCTGCGTTGTCTTTGGTATGCCGAAAAAGCCCATTGATGAGGGGATTGTTGATATCATTGCCCCTCTGGACAGGCTTGCGGATGAAATATTTAACAGTGTAAAATCTATTTAAGAAAAATGGTTGCGTATTATTCATGATCAAAATCACTCCAAATGAGATAAAGGTGCTCTCAAAATATATCTATGATATTTCAGGTATTTACCTGGATGAGAAAAAGGCCTATCTTCTTGAGACAAGACTAAAAATGATCATGGATGCGGAGGGGTTTACCTCATATCAGGCGCTTTATCAGAGGGCAATTTCTGAAAAAAGCGGCCAGATGGAAAGAAAGATTATAGATGCAGTTACCACCAATGAGACCCTCTTTTTCAGAGACAAGTCTCCTTTTGAGATGTTCAAGTATAAGGTCATGCCTGATCTTATAGATAAGCGCACTGCCCAGAGCGCGGGTTCAATGCCCATTAACATCCGCATATGGAGCGCCGCATGCTCCACTGGCCAGGAGATTTACAGCCTTGCCATAATTTTAAAGGAGCTGCTCCCTGATCAGAAAAAATACAGGATCAAGCTTTTAGGCACTGATATATCGGATGATGCTGTGGCGCAGGCCAGCTATGGCAAGTATAACAGATTTGAGATTGAGCGGGGGCTGGAAAAGGATCAACTGCAAAGATATTTTGTTTCAAATGGAAACGCATGGAAGATCAGGGACGACATAAGGGCAATGGCGGTATTTCAAAAACGCAATTTAATGGAACCATTCACAGGGATAGGTCAGTTTGACATAGTCTTCTGCCGTAATGTCGCCATATATTTCAGCATTGAAGATAGAAAAAGGCTCTTTGAGAAGATAGCATCTGTCATGGCCCCTGACGGATATCTGATCATAGGTTCTACAGAATCTCTGACAGGGATATGCCCTCAGTTTGAACCTCAGAGACATTTAAGGTCTGTTTTTTATACATTAAAGAATAAATAGGAGGAATCAGAATTGAAGGAGGATCAATTATGAAAAACAATAAATCATACATAATTTGGATGCCTCAAAATGGTTCCGGTAAAACACATCAGTTTATTATAAACCCGCGGTACCTTATTGCCCTTGCAATAACGCTATTGCTCTGCATTGTTTCCATACCATTTTTAGAGCACCGTCTTTATACGCTGAACAGGAAGATTGCAATGCTTGAAGGCAGCCGCGCCATTATGAAGACCGAGATAGCGGAGCTCAGATACCTTAAGGATAATCTCAGGCATATAGAAAAAAGGGATCATCAGTTGAGTGAATATTTCGGGATGAGCAATAATTTATCTCATATGGAAGGTCTGCCAGGCAGGGGAGGAATATCAGATGATTCAGGGTTCATGGCCCTTGAGAATAGCCTGTTATCTATGCCCAGTGAAAATGGCCAGCCATCTCACCTGACCAGTCTTGATGAAAGATTTAAAAAATATTCGGAGTTGATCAAGACCCGTGAGCAGATCCTTGAGGTTACCCCCAGTATACTTCCTGTTGAAAAAAGAGCCATATCGCTCTCATCAGGTTTTGGATGGCGTGAAAATCCCTTTACAAAAACAAAGGAATTCCATGCTGCAATTGATATATCAGGAGATATGGGGACAAAGATATATGCCCCTGCCAGGGGCCTTGTTTTGAAAACCGGTTATGATAAAAGGATCGGAAATTTTATTCTAATCAGACATACAGATAAAATAGATACCATATACGGCCACCTTAGCGCTGTATATGCGGAAGCAGGAAAAGAGGTAAGGCGGGGCGAGCGGATCGGCCTCATGGGAAACAGCGGGCTCTCAACAGGCGTTCATCTGCACTATATGGTAATAAAAGAGGGAAGGGCAGTTAACCCCTTTGAGTATATCCTTGATATGGGCGATGGATTATGAACCTTCTTTCCCCGGCACACAGGAAAAATATCATACCCGTCTCTCTCTTTATCATCCTCCTGATATTCCTGGCACCCAATTTGTCCGGCGCGGCATTACAGCTTGATAAAGATACTGTATTCTGCTGTTATTTTTTTATAAGCGGTGAAAAGCCATCGGATCAGGATATTGAGGAGTTGTGTTTTAACAGCGGCAGACCATCCTATACTGCTTACAAGCCTTCCGAGATGTTTTCAAAAAAAAGCCTGCTCTCTGAAAGAAAAAGGATAGAAGAGAGGATCAACACCATCTCTAATGATCCTGCTGTTATCTGGAATGTGAGGCTCGATTCCCTTGACCCGTCCGTTACCGGACGATTTTTAAGCCCTTCTAATATTAATGTCGCTATTCCAAGCCCCACTCCCTATATAGGTGGCAGGCTTTCTGAAAACGGACCGCAATATATAAGGAAGAGCTTAAAGGCCATTCTTGATGGGGCGCCATTTAAAAGGTATGAAAATGGGGCTCTGATATCAATCACCCTGCGCCCGGTTCATGGGGCGCATGAGTTTGAAAAGAGGAATATTGTTGAACAGAATGTAACCCTGCCTATCAGATATGTCATTTTTCAACCAATAAAAGTCCGGATAGTTGACGAAAACAGTTTGAATAATCAGCCTGATAAATAAAACAGGGAAGTATACTGCTAGCTGAATTCTAACTAATTGAAATAATTAGATATAAAAAAAGGCGAATGGCTGACTTTTTGGTATATATCTTGCTTTGTAATGGGGCAGATTATCTATAAATAAAACTCGGTTGGAGGGTATTCAATGGGAAATGTGCTAATGGGTGACCTTGATGGTCTGACAGAAAGACTTGCCTTTGATACACATGAGATTGAACAGATAATAACAAGGTATAAGGCCAGGGTTGTCTCGGGAACAGACAACAATGACTATATGGAATATGATGGCAGAATTTATCCTGTAAAAGGGATTAAGAATAGAGAAGAGTTAAAGCCCTATTTTATTATCCTGAAATCAGGAGTGGCATTTAATGCAAGCGATTATCAGATGCTTTTTAATACTGAAGAGCTACCAAACAGCCTGATTTCCGGCATCGATCCCTCAGGCAAAAAATATCTGTGCAGCCGTTACATGAATGGTAGTAGGATAATGGAAATAACCGCTGACAGATATGCCTCTTCCGGAAGCCCCCAGAATCTGACCTCGGATGAGACTGAAAAGCTCAAGGATGTTATAAACAAGCTGAAAAAGGGCGAGTTTTTTGAATTACTTACCATGGAGTTTTCAGATAAGATAAAGGGGATTGCAAAGGAACTGATCGATTTCAGAAAAGATATCCAGACAAGGATAGAGCCTGATATAGTGGAAATAGCATCCAGGGATATACCTGAGGCTAGCAACCAGCTTGAAGGCATAAATGAGACCCTTGAAGAGAGCACCATGAAGATAATGGATATCAATGAGGCTCAGATGGATGCTGCCAATACCCATTACAGGCTTCTTGAACAGATGTTAACAAAAAACAGTGATGGAGATGGTAATATTTCTATGGGTTTGAGCCTTGAGGAGGCCATAGAGGCGATTCAAGACCAGATATCCTTGCTAAAGGAGATGGAAAACCGCTCTCTTGCCATGATGGAGCCATTAAGTTTCCAGGATCTTGTGGGACAGCGTATTCAGCGGATTATCAGACTTGTCAGGTCAATGGAGATAAAAATTGAGGAATTGATTGTTTCTTTTGGAATAAAATTAAAGAAATACAAGGAAGACCCCGAAATAACATATGAGGAATTGAATAAGGATGTAGATGAGTTCATGTATGAACTCAAAGGTCCCCAGAGATCAGGGGAGGGGCTTGATCAAAAGGCCATTGATGATCTGCTGAATAATATGTAAGATAAATAAACACAATAAAGCTGACTTTACAGCTTTTATGCAATATAATATGCGACAAATGGAGGAAATAATATGGGATTTGATACTTCGATCAAGGTATTAGTGGTTGATGACTTCGCAACAATGAGACGAATTGTTAAAGGTGTGCTCAAGCAACTGGGTTTTAACGACATAATCGAGGCTGAAGATGGCAATATGGCGCTCAAGGAGCTGCAGAAAGAGAAGATCGGCCTGATCGTTTCTGACTGGAATATGCCCAACATGACAGGTCTTGACCTCTTAAAGGCGGTAAGGGCGGATGAAAAACTCAAAAATACCCCTTTCCTGATGGTAACTGCTGAGGGCCAGAAGGAAAATGTTGTACAGGCTGTCCAGGCCGGGGTAAGCAATTATATAGTAAAACCCTTTACCCCTGAAACCTTCAGCGCAAAACTGGAAAAGATTTTCTAAGTCGGGAAATTTTTTTCCGCTAAAAGGGGAATATTATTCCCTCTTGAGGGCAAAAGAGATGATGTTCAGTCTGATTAATATTACAGGGAAAATGTTTCAGTATATTTATAACCTGCTGAATATACAGGGTGAAATGCTCATATGTAAATGCTGTATATCATCGGTATATGATCATCCGGCGGTCCATGGCAAGCTTATTGCAAATAATAAAGGTAATCGATATGAAAAGGGATCATATTACAGTATATGATTTCCAAGTGATTATCTAAACCGGTAAAGGAGTTAAAAATGAGAATAGATGAAGGTCAGAGAATAGTTATTCAACAGCAGGGCAAGATTAATAAGAATCAGAACAGTGAGGCCGGGAGCTTCCAGAAGATTATGGAGCAGTTGACATCCCGTCCTGAAACAGGAAGGGCATTACCCTTAAATATCAACCCGGTTCAGATAATAAACGGGCCAGCCGGGATTATACCCATGAACGGACAATCAGATTCCAATGAAAAGACAATGCTGCTTGATTCCCTGAAAGGCACACTTGATCTTATCGATTTTTATGCCGGAAGGCTTTCAGATACATCTTTACCGGCTGAGGATCTCACATCCCTTGTTGATCAGCTTGATGAGAAGCTTGCTGACATTAAAGGTCTCTCATCTATGGAAGGCATACCTGACAGGCTGAAACCTGTAATCTCTGATATTGCTGTTACAATGGGCACAGAGATAGAGCGTTTTCGCAGGGGTGATTACCTTTAACTATATAGGAAAAGAGATAATAATATCGGCTGACCGACCTTTTCCGGTTTTAATGATTACTCCATCAGAGTGAAATATCTTTAATATCAGCATGATATCCGTTTCATTTTCAGGCGCCTTGAGCCTCTCTGATGTGAAATCTGTTTTCTCTATTATCTCACCTGCCCTGCGAACAAGGTCATTCAGTCCTGCAGCTATTGTAACCTCATAAAAGCCCTTATCATTCAGCGCCCTGATATGGAGCGCCTTTCCCTTGTCTCTTTCTATCTCCTCTATAACCCTTTGAAGAAGCCAGCCAAATGCCAGAACTGAATCGTGAGGGAAGTTTTTAATAACAGGAGGCTCATCTGACAGGTCAAGGGTTGTCTCTACATTGTGTTTGTAATAGAGATTTGTATTTAAAAAAAAGAGCTCCTGCTCAAGATATTCATTGAAGTTCAAAAAAACATTATCATCATGCATGATCCTGTTTGATGATGTCTTTATAATCGCATTCAGACGTTCCAGCTCTTCTTCAATACGCCTTAGCCTGGACATAATGGCGCTCTCTTTGCCACTGTGAGCCTCGGTCTCTTTTTTAAGCATATACTGGGTCATCTCAAGGTCAAGACCGATATTCTGCAAAGGGCCGTTAATATTGTGTATCAGGCCTCCTGTTACCTTTCCAAGCGATGCGAGTTTATGCAGTTCAATTAGTTTTTTGAAAGAGAGTTCCATGATTATTTCTCCTCTGGAGATTTCCGGTTTCTTATATCTATCCTCTGCTTCTGAAAGATCATTTTTATAATTGAATCATGGGCATCATCCCTTATGCAGACTATCCTGGTCGCATATATGTTTTTGCCCCTCTTTTTTGTTGCCCTCAGTATCTCTGTAATCAGTTCTATATTGTACTGGATAGCGGCAGGCATAACCATTTCCATTTTTAAGAGGGCGCCCTCTTCAAATTCCTCTACCGAGGCAAATTTCAACCCCGAGGCGCTTATCTCAATAATGTTATCCTGTCCTGTGGAGTCGCATGTTGGTCTGGATAATATCTGTTCGATGATATAGTCAAGCTTATTATTCAGGAGTTTGAGAGCCTGAAAGAGCTGTTCATCTTTTGAACCCTTTGGGGTCTCCTCAAGAAATGCATCAATCGGGCTGGGTATGCCACACTGTTTAAACAGGGAGTTCCCCATGCCATTTTTCACAAGCTCTACCTCATCCTCTGAGAGTAATTTCCACTTTACTGGGACTGTTATCTCAACCCTGAAATGCTCGCGTTTGTTTATTTCCGCCATTCGACAGATCGGAAGAGCGTCGTGTAGGGAAAGAGTGTAGGAGAGGGGGGTGGGG
>CAZXUA010000172.1:0-9759 GCA_964643755.1 uncultured Desulfatiglans sp. | reverse complement strand
ACACCACCCTATCCTACACTCTTTCCCTACACGACGCTCTTCCGATCTTAACAGGGCCGCACGGATGATAGAGATCATGGAAAGGGAGGGCATAGTTGGCCCTTCCGATGGTGTTAAGGCAAGGGATGTTTTTGGACGAAGGGAATAAAGTCCTGAAGGCTGAGGGTTGAAAGCTGAGAGCTGAAAGGTATTAAATATTAATGAGTTTAAGGAGTGCTTTACTCTGATGGCAAATATAAAATATACAAAATTAATAACTGTAATTTCACTAATTCTTTTTACTGCGCTGATTTTTCCTGTAACAGGGGCGGAGACAAAGGTGAGCCAGGTGCTTAATAAGATACTGGAAACACACAGGCCATATTCAGCAGGTATGTCTGTTCCATACCAGCGCGAAATACTTACCAGATCTATGTCAATGCTTGATGACGTGGGCTCTGACATTGCATCCGGCGCCTTCTTTTTCAGGGAGCCTGATATGCTCAAGGTAGAACAGAAGGAACCTGTAATAGAGTATGTCATATCCAACGGCAAAAATATCTGGTTTTATGAGCCTGAAAAGAAGAGCGCATCAAGGATGGATAGCATTGGGAGATCTCTATCCATAATCAGCATGATCTTTACAGGGCTTAAGAACCCTGAGGAGACCTTTAATATCTCACTCCTTGAACCGGATGGGGAGGATTACTATGAACTTACTCTGATCCCCAATGAAACATGGGAAGAGATAGATAATATAAGGATAATTGTCACAAAAAAGGAATACAGGATAAATCGCATAGATATAATTGATATCACAGGCAACCTTACCAGGTTCAAACTCGGTGCATTTGAACAGAAAAAGGGGCTTGAAACCGGTTTCTTTGACTTTACTGTGCCGGACGGCGTCAGGGTAATAGAAGAATAAAACAGGATTTAACATTGCCTGCCATTTATATAGATATGGATGATGTTATAGCAGATACCACATGTCATTACGTGGAGATTGTTGAGCGCGAGTTTGGCAAAAAGGTTGATTTTGAAGAGATAACTTCATTTGATCTGAAAAAGTCCTTTTCACTTAATGATCATGAGTTTGACTATTTTTTCAGGCTTGTTCATGAGCCTGAGGTTATCCTTGAGCTAACCCCTTTTGAAGGGATGCTGGATAAACTCAATAAATGGGCAGAGCTGGGTTATGAGATATCAATTGTAACAGGCAGGCTTACATCAACCTATGAATCAAGTCTGGAATGGCTCAGGCGAAATAAGGTACCCTTTGATTCTTTTTTAATGGTTGATAAGTACTCAAGGCCGATCGTTGATAAGAATATTGCTATTTCACTTGAGCGATTCTCTGAAATGGAGTTCATCCTTGCAGTGGAGGATTCTCTTGATATGGCAAGATTTTTATCTCAGAGAATGAACACGGATGTTATCCTATTTGACAGGCCATGGAACAGAAATGGCGATAATCTACCCGGTATAAGGAGATGCATGACATGGGATGATATCGGTATGATGCATCCATTTCCGGGTTTTTTAGCCGCAAAGTAACACCCGGGTCATATCAGCCATATGAAAGCAGATAAAAAAAAAATTGTAATTATTACAGGCCCGACTGCAACAGGCAAGAGCAACATTGCTGTAAAGCTTGCCCTTGAACTGAAGGGTGAGATAGTAAACTGTGACTCCATGCAGGTTTACAGGGGTATGGATATCGGCACTGCAAAACCTGGCCATGAAGAGATGATGGGCATCCCCCATCATATTCTTGATATTGTAAACCCTGATGATGAATTTAATGCATCCCTGTACAGGGAGCATGCACTGCCTGTTATTAATGATATCCTTGACAGAAACAGGGTATGCCTTGTGGTAGGTGGAACTGGTCTCTATATAAAAAGCCTGCTTGGCGGTCTGTTTGAATGCCCACAAAGTGACCCTGAAATAAGGGCTCGTCTACTCCATGAATATGGCGAACAGGGTAAAGGGATCATTTATGAAAGGCTTAAACAGGTTGATCCTGAATATGCTGCCACGGTTCATCCAAATGACAGGGTAAGAGTTACAAGGGCACTTGAGGTATTTGAATTAACAGGAAGGCCTTTTTCAAAAATGGTATCAGGTCATTTATTTGGCGACTGTGAATTTACAACCCTTAAGATATGCCTTTTTTTTGAAAGGGATATCCTTTATGAGCGCATAAATGGACGCAGCAGAAGGATGTTTGAATCAGGCTTAATAGAAGAGACAGAGAGACTTCTTAACAGGGGTTATTCCCCTGATTTAAAACCATTAAAAAGTATAGGTTACAGGCATGCAGTAGAATATCTTAAGGGCAGGGCAGGGTATGATGAGTCTGTGGAATCTCTTAAGCAGGATACAAGGAGATATGCAAAAAGACAACTCACATGGTTCAGGGCAGACCCTGAAATGATATGGTGTTCACCGGATAATCATGCTGAAATAATTAAAAGGATAAAAGATTTTATTTGACTGGGTATTCCCTTTGGGTGATTATTAAGTGACAGGCTTATATATATAGACACATGTTAAACCAAAAAAAATAGAAGCTATGCAAATAATTAAATTAAGAATCATATCTTGCCTTTGTTTTCTGATTCTCTCAACGTCATTCAGCTATGGAGCTGATAATAATGAAAGCGGCATACTGGTTGTTGGTTCCGGAGCAATCATAAAGGGTAATCTTTCAGAGGCACGAAAGCTCGCCATTGCAGATGCCCATGCAAAGGGTATTGAGGCATATCTTGAAAAAAGCCTTGGCGCTCAGGGCATGGTCAACAATTTTAAAAGCATAATTTATGAGATAATACCAGGCTCAACCGATGTAATTCAGAATTTTAATATACTTGCCGAAGATGCCGGCACAAAGGGCTTAAAAATACTCGTTAGAATTAAGGTTAATGAAAAACTTATGGAAGAAAGGCTCATAAATGCCGGGATCATCACCTTTGAAGGTACCTCTTTGCGTGTATTGTTCCTTGTAGCTGATAATACCGGTTCTAATAGACAACCCTATATATGGTGGGATGACCCGGAAAACAAAATTAACCTTGCCCCGTCTGAACTGATGCTCTACCGGTTTTTCCAGGAAAGGGGATTTGACCCAATATACAGGGCCAACAGTATGCCTGATGGAGGGTATAACCCTGAGCTTTTCAAGGCCGTGCTTACCGATGAAGATGCTGTAAAGTGGGGGAAATCATATTCAGCAGATGTTGTAATTACAGGCAAGGTTGAAAAGAATGATTTAAGCACCTTGGTTGCAGATATAAAGGCCATCCAGGTAGAAAACGGGGCTATCCTCGGAAACTATATACGAGAACAGCCGCCAATTATCGCTACAGCAGAATTAACAGAGAGCAATGAGGTTATCCTTGAAAAGTTCATTGCCGTCGGTGTTTCAGAGATTGTTCCGGCTATATTAAAAACTTTTAAAAAGGAAGCGGAAAAGGTAACCAGTTTTGATCTTGCCATTAAAGGCATAACAAACCTTAAGCAGCTAACTGGCTTTTTATCATTTCTCAAGGAAAAGGTTGGCGGTGTTGTGTCTGTTTTGCCATCAAGGATTTCAAACGATATGATCACGGTTACAGTAGAATATTCCGGCGAGAGAAAGATATTTATTGAGAAGATAAGGACAAACAGTGCGATGCCGTTTGCTGCACAGATCGGCATCGATGAAGCTGGCAATCTCACTGTTACGGCGCTCTGATTTCAATTTGTTAAACCTTCTGGAGGTGTTATATCTATATGATGACCATCCCGAATATTATAACAATGATCAGGATCCTTCTTACCCCTGTCTTTGTGATCTACCTGATTAATGACCAGTTGCTTACAGGGCTTGCCATACTTGTTATATGCGGTATCAGCGATGGACTGGACGGCCTTATAGCAAGGGTCTTCAATCAGAAGAGCAGATTAGGCAGCTTCCTTGACCCCCTTGCAGACAAGATCACCCTTGTTTCTGCCTTTGTTTCTCTTGGTGTACGGGGTTTTGTGCCATCATGGCTCTCGGTTGTTGTTATTTCAAGGGATGTGATGATCCTTATCGGTGTTGTAATACTGTATCTCACAGGCGTTGTGCTTAACAATATCAAACCGGCAGCCTCAAGCAAAATCACCACATGCTTTCAGTTTATTACAGTAATAGCTGTACTCGCCAGTGAATACCTTGTTTCTTTCAAGGCTTATTACCCCTATCTCTATTATGCTACTGCTGTTTTTACTATTATCTCTTTTTTCCAGTACCTGTACCAGTGGTCAAGACTCATGGTTGGTAAGGTTGAGAAGTAAGCGCCATTTTTATTGTTTTGCCGAAACAGAAACGGTTTATTCTTTTTACCCAGGAGGAAAGAAGCTATGCCAGTCGATAAAATAATAGTTACAAACTTGAGTGCATTAAAAGAAAAGTACAATAACAGGGTATCGCGTATTGTTAAGGCTATTGCCCGTTTAATAGCAGCGGATAAAAAAAGGGGGATTGAAACCAGGCTTATGGCTATTGATTCCAAGACTGACATGAAGGGTATTAATGGCCCTGTTGTCACAGAGTGGGATAACCAGAGAGAGGTAAAAATGGCCATTGATGCAGTTTATAAGGCATATCAGCCTGACTATATCATGATCCTTGGCGCCCCTGATATCATTCCCCATCAGGATTTAAAAAACCCTGCATATGACCCTGATGGTGATGATGACAAGGTAATACCCAGTGATGTCCCGTATGCCTGTGAAAAACCATACAGTAAAGACCCTGGTAAGTTTCTTGGCCCGACCCGTGTTGTAGGTCGTTTACCTGATCTTCCGGGTGTTAGCGACCCCGCATATCTTGTCTCTTTGCTTGGAACCGCTGCAAGGTATAAATCAAGGGATCGCAATGATTACCAGAAGTATTTCAGTGTAACCGCTGATGTGTGGAAAGGGTCAACATCATTGAGCCTTACAAAGCTGTTTGGTTCAAGCGCGGATATGGCGGCATCGCCTCCAAAGGGGCCAGTATGGACAGCATCACAATTATCTAAAAGAGTTCATTTTATAAACTGTCACGGCGCATTAAGCGACCCCAATTTCTATGGTCAGAAGGGATCAAAATACCCTGTTGCACACTCAGCTCAAAAGATTATCAAAAAGATTAATAACGGGACAGTAGTCGCAGCAGAATGCTGTTATGGAGCAGAGCTCTATGATCCAGCAGACAGTGATATGCAGTCAGGTATATGCAGCACTTATCTTCGTGATGGGGCATATGGTTATTTTGGCAGCTCCACTATCGCATATGGCCCCAATGAAGGTAATGGTCAGGCAGACCTGATCTGCCAGTATTTCCTTGAAGAGGTATTGAACGGTTCATCCTTAGGGGAGGCGGCATTACGTGCAAGACACCGTTTTGCAGGGGCATACACACATCTTGATCCTATGGATCTAAAGACCGCAGTGCAGTTTAATCTGCTTGGGGATCCTTCTATTCATGCTGTTCAGGCTGTATCCCATGGTTTTTCAAAAACAAAGACCTATAAAAAGGTTTTTGTAAAACATCAGAACGACAGGGGAACAAGGCTTCTCCGAAGAGAAAAACTGGCACAGACAGGCACAAACCTCTCAGCTACCCTTGGGGCGGTAAAAAAGATTAATGAAAAGATACCACCCCATGCTGATAAGGCTCTCCGCATGGCCGCAAAGGAATCAGGTATAATAAATTTTAGCACCCAGTCTTATAATATAAATTTCCCGGCAAAGGCATCAAAGAGCAACATGAAAAAATTTGATTCAGCGCGTAAGGGGAGGAACATTCATATGGTTATAGGAAACAGGGATCTCCCCAAGGGCGCTCCTGGTCGAATTGTTGCCATTGTGGGCACCTGGCAGGATGGAAAGCTAATGCACATGAGGCGTATTCACAGCAGGTAAATCAGCAACCCTGATTATTGATATAGAAAGGTATCATATATTATGAAACTAAGTGGCAGGGTATCAAAAAAGGTGCTGTATACCGGCACAAAGAGTGAGCATGAGGCCATTATCCTTACTACCATGCAGGGTGAATTCAAGCTTCGTCGAAAAGGCGGAAATGCCTTTATGGATGATATCCTTATTAGTCTTGAGGGAAAAGAGATAGAAGGAGATGGGGTTGTAAGAGGAAATCAGTTTATAATGGATAAATGGGAAATTCTTTAATGATATCTGTATATAACGCTGTTATTAGGTAAAACATAGTTAAGAAGGTTGGAATTTAATACAACATACTATTGATGTTCTTTGACAATTGAATATCGATATTGAATAACTAGTGCGGTAAAAAACCAATGGCTATGTCAACTATGTAGACTTGAAAACTATCATTCGTGTTTAATTTCCTAACAAAATGTCCAATGTCAAGGGCTGACCCCGTTTCTTCACTCTTGCTTGTCCATAGTTTCTCACCTGAGCCTGCATAGCCGGCCCCCCATCGCCTGAAAAACCGAAGGAGGAGACGTTAGCAGCGAATCGTGTTGAATTGCCAAAGCGATCATAGCGAACGAGGGAGGTTGTATAAAGATTGCCGACTCCATCAAACACGAGCTTGTTTGCTGCATCCTGTTCTGAGAAGGTTGATATAATCCCGCTGGAATCAACTTTTCGAATCCGGTTATTGAGGCTATCTGCAATATATAGGTTGCCGTCGGAGTCAAGGGCAACGCCATAAGGGGTATTTAAGCAGGCTTGCGTTGCCGGTCCGCCATCTCCGCAATAAGTGCCTTCCCCGTAGTGTTCGTAACCGTTGGGGTCACCGCTTCCCGCAACAGTGGTGATCACTCCCGTTTGGGAATCGACGCGGCGGATTCGATTGTTGTTCGAGTCGGCTATAAATAGATTTCCTGCAGCATCCAGCCTTGCATCCCAAGGCTGACAAATGCTTGCATCAACTGCCAGGCCGCCGTCTCCGTCAAATCCGCAACCTGCATCGTGTCCCGCAACCAGGTGCCAGGCCTTATTCTCATCCAGTCGAAAGATCTGTCCTGACGTAAAATAGACATTGCCTTTTTTATCGGGTTCGACGGCATACGCGGCTACTTCCGTGGCAAAGGTTGATATGTTGCCTGCCGCATCAATCTTTCTCAACAAATGGTGCCCGTTGTCAGAGATTATTAATTCGCCAGTAGGCAGGAAGGAGATGTCATTATCGCTTGCATTCAGGGTAGCGGCTATGGCCGGGCCATTTTCGCCAATAACGCGGGGACCCATACCGGCGATAGTTTCCATTTTGCCGGTTTTAAAATTAAGTCGCCGGATGCGATTATAAACTGAGGCTGTAAATAGGATATTGCCTTCAGAATCAACTGCAAGTCCCCGCAAGTTGGGTAGGTAGCTATCCTCGATAGGAGTTCCGTCTTCACTAAAAGGTTCGTAGTCATACTTTCCATAATGCGTAAGGATCTCTCCGCTGGAGCTGATTTTATATATCCCGCTATTTTCCATGCCGACATATATATTGCCGTCCTTATCAGCGGCAACTGCCCAACATGTCATATAGGAAATCGGCGGAATGAAAAAGGTGGTGATAATCCCGGTGCTTCCGTCGATCTTTCTGATTCGGTTGTTTCCATTCTCCGCGATGTAAAGATTCCCTTGAGGGTCCAGGGCCAGCGATCCAGAGTCTGCATCAATAAGGCGAAGTTGCGCCTGGGTAGCCGGTCCGCCGTCGCCGGAAAATCCCGGAGGGCCAATACCGGCCACTGTGGTAATTATTCCATCGGGTGTGATCTTTCGTATGCGCACAATTTCAGTTGCGGGTTCGAAATCAATAAAATAAACAGTCCCTTCACCGTCGCCGGTGATATGGCTGACGCAAGAGAGACGGGCAGATATTGCCGGGCCACCATCACCGGAGAATCCGTTAGTACCATCTCCTGCAATCGTTGTAATGATCCTATTGCTGTCGACCCGGCGGACTCGACTTTGTCCGTCCGCAATATATACATTACCGTTTGAATCTGTAGTAACACTTCTTGGGAAGGTGATTGCCGCATCAATCGCCGGTCCGCCATCCCCTGGATCGTTTGTTACAAAGACGGGTTGTCCATTGCCTGCAAATGGATGCAGAATGCCATCCGGACTTATCATGGAAACCCTGTTATGGCCGGGCTCCGCTATGAATAGATTTCCGTTCCGATCATATGCGGGATTACCTGCCGGTGTAATCTCCGTCTCCGTAGCGGGGCGGTAGAAGCCTGAAAACTGGCCCATTCCCATTACGGTAGTAATGTAGCCGGGCGGCAAATCTTTCAGCTTCGGTGGGACGTAGAGGAATTCAGCGTAAGCAGCTCCTGCAGAGTTGATGACTCTGAGAGCAACAATACTATTGTCGTGTGAAGGAGTTGTAAAGCAAATCTCCGTTGCGGAATGCGCTTGTGGAGTTATCGTTGCCCTGTCCATAAAAAGTGTAGCGTCTTCAAAGTTAGCACCCCTTATCGTGACCATGGTGCCGCCCGCGATTGGGCCCTGCGAGGGAGTGACTGAGTCAATCCTTGGTGCCTGTCCGAACAGCATTTGATTTACAGTCAGGAAGAAAATTATTAGTGTAAAAAATATCTTCATACCACTCTTCTCCTTTCTTATTACCATTAGAAACAATTATCTCCGGTTTAATAAAATGTTTCCAGTATTCAGGCCTCCCTTGGCTTCCGGTAAAATAGATAAAGCATTGGTATCAGACCTACACTGTTGACAGCCTCTAAAAAATAATAAAACAAAAACGATTGGATTCCCCGATCTAGTCGGGGAATGACGCTCAATGTACAATTAGCAACTTTTAATTTATAGTACGCCTTGGGCGCTTTAAGACAGAAATTAATTATACCCGGAAAAATACATCTATTCTTAAAACATATTTATGAATAATTCAAGATGGGAAACATAGGGTTCCAGGATTCTAGGGGTCTAGGGAAGGCTAAATTCAATATTCAATATTTAAGATTCAAGATTAGAAAATCAGACTGAAGCATTTTAGGCTGTAGACGGATAAAATAATTCAAGATTCAAGATTTAAGGTTCAAAATTGAAAATACAGGGATCAAAACAAAAGATTTCCGTCGCCGCCAAAGTTAAGGCAGGTAATCTTTCAAAACTATGGTTTTAATTTGTGGAGGTTGAACGGGAAAGATCATCGGATAGAGTCATATACGGTCCTCTCTTAGTTTATTAACATGCTCCTGGGCATCTTCATTGTCCCATATCCCTTTCCCGAGACCGTACAGGCTTTTCCAATCGTTTTTATTATTTAAGTTTATACTTTTTCCCTTTAGCTGTTGTGTTAATTTTTCAATCAGCTCTATATGATCCTGTAATGAGAGTTTTTCAGCCTGTTTCTCTATGGATGTTAATATGGATACCTTCATTCTTTAGCTCCTGAAAGTTAAATTTGGAGTCATTGTAGCATAATCAAAGATATTTTCATTAGAAAAAATGAGGGGTTTTTCAATGATCAGTGAACAATGATCAATTATCAATGAACAATAATTTCATTAAGGTAAACCTCCGGCTTTGCCGGAGAGACTCCCAGAGTTTGACAATTCCGGGAGTATAAGTAAGCCTCCAAGAATTGAACCGCTCAAAGTTCAAAAAAGGAGGCTTACAATGAATGATATGGAGAGTTTAAACCACACAGTGTGGGATTGCAAGTACCATATGGTATGGATTTCAAAGTATAGGAAAAAAGTTTTAGGCTCCTCACAAGAATTTGTGGGTCAACTTTGGCATAGGTAGCTTTCCCAA
>CAZXUA010000171.1:0-9890 GCA_964643755.1 uncultured Desulfatiglans sp. | reverse complement strand
CCTTGCTTCACACACATCCAGGTCACCGCATGCAGGAGGGCATGACCAGTTTTTTCCATAGGCATGGCATTTATTTTCTGCGCATGAATCACGCACCTCTTTACGGACCCTGACAGTACCTGTATCAAGCTTTCCAACATGGGTAAAGCCACAGGAAAGAGCAAGTGCCTCTATTTCTCTGTAATCCACTATTTAATCTCCAGATTTATCTACATTTTCTATCCTATGGTTAAAGCAATTTTCCCTCCAAGTCAAACCGTAAATCATATAAAAGGGGCGGTAATACAATTTTTTATTGATCTTTGCCTGATGAAAATTTACCTTTAGCCTATTCTGTCGATTACCGGCTTTTACAGATAAACACCAGTTTTTCTGCTTACTCTTAAGCCCCTTAAGAGAAACTGTTTACTGGATATTTTTTGTATTTAATGGAGGATGGAATGGTAACAGGAGCTAATACCGGGAGGAATCTCACAAGGACAGTTATTGGAGTAATAATAATGGCCCTTGCAATAACAGTGGTTATCCAGCACAGACGGATCATAGCATTAACTAGAGAGGTAAACCAATTCCATGCCCTGGAAGAGCTGGAAAAGTACAAGGCTGAAATTAAGGCCCTTGAATCCAGGATTGCCGAAATGCAGGCGAAAAAGGATTCAACTGTTACTCCGCTGAAAAAGGCTGACACCACAGCAAAGGCAGCCACAAAGGAGACTCCGGTTGAAAACAGGGTTACAAATAGCAGCCCTTTTGCCAACAGGGCAGATTTCATGAATAGCCCGGAGATGAGGGAAAACCAGAGGTCATTTTTATCAGGCCGATATGATGCATTTGCAGAGGAAAACAACCTCTCAGAGGAGACCAAAACCAGATTATATGACCTGCTTTCCGAGATGCGCATGGAGATGATGAACAGATTCCCCAGGCCCGGAAGGGGAGGGTTTTCGCCTGATATGATGGATAATGAAGACTTTATGGAGCAGATGAAGGAGATTAACTCAACATATGAGAAGAAATTATCAGAAATTTTATCGGTTAATGAACTTGATGCCTTTAAAGAATATCAGAATTCCGAACAGGAAAGGATGCTCTTAATGGGCTTTAATGTTATGGCTGAAGATAACAGCCTTGATAAGGAAAAAGAGAACGAACTAATTAAGGCGCTCTATAATGCAAGACAAAATGATCCTGAAACAAGAAGGGAGGATAACACCCTTATAATTCAGGGAGGGCCATTAGGCAGGGGGCCGATGAATGAAGGGGTTGTAAACAGTTCAAAACTGAAGGCCGTTTACCTTGAAACCGCAAAGAATATCCTATCTGAAGAGCAGACGCAGGAATTTGAAGATTATCTGAATGCCAGACAATCAATGCCTGGCATGAGAAGGATGCCTCCGCCTGAAATGCCACAGGGCATGGAATAGGGTTTAGGCGCTCATTTAAATTAGTGTTTAGCAATAACCATATAAAAAAGAGATTAGGCTGACAGCTGATAGCTGAAAGCTAAAAGCTAATAATGAAAAATAGATACTGTTTCGGCCAGAACCTCATCCAGATTTTTATTATTTATATCGATTACCCTGTCTTTTTTGCCAAGCGGACCATAGGCTTCAGGAGATGTTTTATTGAACAGTGCAATAATATTAGTTTTTGCTGCCGATGCAAGATGCATGGGGCCTGTGTCTGCGCATATAAAAAAATCCAGGGCGGCCATAAAAGATGCCAGCTCCCTTAGGTTTACAAATGATACAGATAAAATATCATCACTTACAGCCTTGCCCCCCGGGGCTACTATATCAACAAATATGTAGCCATGCCCTGTTTCCAATAACCTGTTGATATATTGCAGCCAGTAACTATCCGCTATTTTTTTTTCATATCGGGCATTACGAAAAATCCCGATTATTGTCTTGCCATTGATATTATCCTGGCCAATAAGCTGCGTTAATATCTCTTTACCTTTTGCCTTCTCATCATCAGATAATGAAATATCAAGATATGGCTCATAGGTTAATCTTTGCCCGGTAAAGGCATCCATCAGGGCCAAAGGGAAAAGTGCGGCATGTTTTGTCTCAGGAAAATCAACAGCAATGTTTGCGAAACTAATGATATTTTCTACCCGAAAACTTAATTTATATCTTGCCTTTATAGATGCCTGCGCAATATTGCTGCTGCCTGAAGTTGTTGCCGGAGAGATAGAAAGATCATACCCATTTTTATTCAGCTCTTTTATTAAGGCAAATAATTTGAATGGTCGTTTTATCAGGCGGGAACTGGCACAATAGATATTATTAACATTAGCCATTGGACCGAGTATATCGCTAAAATCAGCCCCTAATAAGAGATCCACCTTTGCGTTGGGTAGCCTCTTTTCCAGCGCCCTGATCAGAGGGGTTAAAAAAAGGATATTTCCAATGCGATGGTTGAGCCTGATTATCAGAATCCTGTTTATCTCCTTTGGATCTATCTTATCATATTCTATTTTTGCATTTATGACCCTGCATAAAAAGGCATTTAGAGATTTAGAAATAGCACGTCTGATTCTTGAATGCAATGGTCTTTTTGCCATAAAAATTACTCCAGCAGATATTATTCCTTTAACAACTCCGACAAATTAGACCTCCTGTAAAGCAAAGAAAATTGCCATTCCCAATCCAATATCCAATTTTCACAGAAGGTTTAAGACAGAGGCCAATGAAATTATCAGAATTAAAAACCTTCGTCAAATACAGGCAACTGTTCGCATCGATAACCTTTGTTTTTTTTAAAAAGATAATATACTATTTTTTTAAATGATAAGCCGTTACCCTGACTACGTTAACGCCTGATCAAAAAATTAGTAACAAAGGAGACATAAGAAATATATGAAAATATTGTTCTTCACAACATCCGGAGAAGACTACCTTCAGGATCAAGTGCTTATTGGACTCAGAGAAATATATGATGCAAATGTGATCGATTATCCTAAGAAGGAAGAGATATACGAGAATTTTAAGAAGCCAAATAAAGAGATGTATGGATGCGGTTTTACAATATGGAAAACCATGCCTGATATTTATATTGATCGGCAAAACATCTCTGACCGCATAGAAGAAAATGAATTTGATATAATAATATTTGGCAGTATCAGACGACAGAAGATGTTTTACAACAAATTCCGTCTGTCAAATATTTTTCATCGAATTCATTCAAAGGTCTGTTTTCTCGATGGTCAAGATCACAACAACCTTTATTTCCCGGCATTTTTTTATGGCAAATATTTCAAACGCGAATTGAAAAACACATTCGGACTCACGTTTATCAGAAAGATAAATTTCTCAATACCTGATAAAAAAATCAGAGGGCAATTAACTCCGAAAGAAAAAAAATTTGCCAAACACGTTCAATGTGATGAAGCCTATAAAATAAAGGAAATTCAGGAAAATTGTCAGCCACGCTATGCATTTTCAGATGAAAAGGCATACTATGATGATATTGCGAGCGCTGAATATGCAATAACAATGAAAAAAGGCGGCTGGGATTGCATGAGGCACTATGAGATTGCGGCTAACGGAACAGTGCCATGTTTTTATAAACTGGATCAAAAGCCAAAATTATGCGCTCCTCATGGCCTTGTCGATATGAAAAATGTTGTGGTATTTAACACTGCTGATGAACTTGAGGAAAAGATAAAATATATTAAACTGCACAATTTATATCCGGAGCTTCAGAAAAACAGTCTTGAATGGGCGCGAAATAACAGTTGTAAACAGGTAGCTAAAAGAATAATTGATCAAGTCCAGGCTTGAAAAGCCCTGTAATCAGGCACCCTGGAGCCTTTATGCGAGTGATTGGTTAGTTCATTGTTTTTTTGCTACAGAAATGAATGACCAATTGGGTACAACATCTTCTGTTTTAATAATTTCAAAACCGCCTATAAGTTCAAGTAAACTATTGTAACTTTCAGGGGTAAAACATGCGTCTGTGTTGCATCCAGCTTTCTCTCGTCTGGCAGAATGGTTGCAGGGATACCTCCTTTTTTTAGGGATGATTAAGGTCAACTATCAAACAGGGTTATCTTTACAGGCAATGAGACGCTCAAACAGACCTATTACTTCTTTGATAGTGGTTTGGATATTAAATTTTTCTTTTATACTCTTTAAGGCATTTTCAGTAAGATGCTTTCGAAACGACGGGTCTTCATAGATTTGTATGATGGCGCGCGCCAGGGCGTGAGGATCATTGGCTGGCACAATAAGGCCATCGCAGTTGTCATGTACCAGCTCGGGCATTCCTCCGACATCAGTGACCACCACTGGAATATCCTGAGCCATGGCTTCGATAATCGCCCTGGGCAACCCTTCCCTTTTAAGAGATGGCATCACCATACAATCAAATGTCCTGGCAAATCTTGAAGCCTGTGGAATAAAACCGGTAAAATGAGCGCGTGCTTTTATCTGAGGGTCTCTCAGCATCCGGTTAATTCGCCGGTCTAAGACCCGGCCAATACACACCAGATAAACCGGTATCTGTTCAGGTATATAACGTAACGATTCGAGCAGTACAGGTATTCCTTTTACAGGGCGCATGTTTCCTGTAAATCCGACTATAAAGGCCCCTTCCGGTATGTTAAAGTCCACCATATCAACCGGCGGGGTTTCATCATACCAGTGGATATCATGTCCCTTGTATATAGTAGTCAATTTATGAGCAGGGATATCTACTGACAAAAGATATTCCCGTACAGCGTTACTAACGCATATAATATTATCGATACGGGGATGCAAGTATGTCACAAGGCAGGCAGGATCCCATCTGGACAGATGGCCTATTGTCCCTCTGTAGCCTACAACCTTTACTGCCATTCCGCGGGAGGCAAAAAGAGCAACCGCCAGGGGATGATTTGCAGGTGCATAGATAATATCATATTGATCGCTTTTTAATATGGATCGGATTTTCAGGATTGCACCTAGATCAAAACGATGACGAATCTTCAGAGGGAAAACCCGGACACCTGCCCTGAAAAGCTCATCCTGGTATAGGGTATCTGGTGTCGCAACCATATCAAGGTCTACACCGGCATTTACCATGCCTTTATAAATCGCCGCTTCAGACCTATCGCATCCTTTTGCAATTACGAGAACTCTCATTGTGCCCAATTACCTTTTAAATGGCGGAATATATAGAACTGTTCTTTGTGTGTCAATCATAAGTTAGATGATGCAAACCAGTTTTGTATTGACATAAACCGGTCATCTAACCTATGAAAGGGCGTATATTTTAAACAGCCTGAACCATATTGGTGAACAGCTATATGATGCAGAAAAGGGAATATTTTTGTAATGAGGCATGAGATGACTCCGGATGTAAAGTCCATTTGCATTGTCAGATTATCGGCGTTAGGTGATGTAACCCATATGCTGCCGGTGATCCATACCCTTAAGAGCCACTCGCCTGAAATCAGGATCACCTGGGTGATCGGAAAGGTGGAACATAAGCTTTTAGGCCATCTCCCGGGTGTAGAGTTTATTATTTTTAACAAGAAAAATGGCATAAAAGAATATAGTCATATAAAAGAACAATTGGGTAACCGCTCCTTTGATGTGCTGCTCCTTATGCAGCTCTCTTTGCGTGCAAACCTCTTAGGCCGGGTTATAAAAGCAAGACGGAAGATCGGGTATGACAATATCCGCGCCAAGTTCTTTCATGGCCTCTTTATAAATGAACGTATCTCTTATACGACAGAGCAGCATGTTTTGGACAGTTTCCTGAGTTTTCTTGACAATTTGGGCATAAGCAAAAAGGAATACAAATGGGATTTACCTTCAGTTCCGGGGGCAGAGGATCTGGCACAGCAGGTTTTAGATCCTGATAAACCATGCCTGATCATAAGCCCATCTTCGAGTCATGAACTCCGCAACTGGCATACAAAAGGATATGCTGCTGTTGCAGATCACGCTGTAAAAGAGCACAGCATGCAGGTAATCATCTGCGGCGGTAAATCCTCTGCTGAACAACGAATGGCTGATGATATTATCCGCCTCTGCAGGGTGGCAACGCCAGTCAACCTGGTAGGTAAAGACACATTTGCACAATTTCTTGAACTGCTGCGCAGGGCAACAATTCTTATTACACCTGATTCAGGGCCAATGCATATGGCCGCTATTACAGACACCCCTGTTATTGGTCTTCATGCAGCATCCAACCCACTGCGATCAGGTTCTTACAAGAGTATTGAATGGTCTGTAAACATGTATGATCAGGCATCACGAAAGTACCTGGGTAAACCCGCGGATCAGATCCGCTGGGGAACCAAGATAGAAAGGCCGGGCGTTATGGAGCTTGTTGAGGTCAGCCATGTCACAGACAAACTTGATGCACTGATGAAAAAATTAAAAACAAAGGAGTTAAAATAGATGTCTCAGATAAATGTACCGATTTCTCCGGGTGAACTGCTTGATAAAATCACTATCCTGGAGATTAAAACAGAACGAATGGATGATCCCAAGAAGGTTGCCAATGTCAAGATTGAGCTTGATCTGCTCGAAAAGGTGTGGCAGCAATCAGGTTTTGCAGGAGATAAAACAGTCAGTGAAAAGCGGACTGAGCTCAAATCAATAAATGAAAAACTCTGGGTTGTTGAGGATGCTCTTCGCCTTAAAGAATCAAAGTCAGAATTTGACAAGGAATTTATAGAACTCGCCCGTTCTGTATATTTTACAAATGATCACCGTGCAAGGGTTAAAAAAGAGATCAATATCGGGGTCGGTTCAGACCTGGTTGAAGAAAAATCATACCAGGATTATAAACACAAATAAACCTGACATGGTATTATGCAGTATACGCCCCTTTGTCAAACAGAGAGATTGTACCAAAAACATTCAGGACTGTGATTTATTATGTTTAAAGATCTGACACTCGCTGATATCGCTAAAAGGCAATGCGGGATATTAAGAAAACCTACAGGTACAAGGCCTGTTATCTGGCGGATTGAGGAAAATGGAGTAAAGGCCATTGTAAAGGATTTCAGCCTGAACAGTTTCTGGTTCAGGAATATAGCAGGTCGCTTTCTTATATGGCGAGAAAAAAAGGCATATAAAAGGGTTGAAGGCATTACCGGGGTGCCTGCTCTTTTGGGTTCAATAGGAGGAGTTGCCTTGATCATAGAAGAGATTCAGGGAACAAACCTCGGCAGTATGGAGGATTTTATAAAACTTGATGAAAAATTTTTTATTGATCTAAAACAACTTATTGATAGGTTTCATGATCGCGGGATTGCCCACTGTGATCTGAAGAGGGCGCCAAATATAATTATTGGTAATGATGGAAATCCATACATTATTGACTGGGCTGCATCGATCTCAAGGTCAGAATTCAGTTTTTTCCCCTTGAATCTGATCTATAAAAGATTCATCAAGGATGATCTTAATGCCATTACTAAAATCAAACTGAAATGGCGGCCTGAAAGTGTGACTCCTGACGAAAAACGTCTGTATACTGATCGCAGCAAAACAGAAAAGATAATCAGGTCAATAAGGGACTGGCTCAGGAATTTTTTAAAAAAAATTGCATGAATAATTCCAGTCTGTCAGAGGTTTATGAGTTACCCGGGCTCTTTTCTTTATAACAGATTGAACGCGGACTGATCCAGCTTTTAACCCTTAAGGCATTGGCGTAATAACGACATAAATTCATCAAAAGCAAACGCTGTACCTTTGCCCTTTTACTGGTGAAGGCGGGAGAGAAAAGCAGCGCCAGGATTGTGTTTTTTATCATGGCCCTTAATACCAGAAATGTCTGCATGGTTGTGCGCTTAAACCCCTGTTCATGTATACTGATGTACAGGTGGCTGGATATATAGACCTCAGATTTGGTTAAAGCTGAAATGGCTGCATTTATACGGGAACTGCCGCCATGATTATGCAAAAAACTGGCCTGCTGCAGCATGACAATTTTGCCTCCCATTTTTGCAGCCCGTTTACATATATCAACATCCTCACTGTACATCCAGTAACGCTCATCCCACCCTTTCAGGTTAAGATAAGCATCTCTCCTCATAAAGATTACAGACCCTGAGACCCAGTCAGGGAAAACCACAACCTTATCTGCTGCATATTCCCTTTTTATTCGGCCTCTATTGATTAACCGGTACAGGGTTTTTCCTGTACCGGTTAATGTTATCCATTTAGGAAAAAAACGCACAACCCTCTCTATCCTACCTTTAGCTGTTATCTGGAGCGCAGATAATATGGAGTTCGTGGGATACTCCTTAATGGTTGTGAGTAACAGTTCAATACTTCCCGGTCGTACGATTGTATCAGGGTTAATAAATAAAAAGTATTCGCCTCTACCTGCCCTCGCCCCCGAATTACATCCATGAGCATACCCATAATTTCCGCTGTTCAATATAAAGCGGGCGGTTGGAAAGGAAGAGGCGTAAGTCTCAAACTTGCCATCATTTGAACAGTTATCCACAACAATGATATCCAGGGTAATTTTTGATTTATCCACCCATTCCAGGGATCTTAAACAATCTGCAAGCTTTTCCCAGGAACGATAGTTGACTATGATTACCGATATGGTATCACATTGCCCATTATGACCGGTTTTATTTTCAGCATCGACACTGAGCATGGCTTTATTAACTCCTGTAAGATTGCCTTATCTTCCGTGGCATAATGACGCAAGCGAATTAAAAGATCAAGAGGGTTAAAGTTTCAGAGCTATTTAATGTAAAAAATTTGACCAAATCGGGTTTGTATGATAGCTGCCACCTGTGAACAGGTTATAAAATGTGATATCTGAGATTAACAATAATAAATGAATGATAATTATGCCCCCGATCATTAAACAGAAATATAAATCATATGCGTTTGGATCATTATCCATGCTGAATCACCTTCAACTTGAAACACTGATCAAAATATTTGATGAGCCCAATGTTGAAACAGATGAACTCCTCGGAGGAAGGGGCTCCATAAAAAGGTTAGAGCTGGAGGGGTTCGGGCCGGTTATTGTCAAATATAATACCCGTGGGGGGCTAATAAGATTTTTTATTGAAAGGACATATATAAGAACCGGCAAGCCCTGCAACCGGATAGAGTTTGAACAGTTGATAAATGCATCAAACTTTGGTGTAAATGTCCCTGAACCGGTTGCATTTGCAACAAAGGGCTCTCTTTTTTACAGAGGATGGCTTGTTATAAAAGAGATAAAAGACAGCGAAACCCTCGCTATAATCAGTTTAAAAGATGAGGCCAGAATAGCAAAAATCCTGTATGAAATAAGAAGACAGATTGCCATCCTGATAAATTCAGGGCTTTATCATGTGGATCTCCATCCGGGAAATATACTGGTTAATGATAAGGGTGAGGTATTCATTATAGATTTTCATAAGGCGCGTCTTTTTAAGGCAGGCAAAGAGAAACTAAGAGATAAATATATGGCCCGCTGGAAAAGGGCAGTAAAAAAGCATGGCCTGCCTGAAATACTTCATGAGGTGTTCAGTAAAGAGCTGTAGAGGTCTCTGTATAAATCTGTAGGTTTTAAACGACGCTCCCGCTGAATAACAAGATAATATCCCTACAAAGCCGTATAGCCACAAAGATGGCGATCAAAAACAAGAACCCTCATGCGCCTTGATATCGCTTTATCTTATGAGTTTCTTTATTGTTCAACGCAAGAGCCTTAGGTGAGACAACATTTTTTGTACTTTTTTCCGCTCCCGCAGGGACATGGGTCATTCCTCCCGACCTTTGGAATCTGCAACTCCTGTTTCGGAGCATAATGTTTTTTCTTATTATATGCGTAAATAGCCTTAAGCCTTAAATGCCTTTTTTTGAGCTTACTGTAGATTCCCGGTTCCTGTTGTTCTATAGCAGTTCTTAATGTTTTCAAATCAAAGTCAGCAG
>CAZXUA010000170.1:0-9925 GCA_964643755.1 uncultured Desulfatiglans sp. | reverse complement strand
TACACCCTATCCTACACTCTTTCCCTACACGACGCTCTTCCGATCTAACTTGCCGTTTGAACCGTTTTCTATTTTTATCTTGTCATCGAGGGCAAGATTAACAAGCATCATACCGCTTTCCGTGATATTTTCAAGGGGAACCTTTTGAGTATAAACCGTGGATATCTCGTTCAGTAAAAGGCTCGGCCCGCTCAAAATGGCAATCGCCGGTTTAAATGAGACACTCGATATCTGTATATTCTTAAGCTTTTTTCCTTGCCAGTCTGCCTGGATCGGGACATTTTTCCTGGAGTATCTGTCAAGCACGATATTAATAGATGAAGGGGTCGTATTTCTCAGAAACACACCGGGAGGAAGTGAAATATTATCACTTGTTATATTAAACAGGTTTCTGCCAATTTCACCATTACTCAGATCAATGGTAACCTTCACATTACCGGGGGTAAGGTTTTTTAAAAGTGTCGCTGAACCGTTCAGGTTGACTGAAACGGTTTTAACCGATGCATCAAGAAGTATAATCTCCTGCCTGCTTCCTGTATACTCAACAGGCACCTCAAGGGTAATAATCGTATCGACACCCCTTGTAAAACTTAGCCAGATGCCTGTTATCAGCACGAGTGAAATGGCGGCGGCTGTCACAAGTTTCATCCTCTCTTTTCTATAGCCGGTTTTCTTTTCATCTATTATACCGAGGTGTTTTTTGATGCGGTTTGAAAGTTCCTCCTCTGTATATACATTGAATATCTCCCCTGACTTTGCCATGACAACATTCTTTCTCTCCTCGGATGATACTATAATCAGGGCATCCGTGTTTTCCGAAAGACCGGCTGCTGCGCGGTGACGCATGCCATAATAGGAAGGGAGATCCTTTCTGTGTGACAGGGGTAAAACCGCCCCCACCTGCGCAATCCTGTTCCCCTGAATGATTGCGGCCCCATCATGAACAGGGTTTTCATGCCAGAAAACGCTGAGTATCATCTCCTTTGAGATCAGGCCATCCCATTTGATGCCGCTGTGTACAGAGTCATTAATGTCCTCCTTGCCCGGTATGACCATAATTGCCCCTGTGCCCTTTTTTGCCATCTCAAATATGGCCTCTGAGATTATATTAACAGGGGTTTCCACTTCATGGTGACGGGTTTCCCATAATAAAGCCCTGATATTTTTTGCCTGAAGGACAGTCCTTATCTCATTCCTGAAGATCACAATTATGATAATCGTGGCAACGGCTGTAAACCCCTGAACCGCCCAGCTCGTGACTATAAGGCCCACATAGAGGGCAATTTTCTGAAATATCCATAAAAAAAACAATCCCATGAGCACACGTAATACATTTGTGCCTTTAAACAGGACATAAAGCCTGAACAGTATGTAGCTCATAATCAGGATATCTAAAATATCCCGCCATCTGTATATAAATTCATGCGTCATAATCAGTCTGTTATACTGAACCTGATTTCCGTAAGGATATTATCGTCAGCATCTGTAATCTCCACCCGCCAAGGGCCTTTATCGCTTTCCCTCAAATCTATCCTGCTGTATGTTGCAAAACTGGGAGGTTTTATTGTAAGCGGATATTTCTTTTCTAATTTATCATTGAAATAGTACTTGTGAAAGATCTCTGACACCCCGTAAACAGGATCAAAATAGGTGAAACAGAAGAGTCTTTCTATGCCTGCTGAAAATACCACCCCCTCATGAACCGGTTTACTTTTTTCTATCTTCTCACAGAGAACCGCCTGCTTGAGCACAGGGGGCATAACTTTTTGAGCCGCAGGCTTTTCTTCTGTAAAACAGGGCAAAGAAAAGATAATCGCCACCACTGAGATGATTATTGCAAGCCTCCATACCCTGGCATTTATAATATGACTTTCCATCAACACTTTCGCATGCATCTCTTTTCTGACTTCTGCAGCCATTATTTCACCATCATCACAGGACAGGGAGCAAGGATGCCGACCCTGTAACTTATTGTTGCCCAGCCGTCACTGCTATCCATCTCATTCAATTTATGGGAACTCAGGATGATCAGGTCTATGTTTTTTGAGGATGCATATTTGACTATCTCCTGAACACGCCTGCCATAGATTATGTCCGTGCGGATAGTGATATTATCGGTTTCATACCTTCTTGCTATCTTTGCCATATTTTTTTCAGCACGGGCGGCAATCTTATCATAAAATTCCCTGAATTCATCCCCTTCATCATCCTCGATTGTCTCAACCACATGCAGAAGGGTTATCTGGCATGGTTTTCCCTTACCCATACCGGTTGCAATTTCAATGGCCTTGAGGCTCTTTTCTGTAAGATCAGTTGGCACAAGGATATTCCTGAACATATTCTTCTCTCTAATGGTTTATCTGAAAAAGTTATATCATATATGGCTCACCATAAACAATAATTTTTCCTTTGAAATCCTCTCCTATAAGGTTTAAAAGTAAAATATGCCGCTTTGAAAATTTAGGGCCGGCCTTTTAAACATCATTTTTTATTACCTGACTCTTTTTTATTAATATGGAGGACAAATGGAATCCACTCTGAAAATACTTTTTGTTTCATCCGAGGCAGTCCCCTATGCAAAAAGCGGAGGGCTTGCTGACGTTGCCGGCTCTCTGCCCCAGGCGCTTAATGAGGCAGGCGTGGATGTAAGGGTTATAATGCCCCTCTACCCCTCTACCAAAAAGGTTATGCTTGATAAAACACCGGTAATTGACAGGATAGCGGTTCCACTTGGTGATTTAAAGCTGGCGGCCAGCGTATATATGACCAGATCCAGTAAACGGGTCCCTGCATTTTTTGTACAAAGGGAAGACCTTTTCTCAAGGCCCGCTCTTTATGGCAGCAGCGTTGGCGACTATTATGACAACCTTGAGCGTTTCACCTTTTTCTGCCACGCTGTATTAATGGTCGCATGCGAACTTGACTTTATGCCTGATGTCATTCACTGTCATGACTGGCAGACCGGCCTTATACCCGCCCTGTTAAGGGGGCCATATAATGAGCCGTTTTTCAAGGGGACAACCACGCTCTTCACTATACACAATATGGGTTACCAGGGGCTCTTTCCGGGCCATAAACTCAGTGTAACAGGGCTCAAGGGGGTAGATTTTTACCACCAGGAAGGTTTGGAATACTGGGGGAACATAAGCCTTTTAAAATCCGGCATAGTTTACGCTGATGCTGTAAATACTGTAAGCCCCACATATGCTGAAGAGATCTGCATGAGGGAGTATGGCCTTGGAATGGAAGGGATTCTTAACAATAGAAAGGATTCACTTACAGGGATACTGAACGGCGTGGATTATGAGATATGGAACCCTGAAAAGGATGGCCATCTACCGCGTAACTATTCCATAAAAAATATCTCAGGCAAGGCCATTTGCAAGAAGGAGCTCATTAAAGAGATGGGGCTTGATCCATCGCTTATTGAAAAACCTCTTTTAGGCATGGTGTCGCGCCTTGATAAACAGAAGGGGCTTGACCTGCTGCTGGATATAATAGAGAGGTTAATGGCCCTTGATACAGGCCTGGCGCTGCTTGGTTCAGGGGACCCTTATATTGAAAAGGCCATTGAGAGGGCAGCAAAGGGGCACCCCGGAAAGATCAGTATCGGCACAGGCTTCAATGACCCCCTTGCCCACCGGATAATAGCGGGTAGCGATATCTTTCT
This sequence comes from uncultured Desulfatiglans sp., assembly GCA_964643755.1. Classification (GTDB taxonomy): domain Bacteria; phylum Desulfobacterota; class DSM-4660; order Desulfatiglandales; family HGW-15; genus JAAZBV01. Next base: position 6,255 of record CAZXUA010000170.1, on the reverse strand, counting down.
TATACCATCAAGATATGAACCATGCGGCCTTACACAGATGTATGCCCTGAAATATGGCACTGTGCCGGTTGTGAGGGCAACCGGGGGGCTGAATGACACTGTCTCTTCATACGAAAAAGGGGTTGGGAACGGCTTTAAATTCAAAGGCGCAAACCCTGAGGAATTTCTTTCATGTATTAAACAGGCAATAGAGTTCTATAAAAACAGGGCGGAATGGAAAAGGATTATTGCAAATGGCATGAAGGAAGAGTTCTCATGGAAAAAATCGGCTGACAGATATGTTGAACTGTACAGGAAGCTTAAGGGCCGGCGGTTGATAACCGGGTAATATCAGTCAGAGAGGAGCCTCCCCGGCATAATACCCTTTTTCCCGAACCTTTTGTTTACCGAGTCTATTGCCCTGTTGAGGTTCATTGCCTTTTCCTTTTTTTCGTCAGTGGGAAACAGGGAGATTTGTCCTGTTAAGCCATGCTTCTCAAGCCCTGAAACTGAAACCCCCAGAAGCCTGACAGCCCTTGTACCAAACTCTGTTTTTTCAAGCAGGTGGCGTACAGTCGAATAGATGGTCATGCCGTCATCTGTATAATCATCCATAGTAAATGACCTTGTTGCCAGGGTAAAGTCATAATATTTCACCTTGAGGTGGATAACCCTTGCCTCAAGACCCATATGCCTTATCCTTTCAGCCGTCTTCATGGAGAGTTCAAGCAGGTATCTTTCAGCGGTTTCAGTATCATTTATATCATTAAGAAAGGTCTCCTCATGGCCGATAGATTTTGCCTCATGAACAGTCGTTACCTCCCTATCATCAATGCCTGATGCCATGAGCTGCATCCTTATCCCGCTTTTACCGAAAATCCTTTCAAGGGTCTTAGCCGGAAAGAGCCTCAGCTCTCTGAATGTCTTTATGTTATACCTCTCAAGCCTATCCTGAGTCACCTTTCCTGCGCCCCACATCCGCGAAACAGGAAGCGGATCAAGAAAGGCGGTCAACCCTTCAGAGGTAACAACAGTAAGGCCATCCGGTTTATTTATGTCCGATGCGATTTTTGCGACAAACTTTGATGGGGCCACACCCGCAGAGACGGTAAGGCCTGTTTCATCAAACACGGTCTTCTTTATCAGTTTTGCAACAGCAGCAGGCGCCCCCAGAAGCCTTTCAGTGCCTGTTATATCAAGGAATGCCTCATCAATGGAAAGGGGTTCAACAAGTGGTGTAAAACGATGAAATATGGCAAAGATCCTGTCAGAGAGCTCCTTATACCGAGCCATCCTTACCGGCAAAAAGATACCCTGAGGACAGAGTCGCATGGCCTGTGCTATTGACTGCGCAGAATGGACCCCAAATTTTCTTGCCTCATATGATGCGGATGAGACCACCCCCCTTTTGCTGTTTCCGCCGACAATAACAGGCTTCCCTTTAAGGGCAGGGTTATCCAGTACCTCTACTGAGGGGTAGAATGCATCCATATCAAGATGGATTATTGTTTTTGATCTTCTCTTCTCTTTTTCCATTTATCCTGTCAGGGGAGAGCTTTTACTCTCAACCTGTATTTACAAACCGTTTACATTGTACTCAAAAATTTTTTTAAAGGCCATAAAACTGTGTACCTATTACCCATATGACAATAATGACAAAGCCATTGAGACCAGTTTTAAAATGCATTTTAATAAATCATATCAAGCTGTTAAGATGCTGATAATATTATTGGCATACCCCTTGCTTTGTATAAAGTCAACTGACAGCAAACAATTTTAATGGAGGTATTAAAATGAATAGCATAAAAAGAATCACAGGGATCATCTTTATGGTGTTCGCTCTGGCCATACCCGCATTTGCATGGGGGCCGGGGTTCGGCATGGGCTATGGGCCTGGCCCATGTTTTGACTGTGACAACTGTTGCAACCGCCTTACAGCAGAGGAGCAGGATAAGCTTGATGATCTTTACAGCGCATTTGAGGATAAGACCAAAGAAGCAAAAAATGAGATCGTAAAAAAGCAGATTGACCTCAATGCTGTTATAGAAGATAAAGAGCCTGATCTGAAAAAGGCAAAGGCCATACAGAAGGAGATAAATGAGCTTCAGGCAAAGATCAGTGATGCCCATCTTGAATTTATCATTGAGGCGAAAAAGATAAACCCTGACATGGGTTTTGGCAGGGGCGCGAGAGCAGGCAGAGGAATGGGTAGAGGCAGGTAAAATCATCAACCATCATCAGTTCAGGAAATGCTCTCCGGAACTGCCAGCGGCCGGTTATCTCCCACCACCAGATACCGGCCGCTTTTCTTTCAATACTGATCTCCTATCTCTACTGTTATTCTTTTAATTTGGCGTTAATGAACAACTCTAAATGATGTAAAAAACACAGCTCCTCTTCTGTCATCAATTCTCAAAGGGCTCAATTGACATTTTTAGGTTTGCCCCTTATCTCTGAAATATACAGCAATTTACCGGTCTCAGGATCACGGGCAAAATGTTTCATGAAGTCCCAAGCGATCTCGCCATAACCGGGGTACAGCGCATGGGTCAAATTCTCTGTGCACGACACGCTTAGGATTGGGATACCTCCACCATTTTTAAATGACCACAGAAAGCTGCGCCATTCTCCTGCCAGGGTTGTCACATCCATCCGGTCAGCCGGATAGCCAATAATAGGGTTGGCTGAAAAGTCGCCAGCATCAGCCAGTTGGATCCGGTTAACCCGTGCAAAGTGGCGCAACTGCCTGAGCGTATTGTCTGTCAGTCGGCCCTCCTGCTGGTTGAAACCTAGGTCAAAGGTAGAGGTCAGAATCATGACAGGCATGCCAATCTCCAGCAGTCGGGCATCTTCTTCCGGGGTACTGAAATAAACCAGGTCATCGTGCATACCGGCCATGGGAACAGCAGCAGCGATTTTTTCCATGCCGCCATAGATAGCCCTGAGGGTGGCGCCGCCGCCCAGAGAATACCCTGCTGCATATACCCTGGAGCCATCCAGCGCTGGAAATTTTTTAAGTATGTGGTCTATCAGCCTCGGCAATGCCTTAACCAGAATCCCCTCGGAGACTGGCGCTCCCATTACGACGCGTGAACCCTGATGTACGATGACCAGTCCCTCTTCGAAGGGGGCGATCATTGCCACTTTTTCCCGTCCCGCAACCTCTAAAAGGCCGATTTCATCAACGAACATCAGGGGGTCATCCCCTGTTCCATGCAGCGCTATAATAAGGGGAACACTTCCTTTAGCCGCTGTCCCATCCAGAACCTCCTGAGGAATGAATTCATACCAGGTTTGCAGATACTGATCGTATTTGGTCTTCAGGTCATTGAAAATCTCTTCCTGATGGAAGGAGACGCGAAGCCCACCCTTTGCCGTAACATTGTTTACGATTGCATTGCGATTGTACAATGCATACCGGCTGATTTCGGGCGCAGGGACATAGTCCAGATAGGGCGGTGTTTTAACCGTCTCCTGCGTCATTGAACGGATAACAGATACACGCTGTGCCTGAAGGAATAGGCTGCGGAAAGCATCTGAAATAGAGGTTGAGAGTTCCGGCTGTTTATTTTTTGCAACCATCACCCGCCGCAGAGGAACAGTCTGGTTGTAGAACACCTCAATACCACCCTCAACACGGTATGTGTCTGTTCCGTTGACCTTGCAGTACTGCTCAATGGCAGTCTGAGAGCCATTTAAAATATAGACAGGTACATATTTGCTGATCTTCGCGGATGGTTCCATTTCACCGCCAATCAGCATGAGTCCGGCACACAGATCAATGCAGTCATGCCGGCCTGGGGCAATGTAATTGTTAATGAAAGTCGCACCCCCTTCAATACCGATAAAATATACCTTGCCGTATGCGCCGCAATATTCAGCGTCAGAATAGTAAACTATTCCTTTATCGGTCCGTTCAGATGCCTTCTGGGTAAACAAAACATCGTGCAGCGTGTAATAGTTTTTCAGATCCGTACCGGTAAAGCCTACGTCTGGATCAGCGGGCGTTACAAGGATGATGCTTCCGGTCACTGAATTGATTTGCTCAATCAACCCCAGTTTAGTCAGGAAGCCAAGCGCATCCTCCTTCCCCCGGAAGGAGTGTTCGGCAAAAACCACCACAGCCGTATTATTCCGGGCGGCTGTTTGCCCACCGTAGAGATTTGCAGAGCGATATACAAATACGCTTTTCTCAGGGAATGATTCCAGAGCGGGATGAGGCTTAAACTGCTTTTCCCCGTTTCCATACAGGGAAATAACGGCTGCAGCTCCGCTCTGACCCGCCTCTTCAAGAAGTTCAAATGTCGCCCTGTTGTTTTGACGGTTATAGTAGTTCATGTAGGAATATATTGCCTCAGCCCGGGTTATGCCGGACATACCCACCGCCATGAAAATTATGGCGAATACCGTGGTGAATCCGGTAAAAGATTTTCTCATAATAATGCTCTCTTTCAGCAACAGTGCACCAGTGTCGCTATTTAACAAAAGGGTTATATACAATTATGCCTGTTTCAGGGTTTCTGGAGTAGTGCTTCGCAAAGTTCCAGAAGATACCGGCGTATTCCTGATAGAGGCCATGTGGCAGAAATTCAGTGACGTTCAGCCCCACCATGGGAACCCCATCCCTATTGTTGATCATCCAGGTATGGGTGGCATACTCGTTGTTCAGCATTACCCTCTCATACGCATCGCCTTTGAATCCGCTCATGGGACAGGCAGCAAAGTCAAACTGAACAGGATCCATCCCGTTGTAGCCAAGGTACTGGTTGATCAACGTCGTATAATCGAAAGTGATGGACTTCATGCCGAAATAGTAGCTTAAGCGCAGGGTGAGGGTAGCCTCATCCATATGGAAATCGTAGGTGGAGGTTGTGAAGAGGATAGGGATATCTGTGTGAGCATACTGTTTTGCCTGATCCTCGGTTGCCAGATAGGTTACAGCGCCCTGGGGAACAGCAGCAGCAAAGATTCGGGCGTTTCCGCTGAGCGCCGCCATGGTGGCCCGGCCACCCATGGAGTAACCGGTGCAATACACGCGCGAAGGGTCCAGCGCAGGATATTTGTCCAGCATATACCTGACCAGCTCTGGCAGGACATCACTCAGGAGATTTGTCACATTTGAATGAAAGGGGGCGACAACAGCAATCCGCTTTTCACCGGCAAGACTAAGCATGCCGATTTCATCAAGGTACTGCAGGGGATCGTCACCGCCGCCATGATTTGCCAGGACAAGCGGTACGGAATGTCTTGGCGCCGTGTTGTTCTTTACCTCCTCAGGGAGCAGTTCATACCACGTATCCAGGTATTCGCCGGTCTCTGAAACCATATCCTTGAAGCGCTCCTCCTTACGCTCCACCACATGGAGCCTGTCCGCTGTCACCCCATCAGTGATGGCATTGCGCCTGCCCAGGGAGTAGGGTGCTGAATTAAAGTTATAGTCTGCATAGGGAGTAGATGCTGTATGAAGATTGGCTTTGACAACAGGGACGCGAAACGCCTTGGTAAAAAGCCGATCGTAGGCGTCCCTAACGATAGACGGGATGTCCGGATTGTCCCCAGGAGCAGCGATTACCCTCTGAAGCGGCTGTGCCTGATTAAAATAGTAGTTCAGATCGCCCTGCCTGCCCCAGCCATCCGTTGCGTTGGCGGCCCTGTATTTTTTAATGACGGCATCTGGCACATTTACAAGATAGGAAGGCACAAAAGAGGCCACCTCACGGATACGCTCCATATCTCCGCCAACAAGAAGGAGGCCAGCAACGCGGGTGATATAATCGAAGGTGCTGGATATGTAATTATTGATGAAGGTGGCCCCGCCGTTTATGCCTATCAAATAGCGATTAGTAACGCCGCCGTAATAGGCACTATCAGCATAAGAGGTCATTTTATTTCCAATTCTTTTTGAGTAACCGACATTGAACATGGCGGACTGAAGCTGGTAATAGGCGGTCTGGTCTGCAATGCCGAACCCCTTTTCCTTATCGATCGGCGTAACCAGCAGCACACTGCCAAAGGCCTTCCCGATGATATCGGTCAGGCCAAGATGCTTCAGGAAGGCAAGCGCTTCATCCTTGCTTTTAAAGGAGTTGTCCGTATAGACCAGGATGTTTGTATTCATACGTGAGGCTGCACTCATGCTGGTGAACATCTTGGCGGAGCGGTACACAAACGTGGTGCCCACCGGATAGGCATCAAGGGCGGGGTCAGGTGCATAGGTGCGGCCGGTCAATTTTGCCAGCAAGGCAGGGCCATTGATGCGAGCCTCCTCAAGGGTTT
>CAZXUA010000169.1:763-9976 GCA_964643755.1 uncultured Desulfatiglans sp. | reverse complement strand
ATCCTGGTTCCATAGACTTTTCACATGGAAACATACACGTTATAACAGATCAATACGGTGTAGAGGCATGGGATATTGTTTCAGAGGATGATAATACCAATCTCCTGAAAAAATGCCTTGATTTGACATTTCGTTTTACCTCATCCCCTGATACAAGTGTCTTCTTTTCAGTTGCAGGCGGCAGAAAGACCATGAGTTCGTGCCTTACCCTTGCCGCGCAGATGTATGGCAGGCCGCAGGACAGGTTATACCATGTGCTTGTTTCGCCCGAGTTTGAGAGCAACCACAATTTTTATTTTCCGCCAAAGGAGCCTGTAAAGATAGAGTTAAGGGATGAAAACAACAACCCCTATTATAAGGATACAAGATACGCCCGGATAACACTAATACCGATCCCGTTTGTATCCATAAGAGAACATCTCTCCCCGGAGTTTTTAAGGGAGCCAAAAGACCCTGCAACGCTCATGCTCTCCCTTATAAGGGAAGAGTCTCCTGTCCTTAAACTTAACCTTATAACCGGAAAGGTCATATATAAAGGGGTTGAAATGGATATGTTGCCTGCCTGGGCAGCCCTTTATGCCTTTTTTATAATGATTAAAAAGGAGTGCCCAAAAGAGCAGGAAACCTGCGGCGTATGCACAGCCTGTTTTATGGAGTGGGATGATATCCTAAAAAACCATAATAGGATCTCAGATATATATAAAAAGGTATCAAGAGGGATGCCCATAGAGGAGATGAGTAATACTGGCATAACAAACCTGAACAAGGAAAACTTTAATTCCTACAAGGCAAAACTTAAAAGAAGACTTATGGATCATTTTGGGCCATATGTACTTAAGGATATGGAGATCGCCTCTGAAGGCACAAAGCCGGGTATAAGGTATGGGGTGAGAATGAGTAAGGAGAGGATGGAGATCGTGTACTGATTGACACAATTTACTGTTAAGTATATTTACCTCATAAAGATTATCTGAGCATGGAGGAAAACCAATGGTTTTCAATAGACAAAAGGGAATTAAATATCTTAACCGGATAGAAAAAAAGGTTATTAAATCCTTTGCCGAAAAATTAAGAAAAGATATTGGTGATGAAATAGTAAAGATCGTTCTCTTTGGTTCAAAAGTAAGGGGAGATTTTGACCGGGAATCTGATATAGATATTTTTGTTTTAGTAAAGGAAAAGACTCAGGATTTAAGGGATAAAATAGGAGATATTACTGCCGATTATATTTATGATTATGACATACCCTTGTCGCCGGTGCTCTATGATATTGATGAATACAATCAAAATACTAAATTAGGCTCCTTTTTCTTTGAGAATGTTGAAAAAGAAGGTGTTTCAATATGAGCAGGAAAGATCTGGCAAGATACAGGGTTGAAAAAGCAGAAGAATTATTGAAAGACGCTAAAGACGCCCTGGAAAGAGCCCGGTTTATGCTTTCTGTAAACAGGAGCTATTATGCTATGTTTACTTCGGCAAGGGCGCTTCTTGCCTTGGAGGAAAAGGACTCCAGTAAACACTCAGGGATAATCTCTCTTTTTAACCAGTTGTTCGTTAAGCCGGGCATCTTCCCTAAAGAGGTAAGTCGGTTTCTCCTGAAAGCAAAAGATTTGAGAGAGGACGCCGACTATGGTGATTTTGTAAAAATAACCGAAGAAGATGCAAGAACTCAGTTCGAAAGGGCGACAATTTTTTGTAATGAAGCCAGAAAAAAACTGAATGAGATATTAAAAAAAGAAGATCAGGTTTAAATAATTATAATTCTATACGCCATATGGAGTTATAAATGCATATAACTTGCCCTAAGTTGAAAACCCCATCATGCCTTTAAAATATTCATGGGATTTTCTATTGAAAAGGCATCTCCGGATCGTCTTCGAAGTAATGAGCAGGGAGAGGCTGGAGATAGTTTTATAACGGCAACGTTGCAGCTGTTGAGATTGATAGATGGGAATAATAACATATGGTCATTCGAAGGCTCAAAGTGATGTCATACCGCGACTTGCCTGTGGAGCCGCAGTTTATAACAATAGCTAGATTGTTGAATCCAGAATTTTTGTAAATATTTTGCGGGGGTTTGAAAATGTACGAAGCAACTTTTGATCTTGAAACAATAACACCGTTGTTTTTATCAGGAAATGATCATACAATCCCAGAATTACGCCCGCCATCTTTTAAAGGAATGATGCGTTTCTGGTGGCGTGCCATGAGATCAGATGATGATATCCAAAGGCTTGCTGTTGACGAAGCCAAAATATTTGGTGGCACTGGCAAAGGTCAGGGTAAATCAAAACTGCAAATCAGAATCTCCTATGAAGGCGAGTTGCGGGTAAAAAAAGATTTCTTATCTGAAATTGGTTTTGAAAAGAATGGTAAAAGAAAAATAAAAGATGAATACGCCGGATTAGGGTATTTATTTTATTCCACTATTCTTAGAGACAAATTAAGAACATATATAGATGTAGGCCAAAAATATCGCTTTATAATAAGAAGTGCTGAAAAAGAAGCATTTGACAATGGCCTCGCCTCGTTATGGCTGACATTATATCTGGGAGGTATTGGAACACGTGCCAGAAGAGGAGGTGGTAATATTTCTATCAATGGAGTTTCTCAATCCGATTCTTTTCATTTGAATCTGCAAGATCTTTTTATCCCTTCACAAAAATCTACTCAAGAATTTATTAAAAATGGTTTTAAATGGGTAAAAGATATTATTGGGCCAAAGGGGCAATCTAAATCTTATTCAACCCTTACTGATATTCAAATTTATATTGGTGAAGCGAAACCCAAATGGCAAAAGGCTTTAAATACTGTTGGCAGCACTATGATGGAATATCGTTCCAGAAAGAAACCCGATTATGATACTTTTGTTGATTATCTTGTCGGGAAAAATCCTAAAACATCGTTAGAACGCCCGTTATTTGGGTTACCATTAGGTGGCAGGTTCAATAACAACCCACAGGTAAAAGGTAAAGCTTTTATAATAGAGGGAAAAGATGAAACAAAAAGGAGGGCTTCACCTCTTATCATTAAGATTTTAAGAAATGATACTGGATATATTCCAATTTTAATAAAAATAAGTGGCAATTTCCTCCCTAACAATGTGCTTACTATAATAGACAAAAGTAAAGGAGCACGGCAAAATAATCACAACATTCATTATTCATCAAAAGATATTATTACCGATTTTATTACAAATTCTCTTCCCACATTCAAAAAGGTGAAATTATGAGTTCTAAATCAGTTTTCGAGAAAAAATTATCCGCCTTTATGCATGACCCGATTGATAAACCTTTTATTTTGATGCAGGGCGGATCACATGAAGAAAGAGCAAAGCATATTGCAGACCTTTTACAAGTGTCGATAGAAAAGGAAGAAGGGGCAGACTGGATTGCTTCAGCTATGGAACGGGTTTTGCTGCCGCAGAAAAGCAGTATGGAGAAAAACCTTCAGATAAAGTTTCTGGATAATCCGGAAATTAAACACCCTTTAAGCGGTAAAGGCATAGACTGTGCAGATTTAAAAAAGACTTCAGTAGAGGAAATAAAAACAATTGTAAATAAATCAACAGTTGACTTCGTCAATCCTGATCCTGAAATACAACATTTGTTATTATGGCGTAACTATATTGAAATATTAAAACAAAATAGTCCTACATACTTGAAAAGATTCTGGTCTATTATCCCGGCGGATACTCGCATACCTGATCATTCCATATTCGAGCACCTTAAGCTTACTTCCGCCTGCTATAACGCTATGGCTGATAAAGAGAACAAGACATTGCTGCACAACCTGAGTTTCCTGCTTGTTACAATCGGCCCTGTTCAAAAATTCATTGCCACAGCAAGAAAATTGCAGGATTTATGGATGGGTAGTTTTATTCTCTCTTACCTGATCTGGTCTGGAATGAAAATTGTTATTGATCAATATGGCCCGGATTCGATCATTTTTCCGGATCTGCATAAACAACCCTTGGTAGATTATTGGTTGAAAAATGAAAAAGGGATCAACCCTATAGGCTACAATGAGAAATATCTTTTTTTACCCTCTTTACCCAATCGTTTTTTAGCATTAATACCAAATGATAGTGTCAATGAATTAGGCAAATCTATTGAAGCGGGAATTAAACAAACTTTTATATCAAAGGGTTTTGAATCGTTACATAACTTGAAGGGTGGCTCAAAGGGGCGACTTTCAATGACTATAGACCCTACACTGTTTGAGGCCCAATTAAACCATTTTTTGAATGTTTACTGGGTGGCTGTGCCCTGGCCTCAGAGTAAAAATGGTAAAGTAGACTGGCAAGTGGCATTGGATAACCTTTCGGAGTACTTTTCGAAAGAAGAATCCGAACATTATGAAAAGATGCTAAAATTTTTTTCAGCAAAAGGCGAATACCCTCCAAACATCGGCACAGCCTATGGATTGATATATAGTTTTACAGAAAAAGCCTTGGGAGCGCGTAAAAGTATCAGAATTTTTTTACAGACGACAGAGGAAGGCCAAAAATGTTCGCTTTGCGGAGAACGAAGGGCTTATAAAAAAGAATGCAACTCCATAAGAGAATACAAAAAAGGGCTGATAGCAGAAAAGGAATACCTTTGCGGTGTGTGCCTGACAAAAAGACTGGGGAAGTATGCTTTTGCTGATATTTTTTCTGAGGATTTGGAAATAGAATTTCCTTCTATCGCAGAGGTCGCTGTTTCCGACCTGAAACTTAATCTGCTTCAAAATAGACCTGAAGGTTTCAAGCATTATATACAACTTTGTCGTGACCTTTTTGGAAAGGAAACTGCACACTATATAGACCCGCTCCCTATGGTTAAAGCGAAAACCGGCTTCATTGGTAATATTGGGGGTGAATTTTTCATTGAGGATTTTTTAACTGAAAAAAATTTAAAATCGGCTTTGGAAGAAGAACAGTTTCAGGCTGATGAAGAGCAAGATTTAAGAGAATTGCGAGAAGAACTGAAAAAGTTGTTATCTGTTGCTTTCAAACCTACACCTTATTATGCAGTTATAATGCTTGATGGAGATAACATGGGCAAATGGCTAAAGGGTGAATTTGCTCCGCCAATTGAGCAGGTGTTTCATTCACAAGTCTGGAAAAACCTCCCTGAAGCCTACAAAAATGATCTCAATAATGTTTGCCACGAAGGAAAAAGACCGATTTCACCCGCAATCCATGGAGCTATCAGTACGTCTCTGCGTGATTACTCTTTAACACTTGTCAGACGTATTATTGAGGAAGATCATTTAGGAAAATTGATTTACGCCGGAGGTGATGATGTCTTGGCACTGGTTAATCTAAGAGATCTGCTGCCAGTGATCAAAAAACTAAGGGCCGCTTTTTCCGGACACATAAACGGAGATATAGAGCCTGATTTTACAAAAAAAGAAGTATCTGGTTTTGTGCAAATTAAAGATGATATGCATATGACAATGGGGCCAAGAGCTTCCGCCTCTATGGGTATCGTGATAGCACATTATAGAATGCCATTTTCATTGGTAATGGATAAAGCCAGGGAAATGGAAAAAAGTCTTGCTAAAAAGGAAAAAGATAAAGACGCATTCGCTATTGCCCTAATGAAGCATTCAGGTGAAATAAGCGAAGGAGTAGCAAAGTGGAGATATGAAGACAATAAATATCCAGGTGGAACAGTAGACCTTCTTGAGAAATTAGCTGATTGGATAAGAAGAGATCTGATTTCCAATAAATTCATTTATTCACTCCATAATGAATTTTCTCGTCTTTCTGATAATAGTGGAAGAGTGAATATCAATTCAAAAATTATTGAGACAGAAATAGCACGACTTATTAAAAGATCAAAAAATAAGAATACTCATTTTGATGATAAAGAGCTTTTAGAGTTTATTAATGACCTTAATGATTTATTCCACAAGTTGGAAGGCTCCTTGAAATACTTTATGGCCTTACTCCAGACAGCAAATTTTTTAGCACGAGAGGTAAGAGCGCTATGATTATAATGGAACCTATTGACACATTGTTTTTCAGGGATGGGAAGCCTTTTTCTATGGGGGACCAGAGCACGGCATTTGGAATATTCCCGCCTAATCCATCAACTGTTCTTGGTGCTATTCGAACTGGTATTATTTCGCAAAATAAAGGTTACATTAAATTTCTCTCAGGAGAAATGGCCCAGGAGATAGGTACGGTTGCTGACTTCTCCAATTCATCGTTAAAATTAAAGGGCATTTTTCTTTACAATAGTAATGATGATTATTTTTATATGCCCGCCCCTTTTGATCTTTTCAGAGAAGAAGATGGTAAAGCAAAAAGAACTTCGATAAAAACCGCACACTTGTTTTCAACCAATCTCGACTTTGATCGATTCCCTTTTACTGTTGAAAAAAACAAAGCAAAAAGTGTTGAAAGTTTTTACCTCACTCACACAGATTTTTTCTCTTATTTAACAGGGGCATCAGATGATTTTAACATCTACCACGAAAGCAAGTTCTGCCGGATCGAATATAAAACAGGCATAAAGATGAGCCCCCTAACAAGAAGCTCTGCGGAGGGGAGACTTTACAGAGTAGGAATGCGACGTTTCGATGAAGGCTGGATGCTGGCATGTGACTTAGATGGTGCCACTTCATTACGGAAAAGTGGCGTTTTAAAGATGGGCGGTGAAGGTAAAGTGTGCCGATATGAGAGGATATCCTCGGCTCTTCAGGACAAGCATCAGAAAGTATTAGATCAGGTAAAAAAAACGGGGATAATAAAACTCTATTTTGCAACTCCTGCCATATTTAAAAACGGCTGGTTTCCTGATGAAGACTTGGTGAATGGGGCAGATTTTAGACTTGAATTGTTGTCAGCATCCGTCGGGAATCCTGTATATGTAGGAGGTTGGGACATGGGTAAAGCCGGTGGTAAGGGATGGCATAAGCCTATGATGCGAGCAGTGCCTGCCGGTTCAGTTTATTATTATAGGGTTGTGTCAGGTGAGGTCGAGAAGGTTTATGGTAAATTACACTATAATAATATTTCACTTAAGGCTAGTGAAGGATTTGGTTTGGCATTTGTAGGGGGCTGTAAATGAAACATGTAATCACTTTGGTAGGAACATCATTGATAACCAACTATCTTAAAGTTAATAAGGAAGATACTACGGTTAAAAATCTTCACGATAGATATAGCCATAAGCAAGCTTCAGAGTACGAAATTAACAAAGATGATATAACACTTATGAAGAAGAAATTGCAGAAATTTGCCGCAGATAAATCTAGGGCATCGGCAGATAAATCTTGGGCATCGGCTGAAATAAAGAGTGTTTATAAGATCAAAGAAGAATTGAAGGAAGATTTATCCATACACCTTTTGTCATCTGATACTGTTAATTCAGTGATCTGTGCAGAGGTCATTGCTTGTTCTATAAATAATTTGTTGGAAACTCATTTTACACTTAAAGATGTGATCAATGGTTTGCAGGTTAAAGATAGCAAAGCCTTTTCCGAAATGGGTATGGAAAACCTCTTTAGAAGAATTGAACAAATTGCCGGGGGGTATTATGGAAATGTAATTATGAATATTACAGGCGGGTATAAAGCGGCTATACCGATTTTGACCATTTTTTCTCAAGTCAATCATATACCTTCCTATTATATATTCGAGGATGCTGAAGCATTGATGAAAATCCCTTTATTACCAATTTCAGTCGATTTGGAGATATTCAAGGAATATAGTTTTATTTTTGAAGAAACAGAAAATAGCGGCGGTTGCGTTGGTAACTGGCATGTTTTAACGGGTAGAATAAAACCTGAGCATAAAGAACAAATACTTGCCTGTTTTGAAATTGATGGTGATTATGCAGACCTCTCTATTTTTGGAAAGCTTTTATGGCATGAGTATAAACGCAGGCAGTATACCTATTACCAAAATGCCAAGGTGAAAGACGCAATAGAGAATGATCCTGAATATAAAAACTACTTGATGAAGCTTTTTGATAAAAACTTAAGAGATAGCAAAACCCAAAATAAAAATGGGCATCTGGTATTGGACCTTGGAAGGACGGCCCCAAGGATCTTTTACAGAATAAAAGATGAATCAATCTATGTTTATAATTACATGCGGCATGATAAGGATTATGAAAGGTTTATTAACACAAGCACATTTCAAGACCTGGCCGAGTATGGAACTTTTGAATTAAAAACTTTAACAAGATAACTAAATATAAGAGGAGGCTAATTATGTTTCTGATACAAAAACCGCTATTTTTTTGGGTGGAAACTCCACTCCATGCAGGAAGTGGGAATGACCTGGGTATTGTTGATTTGCCTATTCAAAGAGAAAAGCACACTGGTTTCCCAAAGATCGAGGCATCAGGAATAAAAGGTTGTTTAAGAGAAAGTTTTAAGAATAAACTTAGAGCAGATAAAGAAGAAGTCAAGCTTGCTTTCGGGCCTGAAAACACTGATGATGCCCATGCCGGAGCGCTTGGTTTTTCTGATGCCCGATTACTGTTCTTTCCTGTAAAATCTGTCAAAGGAGTTTTTGCATGGGTCACATGTCCTCAGGTTTTAACCCGATTCAAGAAAGATCTTGAACTTTGCGGCATTAATGACTTAGGTGACATCCCTCAAAAAGAGACTGTTCCAACTGGTTGTGAACTGTTCGTGAAAGAAAAGAGGATTGTTCTTGAAGAGTATTCTTTCACTGCCAAGGAAGATGATGCAACAACACAGCTTGGCAAATGGATAGTTAATAATGTAGCTAATAGTATGGAGCCCTTCTGGAAAGAGAAGATTCAAAAGGATATCATTGTTCTTTCCGATGAAGACTTCAAAGATTTTGTATCCATGTCCACCGAAGTGATTGCGCGGACAAAAATTAACAATTACACAGGTACTGTAGCAAAAGGCGCTCTCTGGTATGAGGAGTATCTCCCCACGGATTCTATCCTTTACTCAATTATCTTTTCAGGACCTGTATATAAAGAAAAAGAAGAGGATAAAGCAAGCTTTAAAGTTGAAGATAAAGAACTAAGCCAAGTAAGAAATAAAACAGAAATAGAAGCACAGAAAGTTATGTCCTTTTTTAAAGACAACATTCCATCAATCCTTCAAATCGGCGGAAATTCAACCATAGGAAAAGGTTTTGTCCGGACAGTATTTTTAAATGGAAAAGATCAGGAGGGTCAAGATGCCAAATGAAACAAATATAAGAAAGTTGGAGAATGGCCGTGCTGAATT
>CAZXUA010000169.1:0-753 GCA_964643755.1 uncultured Desulfatiglans sp. | reverse complement strand
CTGAATTTGCCTATAATAAAGCTGTTGATGGTGCCAGACTTGGTCAAAAAGAAGCCATTAAATATAAATCATATGTTAAAACTATTCCAGTCTTGATTAAAACAAATGGGCTTGGAAATACATTTGCCTTTATAAAATCAAAAAAGGAAACTGCATACCAGAAAATTTATGAGCAAATATCAGAATGGCTTAGAAATGACAATAATAGCTGTAAGGTATTACCGGATAATGAAGATTTGTTACAATTTATTATTTCTCAGCCATCAGGAATATATCGCCAGATTACAAACGAAACGATGACTTTCCTAACCTGGCTAAAACGATTAGCTGAGGGCATGATAGAAGGTGAAGAAGATGAGTGAAAAAAAGAAAAAAATATCTTCTATGGCAGATTTAGGGAAGCATTTTGAAATAGACACACCTGACAAGAAGACACATAAAGGATTCATTAAAACATATCTAAGTGATAAAGCCTTTGGTTTCATCAAACCAGACCGAGATGGTAATGATATTTTTTTTCATAAGAGTTCAATCGAATCGGGGGAACCTGTAGAAGGCGCAATGGTATTTTTTAAAATAGGTAAAGGGAGAAATGGGAAATTTGAAGCAAAAGAGGTAAAAATAGAAGGGAATGCCTCCACGAATAAGGATGTTTCCAAAGGAGACACTTTTAAGCTTCCCTACGACACGATCGAAATATTTGAAGAAAGATCGGAAGAGCGTCGTGTAGGGAAAGAGTGTAGGATAGGGTGT
>CAZXUA010000168.1:0-9987 GCA_964643755.1 uncultured Desulfatiglans sp. | reverse complement strand
CTCATTTTCCCTGTCGGTTTTCCCGTTTACATAGATATCTGTCAGTGCTACTGCTGCGCTATATGGTTCGCGCGGTTTTATGCTGAAGGTTTCTGTAATCTCATTCTGTTCAAGCTCTCCTGCACGGGCGCCCGACATTTTAAATCTGATTCCTTTGAATTCATCGACCGCATCGTTTCTTGCCTCTCCAGCAGGATATGGGCTTGAGGGGTCTACAAGAAAGTATGCCCCAAAATCATTAAGCCAGGAGTCAAGAGTTTTACCACTCTGGCCAAAATAGGCGTTAAAGCATTTTATAAAATCCGAATCCCGGCTCATCATATCAACAATTACTGTATGCTGCGCCTGTGGGTTCTTTTTCATCACAAAGGCCACAAAATGGGCGCTGTCATATTCATGCCCCATAGCCTTCTGTCTGGCACTTGTCAACATGCCAGGTACTTCGAATGTAAACAGCGAGTATCTCAGATAATCTGATTTTATGCTGTTCCCCATTATACCTGTCCTGCTCATGGGGCTCCCGTCTCTATCTATGGCATGCTTCCATGCGAGAATATCACCTGCATATTCAGCAGTGGCCTCAAGCCAGAATGCCTTTTTTTCATAATAAAGGGCAGTTAAACCTGATATACCGAATTTGTAGGCCTGTACCTCGTGGAATAATTCATGCCCGCAATCCTGCTTAAATAAATTCACAAGCGCCTGACCTCTCTCCTTTGATGCCAGATTGGCGTTTATTGAGATGATGCCGCTCTTGGTATTTCTCGTTGATTCATCAATATCACCCACAAAGACATTCAATTTTGTTTCAGGTTTTCCGGATTCTACCACAGGGAGCTTAAAACCCTCCTGTTCATATGAGCTGTATGCCTGGTCAATAAAAAGGGCTATGTCCTGCACCAGAACAGGGACCCCATCAAGCAGCCCCTTTCTTCCTGTACGCGCCTCATACAGGGCATTGTTGTTTTTAATATCACCCTTGTCATAAATTACAGTGCATTTTTTCCCGGGATATACGTCGTATCCAAGCAGAAAATAATATGCAGACCATTTTGTGAGGTGACTTGTTTTAATAATCAGCACCTCTCTATTCTCATCTATTTCAAAGGGCGTGGCTATCCATCCCCCGATTTTCTCATCAAAATAGCAGGCTATTATCTGCCTCTTTACCGGAATTGAGTTGTCCAGCATAGTCTTTTCATATTTCATCTCAATAGTCAGCGGCTTGCTGAATTTTGTGAGATTACCTATCTGAATATCCACCATTGCCACCTGCTTCATCCCCTTTATCAATGGCAATGTATCTGAGCCGGGCTTAAGAATACGCAATTCTTCCTTGTTACTAATGAGGCCTCCAGGGATAATGACATTCAGACCTTCATAGCTAACCATCTGCTCTTTGCCTGACGGCACTAAATCCTGTGAAAACAGGAGTGTATTGCCTGTTTTTTCTGGCGTCTCCGCCTTTTCCTGTGAAGTGCCTGAGGCTAAACTGGCAGGCTTCTGAACAGTGTCAATATTTTGAGCCACAGGTGGTAGAGTGCTTTCTCTTTTTAATAAAAAGAGATCCTGCTTTCCGTCAGGACTTATTAACGAAAGAAGTACAGATCGGCCATCTGCTGAAACGAGGGAATATCTGTGAGAGCTTGACAGTGATTTTACACCGAAATTCCAGCCTGCGGGCAATCCTTCAAGTTTTGTAGTTACAAGGGGTGTGACTCCGGAGGCGCGTACAATTTTTATCTCACTGCCGTGAGACAAACTTGGATGAGTAATAAATCCCGCCTCACCATCCCAGAAGGAGAATGCAAATCCCCCTCTTTCTGGGCTTGATGTCTTTATTGAGCTTCCTCCGGCGACTGGGTAAAAGTTCCCGGTATTTTCCTCTGCCACATAATTAGCATCTCCAACAAGGTATGGGTCACCATTTACCCCATCAGCTACCTTCTGAAGCGGAGCCCCATTAAAACCTCCCATGTAATAGGCATTGTCGCAGGCAAACACAGCCCTGTTACCTGCTGTACTTATATTGGTATCTTTATATTCCGGGCTTCCGGGGGTAAGGTTACCGGCGCTGTCCATTGCCTGGTAGCCAGCTATGCGAACCGCAGCGCCTGTGTCCAGATCCATGGCAACCAATGCATCGAGGGTCTTCCCGTCACCATTCATTACGCCAAATGCCTTTATGCTGTAAATGGCAAAACGGCCGTCATCACTTAGCGTATATCCGTATCTTCCATTTTCAAGCCAAACCCCATGCGTGTTATAATTTGTGTATCCTGTATAGGTACCCATACCCGGGGGCGCTGCAACAGGCACCAACCTGGCATCACCAGTTCGTACATCAATAAAGTTAAAATATTCATAATGCTTCGATTTTGCAAACTCATCAATAAGAATCACCATCCTTGAACCATCTCCTGAAAAAAGTATCTTCCCGTCACGCTGGCTCAGGTTATAATAGGTGTCAGATTGATCATAATTAGGCCCCTTTACTCCGCTTGCCCAAATACTAGTGGATGATCGGAACAATTCCCTGTTCCAGGAGCCATTGGTTGCGGCTGCCTTCACAATCACAATTTCCCTTCTTTCTGAATCTTCAATTGTCTCAAGCCATCCGGCAACACCCCCCTCTCTGCTTATACTTATGCTGTATTTCCCTGCACCATCCGTAGTTATCCTTTGTACAACTGTGGCTGATGCGAACGGCATAGCAGGATAAATTCCATCAATCATCAAAAGACTTACAGTAAAAAGAGTGGCAAAAAAGCCCCGGTAGAGGCAATGGATATTATTTTTTTTCATAAATGATCCCTCATCTTAATTGGAAAAGTATGCGAGTGTTACAATATATAATCCATGCCTTAATTCTTAATCTTCGGCCTGAATATGGCTGTCTTAAATTTCCAGCCCCTGATGGTGGCCATTGCCTTGATCACATCTCTGAGTTTGCCATATTCAAAGCCGTATTTACCGCCCATGAGCAATTGACCTGATATCTCTTTTGATACCTCTATCCCTTTTTGAACATACTTTTCTGAAAAGAAACCTGCCTTCATGCCGGATGATCTCTCCACCATCTTTTCCCAGAATATTATTCTCTTTTTTTCAGGATCAAGCATGGCTATCGCCTCATAACTGACCTTTACCTTATGGACTGGTGATTGTGCTGAGGTGAGTGATGAAAATTCATAAAACCCATCAGCCTTCTTTACAACTGTTAAATAATCACATGCCAGCCCCATGAACTGTATGGCAAAACCTTTTTCATCTTCGCTTTCTTGCGTTTTAATATTTTCAATTTCCATATTCTCTCCTTGTTTTAAAAGGCCCCTTTAAGGTGGTCATAGTTCCATGAAGGAAAAGTAACAATTATACGATTTATTTGGCTATATATTACTCGTCGAAATAATATGGAAAAAACATTAATTATTTTAGTCACATGATTGTGGCTGTTATTCGCTTTTTTACCTTAACCTCTGTTTTGCTACCCTTGTGAGATTGAATAAATATATTTAAATCTTATCTTTAGCCTAAAAGATGGAGGTACTGATATGCCGATATATGAATATAAATGTAATAATTGCGGGAACTTTTTTGAGCAACTGGTGTTAAATTCCAGAGAGGAAAAAGAGATAGCCTGCAGTAAATGTGGCGAGCAAAAGATAAAAAAGGTCATATCATCATTCTCATGCCTGTGCCAGGGAGAAGGATCATCCCTTTCAGGATGCTCACCAAAGAATGGTTTTTCCTGAGCCAAATAAGAGATGTGACCGTGCGTCACATATAAAAAGGGATTCACATGAATGAATCCCAACATTATTAGTTGAAAGGATTTAAACAAATGGCAATATTCTGGTTAATAGTGATAATAGCCGCTTACTTTCTTCTTCAGATGGTTATTCTACCAAAACTTGGAATATCCACCTGAATGAAAGACTCCTGCCAGGTTGGCAGAAAAGACACCAAAAATAAAAACGAAAAATAGATATATGAAATAATGTTTTATCAGAAGCAAATCCTGATGCATAATTGGGGACAAAAGGATAATCAAAAAGCTGACTTTAGTTTTTAGTATCCATCTATAAACTGTCGTTTTTAGATTCAAGAGGTCATTCATTAGCGTTCAGTTCTCAGAAAAACATTTTCAAAACAAAGATTTAGCTGACAGATGATCGCTGACTACTGAAAGCGCCATCAATAAATTGCCTCTTTATGGATGGATACTAACCAACCAGTTGTGCTATCAAGGGTATATCAATCACACCGGTAACAGGCAGCCCCTTTTCTGCCTGGTAATTCTTTATGCACTTCATAGATGCCTGCCCGAACACGCCGTCTGCCTTGATGTCAGCGCCGTTCTCAGACAGACCCAGTTGCACCAATCTAACATCTAAACCTCTTAAAAGTGGGGATTGCAATGCCAGAACCCGTGTGCCGGGTTGTGGCCCGTCATAGGATCCACGAGGAGTTGCCGATAGGGCATCAATTGATATTTCCACGTCTCGCACTACCAGTGGGAGTTCCAGCCCCCAGTATCCCTGATCCATGAGCCGTTGTAAGGCATCCATGCGATAGACTGTAGCCCTCAGGTCGGCCCGTCTGTTTGTGGCCAGCCATGTTCTACGCACTTTTATGTATGCCTTTAGCCATTCATACTCGCCAATATCCTGGAGTGTGCCAGCCTGCTGATTGGTGAGGTCTCGCATCCTGGACCATGAGCCATGCACATATCCGTCATAGACCACAGTAACACCCAGGGCGCTCGTAATGTTCATTGCATTTGCGGCCCTTTCTGCAGGCTGCCAGTAATATTTATCGAAAAATATATCCTGTGTGTCGCGCATGACAGCGTCATCAGCAGTCGCACGAAGTATATTGTGAAGCCTCTGATCAAAGTCAAGGCTAAGATCAATTGCCTCCAAACGCCCGAGGTATGGTTCCAGTTTATTTGCAAATCTCGCACCATGATTGCTGCAATAGAGCTGGAGCAGTTTGAATAAATTACCTGATCCCAGGGTGGTTTGAGACCTGCCAAAGGTAAGATGCCCGGTATCGCCCTCGATCACTGTCACATTTCCATATTCACCGCGCACTGCGCCAGTCTCGAATATGTTCAGTATGCTTTGCGCTGTTTTGATTTGTGTAGAAGTCAACATATCTTATCCTCCTCATTAAATGTGTGATGCCAATCTAAATCAAGACATGTAATAGCGGTTAAAGATTAATTTTTTTATTGAGCCTGATATAGCTGTACCTCAGGATTTGCTACTGTCAACTGTATTTGCTTGACACCCATCTACTTCAGATGTCATGCCCTTCCCGTAATAAATGCGGGAAAATTTCAGATGGGTATCCATTTATTTTAATGCTTTGCGTTAAAAAAAGACTAATTTTTCCAAACATACTTCTGTCAAATATGTAGCTATGGAAACCTATAAGCTTCCACCTATTCACTAAATCGATTCAGACCGGTTTTTGACCCGTATCGGAAACAATAATTTACTGTTGTTCGTTTCTTATTTCCATAATCTTTCTAGCCGCTTCGCTTAAGTTCATATCGTAGAGTTCCAACGCTATGTCATCGGAAATGGCGATAGAGAATGTATCCTCGATGTCGTCGAATGGTGGTGTGTCTTCGATAATATCAGGTGGGTTGCTCGTTGACCACATACAGCACATTTGTTTTGAATCGATATTCTCTGGATAGTTGCCTCGGTGTTTTTCGTATATCCGTTGTAAAGTGTTATACACTGTTTGATAATTGTCTTTCATTGTTTTTCCCTCATGCATCAGATATTAATAAGATTCCTGATAGATTAATATGTAGTAAACCGATAAGGATTAGGTCTATAAATTTAACAGAAATAAGACTATGATTTGTGAGTCTGTCAATTTTATAGGTTTGAAAACCTATGCCTTTCCCTTATGGTTTTCCATCCTTTTTATTTTCCATTCTTCCCAATCATAGGTGAATTGATGAACCTCATCTAACTGATATCCAAAAAGTATTCCCCATAAATCCGAAGGAATTTTATCTTCGTAGTCTCTTATGAATTTGATTAGTTTTGGAAACCGAGAAATATATACATATGCATTTCTGCTTCCTCTTTCAGGCAAACTCCATAAATCATATCCTTTTTTGGTTCTCATGATAAAAGCATATGGAAATTGTGAAATCAAATTGTAAACTTCTAAAATTATATGTTTAGTTCCAACAAAAATAAAATTCAGGACGGGCTTTTCTAATCGATCAATTAATTCGAATTTTTCAAGATCGTCAAAGCCATTACAAATTCTTCTCTTATATCGCTTTAGTAGCAAGTCACCTAAATGAGGTCTATTGTTTATAGTTGGAATGCCTGGAGAATTGATACCTGTATCTTTTAACATGCTTAAATATACTCCTATTAGATATTTTTCAATTCCATTTTTGTTGTTCTTACGGTCACCGTGGGAATATTGTAATTTGACGCTCAGCGTCTTATTCCAATAAATTGATACCCGCTTTTAAATTTTTTATTTCCATACTATCCATAAACCACCCTCAATAAAAAGGCTGTTAATATAGTATTCTTTAACACACCTGATATAGCTGACCTCAGGATTTATAACTATTAAATATAGTCCTGTGGTACATACCTGCAATCAGCATACCGTCCCGCAATACTGACCTGAGCAGACACATCTCCGGCATTGGCTTTTTCTAAAAGCTGGTCAAAAGTTTCAAAAGTTGCGTAAGCCAATGTCGGGAACAACACCAAAAAAAGAATAATAAATATCTGTTTCATAAGACCTCCGAAATAAAATAAAGAGGGGCAATCCGGTAAAGTAAAGGCTCTACATTGTTTCACGAAACTTAATAGCGTCACCCTTCACAATTTATATCTTTTCAATCCAAAGGCTTATATCTATTATGTAGGCTTGACACCTATTGCTTTATTCCCATTTCCTTTTACTTAAAGTTCCAAATGGTATCAAAAGAGGCGTGAGCCACAACAAATCCCACCAGGTCAGGTCAACAGCTCCAAGACCACCATATGACCATATTGCCCATGCTATTGATATTAAAAAGATTCCATATGGCGCGAACATGAGCTTCCAATATGGTGTTGATGAAAATCGCCATGGTGCAAAGAAAACAATAGTGATAATAGCAATGGCGGTCAAAGCCATACCCACTAATCCTTGCTCAGTTTTCCCCTGAAAAAGAAAGATGGTAGATAGTATAGCGACCCAGATGAATCCCCCTATCCATCCGGCAGTCCAACCTATTTTTTCACCCATTCTATCTTTCATTGTTTTGTCTCCAACCCCCCCTATAGAATTGCATCCTACTATTATAGGATATTTGGGTTAATCACGGAGGACGGCAAGAGGTCAGCTCTCAACCAATCATTTTGAAGGCGAAGATTTATATCTTTTCGTCCGATACCATGAGCCTCATACCGGTGTAATTCAGCTTCACATATTGTACCATCAGGTAAACGCATTGTCGCCTTTCCTTTCATCTTCCTCAAACGACCTGGGCCATAGCTTTTTCTTAATCGCGATATTTCTCGGATTGATTTATCTATCACAATAGTTTCGATATCAGAAATATTGCTGATTATTTCAAATGAAATAGCCATTTGATCTCTTTTGTTTTATGCAGAATAAACTACCCAGGCTAAAATAACAATAATTATAATAATCAAAGATCATAAAACAGGTGAATCAAATAACCAGAAAGATGGGGCAATTATTTAAAAGAACCATGATAAAGTCAACAGGTTTTGGGGTTTTTGGGGCTTAAAAATGGATTCCAGATCAAGTCGGTAATGACGACGTTAAAGGATTTACAGATGATCGGGATCAATGCACTTAAAAAGCAAATTGGTGATAGAGACAGAAATCAGGGGTAATTTATATCACTTGTTTAACTATTTCTGATTTAATTGTATCGAAAACAGTATGAGCAGCAGCAACAAGTGGTTCCATCCGCTCGGGGTAATTCTTTTTTGGAGAAAACGATTAAATCTTTGATTTAAAACAGGAATGATGTTATAAACCTTTTTATTTATTGGATATTAGACCCTGATTTTATTGGAACTGGTCCAGTGGAATCCGGGTTTTTTTATTTGAAAGGAACAATATTTAATGATTTTTGAAGATTTAGAATTAAAAGATGAATTATTACAGGCGGTTCAGGAGCTTGGATATACCACCCCTACCCCAATACAGACAGATGCAATCCCGGAGATAATCGGCGGAAAGAGAGACCTTATTGGCCTTGCCCCAACAGGCACAGGTAAAACAGCGGCCTTTGGCCTCCCCATGATTCAGTTGATAGACTTTGACCTGAAGCAGACACAGGGGCTTATACTCTGCCCTACACGTGAACTCTGCGCCCAGATAACAGGCGACCTGAAAAAACTGGGCAAGTATGTAAAGGGTGCAAAGATCGTTGCCATTGCAGGCGGGGCAAGCATGGAAAACCAGATCAGGGATATAAAAAAAGGGGTACAGATTATTGTTGCCACACCTGGCAGGCTGCTTGACCTTATTAACAGGAAAATCGTTAAACTGACCGGGGTATCATATGTTGTGCTGGATGAAGCGGATGAGATGCTTAACATGGGTTTCAAGGAGGATCTTGACGCCATACTTGAATCCACGCCCGGTGATAAAAGGGTATGGCTCTTTTCCGCAACCATGCCTGATGAGGTTGCGCGGATAACAAAGCAGTATATGGATGAGCCAGTGACCATAACAGTAGGCGGAAAAAACAAAAGCGCAATCAATATAGAACACCTCAATTATATTATCCATGAAAAGGACAGGTATCAGGCATTAAAGAGGATACTCGATTTTTCACCTGACATATACGGCCTTATATTCTGTCGCACACGCATGGAGACCCAGGAAATAGCGGAAAAGCTCATAAAAGATAATTATGATGCTGATGCCCTGCATGGCGACCTGTCACAGGCGGCAAGGGATCATGTAATGAACAGGTTCAGGAACAGGACCCTCCAGATACTTGTTGCAACCGATGTTGCGGCAAGGGGGCTTGATGTAAAGGAGATCACACATGTTATTAACTACAGGCTCCCTGATGAACCGCAGGTTTACACCCACAGGAGCGGGAGAACAGCAAGGGCGGGTAAATCAGGCACATCCATAGTTATCACCAACCTGAAGGAAAAGTTCAAGGTTACACAGATAGAAAAGAGCTCCGGCATTAAGTTTACCTATGCAAAAGTGCCTGGCGGCTATGAGGTGTGTGAAAAACAGCTCTACGCAATGATAAACAGGATGGTAGAGGTTGATGTGGATTATGAAGAGATAGCCCCATTTCTGCCGCCTGTGTTTGAAACCCTTGAAGGGCTTTCAAAGGAGGAACTTATCCAGAGGTTTGTCTCTCTGGAATTTAACAGGTTTCTTGCCTATTACAAAGACGCGCAGGATATTAACGCCCCGTTAGGAAGGGTAAGAATTGAAGAATTTGGTAAAAAGAGGGCAGGAAAGGATCAGGGAAACCTTACACCGGGTAAATCCAGACGCCTTTTTATAAATGCGGGGGCGCTGGATGACCTTACCAAAAAAAGCCTTTTAAAATCCATTTGCAGTATAAGCGGTATATCCTCTCAGAAGATAGGCTCCATTGAGATCATGAGGGAGTTCTCATTTGTTGATGTGGATGCAGTTGTTGCAGACAGGGTAATAAACTCCATGAAGGGCGCAGAGCTGGATGGCAGGGAGATCAATGTGGAATTTGCAGAAAAGAAAAAAGGTAAGGATGGAGGCCCTTCAAAGGGCAAAAAGAGGAAGAAAAGATAAGATAATATAGCATTCATCTGTCAGTGATCAGCCTTCAGCTTCTCTCCATTACTCCCCTTCCCTTAATCCCGATACTGTTGACTTAAGGGATTCTTAACTTCCCCTTCACTTCGTGCTGACAACTAACCAAAAACAAGCTGGACAGATGTCATTGTCCAGCTTGTT
>CAZXUA010000167.1:0-10014 GCA_964643755.1 uncultured Desulfatiglans sp. | reverse complement strand
AACAACACCCTATCCTACACTCTTTCCCTACACGACGCTCTTCCGATCTGTCACAATAGACAGCGATGTTGCGGGCACAGACTGCATCGGCCAGCATACAGGCGTTGAGGTGGGTGCGGAAAAGATCAGGTGTTACATGGCGGATGCAAGGACGCATAAGAGGGTATATATTGTTGAGATGATGGGGGCAAACAGCGGATACCATGCCCTCCATTCATGCCTGGGGTCGCGAGCCCACCTTGCCGTGCTCCCGAACAGCCGAATCAACCATGCTGAGGTGGTTGAGGCAATCAATAAAAGGGAAGAGGCCGTTATTGTGGTTGCAGAGGGTTATAAAAAGGCGGAGAGGGATGAAAAGGGGATAAAGGATAATGCTGCAGAGTATTTCTATCGGGAATTACTTGAAACAAAGATCAGGATAAATAAAAGGGTGGTCTGCGAACCGTTCTCCAGGGACATAAGGGGTGCTGCGCCCAACAACATGGATATATCGCTTGCCCAGAGGATGGCCTATAATGTTGCGGCATACTTAAAGGCTGGCACATCCAGGCTCATGCCTGCTGTACAGTCAGGCAGGGAGTATGCCATACCCTTTAACCAGATATCAACCGACAACATGAAGGAAGAAGATCTTAAGGGTCTTGCAAACAGACTGACCGGGATAAGATAAACGTAATATATAACGGATAAATTGATGCCTGTTTATGAATATTCAGCGCTGGACAGCAAAGGAAAGCAGACAAAGGGGATAATTGATGCGGACAGTCCCCTCTCTGCAAGGAACAAGCTAAGGAGCTCTGACCTTTATCCTGTAAATATCAAGGAATCATCATCACAGATAAAGACCCAGCACACAGGGACAACCTCTGTTAATACGCTCTTAAGGCGCATCAAGGCAGGAGATATATCAACAATCACAAGACAGCTTGCAACACTTATGAGCGCAGGCATACCCCTGGTTTCTTCCCTTGAGCTTTTAATAACACAGGAGGTAAACCCTCTCCTCAAAAAGGTGCTTGCACAGATAAAGGAGTCTGTAAACGAGGGGAACAGCTTTGCATCGTCACTCAAGCACCATTCAAAATATTTTTCCCAGATCTATATCAACATGGTGACAGCGGGTGAGGCATCAGGCTCCCTTGACCTTGTGCTTGAGAGGCTTGCGGAGTTCAGCGAAAACCAGGAGGCATTAAAGGGCAAGGTAATTGCCGCAATGGTCTACCCTGTTATCATGCTCTGCATAGGGGTTCTGGCATTGCTCCTTCTTGTAACCTTTGTTGTGCCCAAGTTTGTCGCCGTGTTTGATGAGATGGAAAAGGCCCTGCCGCTACCCACCATAATTGTTATTGGCGCAAGCAATTTCCTGAAATCATACTGGTGGCTGATCCTGCTCTTCTTTATTGTGGCCGGTTTTGTATTCAGATATTCAAAACGGACAGAAAAATTTGCGCGCATATGGGACGAGGTCAAATTGAAGGCGCCTGTTTTCGGCGCTGTTATAAAAAGGATGATAATAGCCAGATTCGCCAGGACGCTCGGGAGCCTGCTTCAAAGCGGGGTAACACTTATTAACGCCCTTGAGATAGTGCGTAATGTTGTAAACAACATACTTGTGGCAGAGATCATTGATAATGCCATTGATGAAATCAAGGAGGGGAAGTCCCTTTCTGCGCCATTATCAAAAGACAAGCTCATACCTCCTGTTGTTGTCCAGATGATCTCTGTTGGCGAACACAGCGGAGAGCTTGAAAAGATGCTTAACAAGATAGCGGATATATACGAGCGGGAGGTGGAATCCAAGGTTTCCGCCCTTACGTCCATGCTTGAGCCTTTCATGCTCCTTGGCATGGCGGTTATAGTAGGGTTTATTGCATTTTCAATACTTCTCCCCATTATGGAGATGAGCCAGATCGTTCATTAAAAAACTATTTAGGAGGATATATGTCTATATATAATAATACGGAAAAGGGATTTTCCCTGATAGAGATAATGGTTGTCATAGTCATCTTAGGCATCCTTGCAAGCTACGTGGCTATAAAGGTGACGGGTCAGACTGATGAGGCAAGAAGAACCCAGGCCAGGGTGCAGATAGAGACCTTCAAAACCGCCCTTGATCTTTACAGGCTTGATAATGGGAGCTATCCCACTACCGAGCAGAGGCTCGATGCGCTGGTATCGCCTCCCACTGTTGGAAAACTTCCAAGAAAGTGGAGAGAAGGGGGATATATTGCCAAGATACCGAAGGACCCCTGGGGAAATGATTATGTATATCTCTCACCGGGCGAAAATGGGGATTTTGACATAATATCTTACGGGAATGACAATGAGCCCGGAGGGGAAGGAAGCGACGCGGATATCACAAGTTGGGAAGATGACCGGAAATAAAACCAAACTCTTCACCTTTTGTAAGGCAGAGGGTTTTACCCTGCTGGAGATAACCATAGTCGTATTTCTTGCAGGGCTTTTTCTCTCTATTACAGTGCCGGTTGTGCGCGAAACCCTGCTGCATGATAATCTCAAGACCGCATCCCGGACACTTGTTGCTACCATTATAAAGGTAAGGGACGAATCGATAAACGAATACCTTGATCATACCCTCTTTTTTGATATTGAGAAGGGCAAATACTGGTATGTGAAGGATGGTATGGATGAAACCGAGGTGCTTACCGCAAGGGATCAGGCAAAAGCACTGCCCGAGGATGTGCGCATACTTGATATAGATCAGTACGGTTCGGGAAGAATGAAAGAGGGCGAATACAGCATAAGGTTCAGCAGGAAGGGATACATTCGCTATTCATTAATACACCTCGGGGACAAGGGCGATAGAAAATTTACCCTTGTGCTGGAGCCCTTTCTTGGCAGGGTAAAGATCATGGAGGATTATCTGAGTTTTGAAGATGTTGAAGCAAAGGATATTTAACAATAGGGGGTTCAGCCTCATGGAGGTGATGTTTGCGCTTGCCCTGATAGGCATTGCGCTAACGACCCTCCTTGCCTCACAATCTCAGGGGCTTAGCCTTGCGAACGAGGCCAAGTTCTATACAACCGCTGCATTTCTTGCACAGGGTAAAATGGCTGAGATCGAGATCGCCGAGACAGATAGCATCACAAACGACTCCGGGGATTTCGGGGATGACTACCCTGATTATACATGGGAGGTAGAGATAAACAGCACATCAATTGAAATGCTTGAAGAATATGCTGATCGCTTTAAACAGATAGACCTTCATGTCTATTTTGGAGAGAACAAGGTCTATCAATACGATATAAGACTGTACAAGCTTATTTAGCTGAAGGCTCAAGGGTAAATGGTGAATGATGAAGGGTGAAGGATGTCAACTATTCTTTTATCAGGTCAAATGAGGGTAAAAGGCCAGCATGGCTTTACCCTGCTTGAGATAGTGGTGGCAATAGCCATATTTGCTGTAATAATCTCTCTCATTTACCCCGCCTATACAGGCACATACCGCAATATAGATACGGCAGAGACACAGTCAGAGATATATGAGATGGCCAGAACCGCCCTGGTCAGGATAGTGGAAGACCTTGAATCAACCTATGTTCCTCAACCATCAGATGGCACACAGGGAGAAACTGCCTCTGAGGCGCTGATTGGTCAGGATGATTTTATAGAGGGGAGGGAATCGGATCGAATCAGGTTTTTTTCCAGGTCTCACATAGATCTGAAAGAGACCCAGGATGAGGCAGGGGAGGCAAAGATCGCCTACTACCCCATTTTAAAGGAGGATAAAAGCATCACCCTCTACAGGTCAGACACCAGGGCAAACCTTGAATGGCCTGATGATAATACAGGCGGATGGCGCATATGCGAGGGGCTCCACTCAGTCAATTTTTCATACAGGGATAAAGACGGCAATAACTATGATACATGGGATAGGTCTAATTCAGGCCAGGGAACAGGGCTCCCGTTAATGGTGACTGTTACGCTTAAATTTATTGACAGGGATGACCCTGAAAAACCATTAACCTTTTCCACCTCTGTGGCGCTGCCGCTGGCCAACTGAAATATGAAAACAACATTGAAAAATAAACGGGGCGTTGCGCTGATAATAACCATACTGATGATGGCCATTATTGTGGTGCTCACCCTGCAGTTCAACAGCTCAATGAGACATGAGCTGTATGGCGCTGTAAGCTCAAGGGATAATATCCTCTTAGGTTATATTGCAAAGTCAGGTTACAACCTTGCCATTACCCTTTTAAAGGAGGATGACCCTGCAAGCGATTCATACCAGGATGACTGGGCGCTGTTAGAGGAGGGCTCAGCCCTTTCAGAGGGGCTCTTCGACGGGGGGAGATTCCAGGTGAAGATATCTGACCTTTCTGGCAGGATACAGATAAACAGCCTTGTAAAGCAGGATGGCACATATGATGAGGATCAGAAGGGCATTTTGTTAAGGCTCCTTACATCTGAGCCCTTTGAGCTTGAAGAAGAAGAGGCAGAGGATATAGTAGATAATATCAAGGACTGGATTGATCCAGATGATGAGCCTACCAGATTCGGTGCAGAAAGCGCTTATTATCAGTCACTTGATATCCCGTATGAATGTGCAAACAGACCTTTAAGATCAATAAATGAGCTTCTGTATATCAGGGGAATAACCCGCAACCTGCTCTTAGGCACAAGGGAGGCCCCCGGCTTAAATGAGTTTATAACGGTTTTCGGTGATCCCGGAGGCAAAATAAATATCAATACAGCAGACAGGCGTATCCTCTTAGCCATTTCCGAGGAGATGAACCTTGATATGGTAGATGAGATCATTGCCTACCGTGATAATAAGGATAATGACCTGGCCAATCCCAACTGGTACAAGGTCGCCCTTGGCACAGACGAGGAGATAATAAAACCCGCGCTTATATCCATAAGGAGTTCATATTTTGAGATACACGCCACAGGCATAAGGGATAGGGCGGTAAAGGAGCTGAAGGCGGTGGTTAAAAGGGCTCAGGGTGATTTTATGACACTGTCATGGGAGACAATATAACGAAGGCGATATTAAGAATATCAAGAATATATTGAGTTTTTTTAAATATTTATATATAGAGAATAAAATCAATTTAATTTACATCAGGAATAAATGATGCCAGGAAAGATCTTAGGAATAGACATCTCAAAGAGCTATATATCTGCGGTTCAAGTGGTTAGCGGGTTAAAGGGGTATCAGGTGGTGTCATGCTTTTCTGAACCTGTTACTGATAATAATCCATTAAATGCCCTTGAAAAACTGGCTGGCCACATGGATCTTAAAGGCAACAGGTCTCTTCTCTCTATTCCCCCATCCGGGATATCCTTCAGGAACATAGAGACACCTTTTAAAGATGCCAAAAAGATCAGACAGACCCTCCCCTTTGAGATAGAGAGCCATGTGCCCTTTTCTGTGGAGGGGGTGATAATAGATTACAACCATTCAGACCCTGAAAACCCCGGCGCCCTGCTTACCGCAGCGATTGGAAAGCCCGCTGTCTCCGGATATATCGATCTCCTTCAAAAGGCTGGTCTTGACCCTGACATAATAGATGTGAGGCCAGTGCCGGTCGTTACATGGCTTCTGGATCAGGAAAAGAGCCCTTTAAACGGTATCTACCTTGATCTTGAACCTGAACACCCCTCCCTTGTGATCTTTAAGGGGAAAAGGATTGTTGTTATAAGGGAGCTACCCGGCTCTTTTGAACACAGCATTGAAAGCCCTGAGGCTGTTGAAAATATCATAAAGGCCATATGCTCTGAGACCTCAAAGACCCTCCACTCCTATAACATAACGGCAAAGAAGAGTTATCAGTCTGAAAGGATCTATTTTGGAGGGAGGCTCTCCGCTTACAGTGATGCCCAGTCCATAATAAGCAGCCATTTTGAGATGCCTTCTGAGAGGTTAAGCATCACAAGAGAGGGTAAACTCAGAATGGATATTAACCTTTCTGCGGTTTATGACCCGGCTTTAATGGATAACGCCCTTGCCCTTGCTGTAAAGGAGCAAAGAAAAAACGGCTTTAATTTCAGAAGGGGTGAGTTTAAGCCCCAAAAAAGTCTTCTGGGCCAGGTGAAGTATATAAAGACCACCATTATCATGCTGGCCATCCTCTTTTTTATGCTGATCGTAAACCTTGGGACCGATTACTATTTTGTGAGCAGGAGGCACTCAGAGGTTGTTAAGGAATTTGATAAAAGGGCGCCAGAGTTCAGCGGGATAAAAAACGTGAGGGGAAAGATAACCGCAGCACAACAGAGACTGAAAAACCTGAGCAACCCATCATCGGACCTGTCAAACGAGGTAAACCCCCGTGAGAGGGTGCTAGATATCATTAAGGACCTGTCCGTCAGGATAAATGAGCAATACAACTTTGATATAACCACATTAACAATAAGGAGCAATGAGGTCACTGTAACCGCAAATAGCGACTATGACACGGTTTCAAAGATAGTGAACCTCCTCAAGGCATCTGACCTCTATAAAAATGTTATTGTTGTTGACTCAAAACAGAAAGGTGATGGTGTAATTCTTGATCTGAAGCTTGAAAGGGCCAATTAGCTGTAAGGGAAATGGATAAGATATGAAACTTGCCAGACGTGAAAAACTCTTTATATACGGAGCAGGGTTGATCCTGGGGATATTCCTGATCGTTGAGCTTATTGTTGTTCCATTTTTCAACAGAAAAGAGCGGCTGGAAAAGGAAACAAAGGAGCTGGAGCAGGTCATAAAGGATTATACGCAGGTAGGCGCCGGCGGCCAGGATATGGAAAGTATATCAGAAAACCTGGAAAAGGCGCTCTCCGACCGCGGGGATGAAACCCTCTTTTCCTTGATCAACAAGGAGGCTGAAGCAATAGGGATCAGGAACAAAATACCGAGGATAAGGCCTTCAGAAGGGCAAAAAAAGGGGGATTTTGCAGAAGAAATAGTTGAACTCCCCATTGAGGCGGTAACCCTGAACCAGCTCACAGAGTTTTTATACCGAATCGAGAATCCGGAAAAGTTTATTTATATAAGCAGGATCACCATCAGGGATAATAAGAAGGAAGAGGGCTATCTTGATGCGACAATCAGGGTGCTCACATATAAGAGAATTTAGAAGGGCATGAACTGAGTAATAATGCAGGCTTTCAAAGAAAATAAGAGATACTGGTACCTGATATATATTGCGGTTCTGCTGGTCATTTTTTTATATGTAATGTTCCCTGACAGGATCCTTAACAGCTTTTTGAGCGCACAGGCAGAAAAGAGGTTCCCTGCCTTAAGCATCAGTTTTAAGGATACAAACTTTCTGCTGCCCCTCGGCGTTAAGGTCAGGGGGCTTGAGGTGGCCTTAAAGGAGAATCCTGATCAGCCACTGTATATATCTGAAAAGACATCCATAAGGGTTTCTTTAACAGGCATGCTCTTTGGCAATAATAAGATAACATTTTCTAGCAGGGTAAATGGCGGTGTGATATCAGGCGTTATTAATGAAAGGGAAAAAGATATATGTAACATTTCAGCAGTTATTGATGACGTACTGCTTGATGGCAGGCCCTTTGTACACCCTGATACAGGAAAATATATAGAGGGGCTGCTTAAGGGCAGGATAAACCTTTCAGGCAATCCTTCAGACCTTATAACAGGGGATGGGGACATCTTTCTTGAGGCGGAAAATGGGAGGATAAAACCTGCAATTCCACTGTTTGATATAAGAGATATAGGGTTTGAGAGGATAAGCGTTACAGGGACGCTTGAGAAGATGAATTTTAATATAAAGGATATGTCGATGAAAGGCGGCCCCTTTAATGGCAGCTTAAAAGGTGATGTGCAGTTAAAGAGGGATATATCTTCAAGCGGGTTAAGGCTCTCCGCCAAGATAACCCCCGGGCCTGCAATGAAAAAGGATATGCCCGATATTGCAAAGGTAATAGAGTCATCAGGGATAATGAAAAATGGCAGGCTTCTATTTGATATAAAGGGCACTTTAACAAAACCGGTGCCGGAAATAAGGTGATATCCATATGCTGACAAATATCATGACAAAGAACATATATACCATTATCAACATAATAGCCACAGCCATTATTATCTTTCTGGGGGTTGACACCTTTTACCGTGTTATCGAGGCGGGGTTTGAAAAACCTATTGTAAAAGAGAGTGCAGCAACAATAAAGGCAGCGCCCAAAAAGAGTATTACCCCCCGTAGGCTGAGCGACTATGATGTGATCAACATTAGAAGCATCTTTGGAAAGGCGGGCGCAGGTCTAACAGGCACAAAGGGTGATATATCACAGGTAGAAAACCTTGACCCTACCTCGCTTGATGTCATACTGCTTGGCACTGTTGCAGGGAGCGATGAGGATGCCTATGCGGTTATTGAAGACAAGACCAAAAGGACTCAGGATATATACCACATAGGCGACAGCATAAAGGATGCGGTTCTGAAAAATATATACAGGAACAAGGTGGTAATAAGGTTTAATGGCAAGGATGAGATCCTGCTCAAGGATGATAAAGCAGGGCAAAAGGGGAGCTCTTCTTCACCCTTTCCGGGATTCCCGGGCATGCCCCCTCAGGCCCAGGCGGAACCAAATAGCGGCGGAGAGCCTGTGCAGACCATTACCCTGGACAGGGTAGAGCTTGACAACGCCCTGTCCAATATCCAGGAGGTCATGACCCAGGCATCTATCCAGCCCCACATGATGGATGGGGTGGTTGACGGGATGACCATAACAGGTGTTAAGGCAGGCTCTATTTTCAGGCGTGCAGGCTTAAGAAACGGTGATATTGTTAAGGGCATTGAGGGCAAAGAGATCAGAAGCATAGAGGACCTCCTTTCCATTTATGGCAGTCTCAGGGATAGTGAATCAGTGGGACTCCAGATCATAAGAAGGGGAAGGGTAAGAAATATTCAGCTCAAGGTCAGATGATGATTATTAAGTGCACACATAACAGAAGCGGACAGAGGCCAGGGTAAAGGAATGTACAACTCATTTTTCGGTCTAACAGAGACACCATTCAACCTGACGCCTGATCCCAGGTATCTTTACCTGAGCCCCAACCACAGGGAGGCGATTGACCACCTGCTGTACGGGATCAATGAGAGGAAGGGGTTTATCCTTATCACAGGGGGCATAGGCGCTGGAAAGACAACCCTATGCCGTGTGCTCCTTGACAGGCTGGATGAAAAGACAAAGAGCGCTCTTATACTAAATTCATTTATCTCCGATATGGAGCTTTTAAAACTTATTGTGCAGGAGTTTGGCGTTGATATTGAGACGGATAGTGGCAGGGAAATCACCAAAAAGGACTATGTCGATGCCTTGAACCGGTTTCTTCTCACCAATTTCAGCAAGGGGGGTAATGCTGTCCTGCTCATAGATGAGGCGCAGAACCTGTCAAGGGAGGTGTTAGAGCAGCTCAGGATGCTCTCAAACCTTGAGACCGAAAGGGAAAAGCTGATACAGATCGTACTGATCGGTCAGCCTGAACTCAATGATATAATAGGCGCCCCATCCCTGAGGCAGCTTAATGACAGGATACTGGTGCGCTATTTTCTTAAACCCCTGGGTGAGATGGACGTAAAGGGGTATGTTGAACACAGGCTTGTTGTTGCTGGCAGTCACGGTAATATCAACTTTACCGGCGGTGCATACAGAAGATTATACTCAAGATCTGAGGGCATACCCAGGAGGATAAACAGCATCTGTGACAGGGCGCTCCTTATCGCCTATACAAAGGGGGCATATACAGTAACCGGAACCATTATCGAGAAGGCGGCGAATGACCTGTACGGGGCAGGTGATGTGTTAAATAAGGGGGGGCTGTTCTCATGGTTAAGGCCCCTCCATATAATCCTGTTTGCCTTTGTGCTTCTTGTGGCAGCCGGGATTACAGGGTTTATTTACCTTAAACATATGTATGAGGCCTCACTCTCCAGACAGGTAAATGAGGTGGTAGCCGCTCAAAAAAAAGAGGAGCCCCATGTGGTGAAGATCGGAAGAGCACACGTCTGAACTCCAGTCACCGCTCATTATCT
>CAZXUA010000166.1:0-10044 GCA_964643755.1 uncultured Desulfatiglans sp. | reverse complement strand
CTCGTGGTATTTTCTACTCTTTTTTTGCCCTGCGCAGGCTTGCCGAAAGGACACGATAAAGCGCTACCATCTCTTCCTTTTCCTTCAAGTCAACTGGAGCCCGTGTAACAGGAAAGAACAGTGTAAATTCAGTACCACTGTTTTCAGCGCTCTGAACATCTATATATCCGTTGTGATCCTTTACTGTTCCCCAGACCACAGTCATACCAAGGCCTGTTCCGCTTTTTCCCATGCTCTTTTTTGTAAAAAAGGGTTCAAATATCCTTCCTATATCACGGGGTGATATGCCAGTGCCATTATCGCATATCCGCATCACAGCATAATCCCCCTCGGCAACATCATCATATCCCCTTAAGGGTTGATCAAGATATCTGTTTTCAGTGGAAATAATTATTTCACCGCCATCCGGCAAGGCCTCTGCTGCATTTGAAACAAGGTTCATCACTGTCTTTAACAAATGTACTGGCGACCCCTTGATATTGAGCAACCCATCTTCCAGTCTGGTTCTGATCTTTACGGAGCTATGATAGGAGATTAGTTTCTCAAATTCAGGGCTAGCCAGATACTCAGTTATAATATCATTCAGATTAACTGTCTTATCGACTATTACATTTCTTCTTGTAAGGGTAAGAAGGTCCTGAACAATTGCCGCAGCCTTTTTACCTGACTCCTGCATGGTCATGACAGGTTTTCTGAAGGGGCTATCAGGAGGAAGCTGCATTAACAGCAGGTCAGGGTACCCCACAATGCCTGAGAGTATGTTATTCAGGTCATGGGCAACCCCTCCGGCAAGGGTGCCGAGCGCCTCCATCTTCTGGGCGCGCTGGAGCTGTGCCTCCATCTCCTTCTGTTTTTGTTCCTCATTTTTCTTATCGGTAAGATCAATGGCTATTCCAAGGATACCGATTTTATCGACATCCTTTTTTACTATATCTGCATGAGACAGTACAGGGAAGGTTGAACCATCCTTTCTGAGCGCTGTATATTCATTTCCTGTTTTCATAATTCCCTGAATATTTTTTTTAAAATTTTCACGCAGTTTTTCCCTTTCTGCAGGGACAATCAGTTGAAACAGGTTTAACCCTTTTTCAAGGTCGCTTGTCTCATAACCAAATGCCCTGAATGCATTCCTGTTGGCAAAGGTAATATTTCCAGACTCATCTGCCTCAAAGACTATCTGGGGCAATGAATTGGCTAGTTCTCTGTATTTCTCTTCACTTCTTTTCAAGGCCTTTACAGCCTCCTTGCGCTCTTCAATCTCACTCAAAAGCTTTTTATTTACATTTATCAGTTCGGCTGTACGCTTTTCAACAATGCTTTCTATCTCACTGTTTCTCTGGATTAGCTTCTCTTCAGCCGCTTTTCTGACTATTACCTCTTTTTCCAGACTTGAAATCAGCCCTACATTTTCATACTTAAGAGATATCGCCTCTATCAGCTCTTTGTTGAGTTTTTTAGCCGTTACAAACATGACTACCCAGAACAGAAGTATCATTATCCCCATGACAAAATGAATTCTGTCTCCATACAGAAAAAATACAATGCTTATCTGAAGTGAAGCAGGAATAGTAAAACAGTAAAAAGCAGCCATTACTGAGGAAAAAAGCCCGACTGTGCCGGCTACCATGCCTCCAATCATTAAGACTATGAAGACCTGATGCGCTATAGATGAAGCAGGAAGAAGGTAAACCCCAGCAGAGCCCCAGATTGCTCCGGAGACAGTGAGTGCCACCAGAAATATGTTCAGATGCTTGTTCACATTATCAGGTGTCATTTCGGTTTTATGTATCCTGTATTGGCCAAAGATACGCACAGCATTGATAAAGAGAACCGCTGATAACCATATTACAAGTCTGCAAAAAGGTGTTGCGCCAAAAAGAACCAGTACAAGAATAAGGGAGTTTATGACAGTAACCGCAATTGCCATAGGAGTCTGGTGAAGCACCCTCTTTGCCCTGTCAAGCTTGTATTTATCAGCTCTATTTGAAATATCCATTTATGGCCTGTCAGAAAAAATATACCAATACACATATTATTTGATGCAATTACTTTGCCATAAGCAACATTTTTTAATATTTATCTTCCATATATCCTTATTCTCAGGGCAATTGAATTAATTGTTCCCTTAAATGGATGGGTTGGCAGAGATTGAGATGCAGGTATACTATATCTACAAATTTTCTAAAAAAGCAGCGGGATATTTAAAACCGAGGGAATTGCCTCTTTTTATATCTCATTTACTATATCAAGACAAAAAATATTTTCTATGATATTATGATGCAGTTTTAAATACTTGTATGAAATTAATTTAAGCGAAACCCGGGTAATAATAAAAAGGTGCAAAAATGAAATTATTATGTTCGATTTTATTCTGTAGAGATACCCATAATAACAAAGGATTTTTAATATTATTAACATTTCTACTGCTGTGTGCCATTCCTTTAACTGCACATGGGGCTATCTCGGAGCAGGAAAGAGAAGCGCTGATAGCACTTTATACCGCAACAGATGGCGATCACTGGATAAATAATAGCGGGTGGAAAGATGAAAGTGGATTTACAGAATCAGGGACTGAAAACAGCTGGTACGGAGTCTATATAGAAAGTGATCATGTAATTAGAATTATTTTGAACAACAACAGATTAAGTGGATCTTTACCTGCAAGTCTCGAAAATTTGACGAACCTCAAAATACTCTCTTTAAGTAATAACCAGTTGACAGAACCTATCCCCACCGGATTAGGCAATATCAGAAGTCTGACTGAACTTCTACTGAATAACAATCGTTTAACAGGCTCTATCCCGGCAACCTTGGGGCACAAGGATAACAGCATCTATCGATTATACCTGAATGACAATCTGCTCACAGGCCCCATCCCCCCGGAATTGGGCAATTTATCTAATCTCTTCCAGTTATATTTAAATAACAATATCCTTACAGGCACAATCCCTAAGGAACTGGGTAGCCTTATAAATCTTGATCAATTGTATCTGAATAACAACCTGCTCACTGGTCCCATTCCTTCTGAACTGGGAAATCTGAGTAAAATATATCAACTCTATTTAAACAATAACGAGCTGACAGATTCCATTCCAGAGGCTTTAGGAAATCTAACAAACCTCTATCAGTTATACATGAATAATAATCAGTTAACTGGCCCTATCCCTTCAGCGCTTGGCAGCCTAACTAACCTTAGAGACTTGGTATTAAGCTCTAATCAGTTGAGTGGTCCCATACCTGTAGAATTGAAAAATTTAAATAAACTGCAGCAATTGTTATTAAATAATAATGAACTGACTGGTTCTATACCGGAAGAGTTTAGCGATCTAACAAACCTTTTAAAACTTTCTTTAAACAACAATCAGTTAACTGGATCCATCCCTTCCGGGTTAGGAAGCCTCAATAAACTAATAGGGTTATGGTTGTACAGTAATGGTCTAAGCGGAGAGATCCCTTCCAGCTTAGGCAGCCTCTCCAGCCTGATGTATCTTTATTTACATGATAATCAGTTAACAGGAGCCATCCCCTCCTCGCTTAAAAACCTTTTTAACCTGTTTACACTTTATTTGAATAATAACCAACTGACAGGCTCAATACCTGCAGACTTAAAAAATCTGACAAATTTAAAGATCCTTTCAATGAGTAACAATAAATTTAGCGGTGAAATTCCGGATCTTGGCAATCTGAAGAATCTTACAGACCTGTACCTGAACAACAACACCTTAACCGGAAACATTCCTGCGACACTGGGTGATATTACCAGCTTGAAGAATCTTTATCTTAATAATAATGGACTTACCGGTTCAATACCTTCTACACTTAACAAATTAACGAAGCTTCAAAACCTTGTTCTATACAGCAATGCACTTACCGGCTCAATACCTTCTGAACTTGGAGATCTAAGTAACCTTAATGCTCTTGTTCTAAGATATAATCAATTGACTGGTCCAATTCCTTTAGAATTGGGAAAGTTGACAAAGCTTGAATATCTCTATCTTGATAATAACAGGCTCAGCGGTTCAATACCATCGGAACTTGGCAGTCTATCAAAGCTCAGGTATCTCATCCTTTACAATAATGGCCTTACAGGAACAGTGCCATCAACACTAAGTAATTTAACCAGTTTACAGTACCTTTATTTATAC
Organism: uncultured Desulfatiglans sp.; assembly: GCA_964643755.1. Taxonomy (GTDB): domain Bacteria; phylum Desulfobacterota; class DSM-4660; order Desulfatiglandales; family HGW-15; genus JAAZBV01. Next base: position 5,899 of record CAZXUA010000166.1, on the reverse strand, counting down.
GGTAACAAGTTAACAGGGATAATACCAGATAATTTAATCACTCTTGGCAATCTGAACAATCTTATTATCAGATATAATGCCCTGTATACCAGTAACAGCGGTTTGATCACATATTTAAATAATATAGACCCTATTTGGGCCAATGCCCAGACAATAGCTCCAGCAGGGGTAACAACCGGAGATATAACAGAAAGCGCTGTCACTGTTCAATGGACACCTGTTACATATGTTTCCAACCCGGGCGGTTATATTGTATCATACAGCACCTCGAGGGGCGGCCCATATATATACTTTGGAACAGTAGAGGATAAAACATCAACCAGGTTGAATGTAACCGGATTGGACCTTAATACAACCTATTATTTTACTGTGCAGACATATACAAGCCCCCATACATACAATCAGAATACAGTTGTAAGTGATTACAGTCAGGAGACTGTCTATTATCCTGCTTTAAAGGATACTGACAGCGATGGAATTCCTGATGGTGATGAGGATATCAACCGTAACGGGATAGTTGACTCAGGCGAAACAGACCCTGCAAATGCCGACACAGACGGTGACGGTATTTCTGATGGGGTTGAAGATGCTAACCATAACAGAATAGTGGATTCAGGAGAGACAGACCCTAAAAAGGAGGATACTGATAATGATCGTATGCCGGATGGCTGGGAGGTTCAATATGGCCTTAATCCTCTGGTTGATGATGGTGATGAAGATGCGGATAATGATGGCTACTCCAATCTGAAAGAATTTCAGAGAAAAACTGATCCCTTGGACAGTAATTCACACCCGTCAAAGGGTATGCCTTGGTTACCACTGCTTCTTGAGGATTAGATGGAATCATTCATGCTCATCATGGATACTGTTATTTTACAGATAAGGCAAGCAGGGGCACTAAACAGGCATGCTAAAAACATGATCCTGTTTATATCCTTGCTTTTTCTCAGAATTTATTGATATTAAAAACGTGTTTTTGTATCAGAGCTTTTAGGATCTGACTATAAGGTGTAATGAATAATTTTACATAAAGAGATAAATATGAATAAACTTCAAAATACTGGCAATTATTTAGCTTTCCTGCTCCTGTTCACATTTTACCTTATATCAAGGATAGTTCCATTAAGGATATGGCTCTTCTTCGGCCGACTTTTTGGCCTTATCTTTTATCTTATTGACCCTCATCACAGAAGAATCTCCTTGATAAACCTGAAATTTGCATATGGCAAAGAAAAGAATGATAAAGAGTTAAAGGCTATTGCGCGGGCCAACTTTATGCACTACGGCATGATCGGGTTTGAATGGGCGCATATGATGAGACTAACAAGAAAAGGCATGGATAAATTAAAGAGACGCATTCATGTTGAAGGCGAAGAGCATCTGATAGCCGCAAGAAAAAAGAACCCCTCTGTTATTCTGTTAAGCGCCCATTTTGGAAACTGGGAATATGCCCACCTCTATTTTGCTGATACATTTAACAGGCTTAATTTTATTGTCAGAATGATTGATAATACACTCATTGAAAAGGAAAGGGTTGAAAACAATGAGAGATTTGGCGTGGGCATACTGTACAAGGAAAACGGGCTCAGACCGGCCATTAAAAAGCTTAAGAATGGTGAGGATCTTGTCATATTTTCAGACAGGAAGGCTAACCTTCGTGAAGGGATACCCTGCCTCTTTTTCAATCAGAAGGCATCAACTATCCCGCTTATATTCAGCCTTGCAAGCAAATATCACATCCCTGTTGTTCCCATGTTTATCTATCGCGCAAAGGATGTAACAAAACACCGGATTGTCTTCTTCCCTGAAATGAACATAGAAGGGCTTGATATGACTCAGGCCACACAGCTCCAGAATGATATTATTGAAAAGGCAATCAGGGAGCAGCCTGAACTATGGCTGTGGATTCACAGGAAATGGAAATGCTATCATGAGGAGATTTATAAATAGATAGCATTTTATGGCGCATCACATTGTTCTGCATAGCATATGGCGTTCCTTGTATTCTTGGCCCTATAAAGGGCATTGTCTGCCTCAGCAAGTATCTCATCAATATCCTTTTTGCCATCCGCTATTGTAACGCCTATGCTGACCGTGACAGATAACTCGCCTGATCTTGTCCCTATCTTTGAATCGGCTATAACCCTGTGCAACCTGCTAAAGTATGTCATTTTTTTATTTATCTCTGTTGATGGCAAAATGATCAGAAACTCCTCTCCGCCATACCTGCCAATAAAGTCATAATCTCTCAGGTTTGAGTTCATGACCCTGGCAAAGCCCTGAAGTATTTCATCACCGGTCTGGTGACCGTATCTGTCATTTATCAACTTGAAATGATCCAGGTCACACATGCCTATATGAAGTATGCCGCCGCTCCTCTGAACACGTGAAAGCTCTTTAGTGAGCATTTCAAGAATGGCCTTTCGGTTATAAAGCCCTGTGAGGGAGTCATGCATGGCCTCATATATAAGCGCATGTTTAGCCTTTTCAAGCTCTGACTGCATCTCAACCATGCGTTTTCCCACATTAATGCGCGCCTGAAGCTCTTCATTGTCATAGGGTTTTATTATATAATCATTTGCGCCTGCATTGAGCCCCTCAACAACATTCCTTTTTTCACTCTTTGCGGTGAGCATGATTATATAGATTGTATCATTTGCCTGCTCTTTTCTCAGATTCCTGCAAACATCAATGCCTGACAGGACCGGCATACTCCAGTCAAGAAGGGCAAGCTTGGGCCCATCAGGCTGACCCAGAATATCCATTGCCTGCTGCCCGTCAACCGCACATATTACCTCATAACCCCATTTGGCAAGTATTGCCCCGAGGATTGTCCTTGATGTCAAATCATCTTCTGCTACTAATACTTTCATGGATTCTCTTTTACCGCCTCAATGCTAAATTTATCAAATTCCTTTTCAAGCCTTTGCATAAGGGTTTTAAGGCTATCCAGATCCCCTGACTCACCCGCCTTTTCCATATCACTTGCGATCTTCTGTAATGAAGGGCTCGCTATATTTGCCGATGCGCCTTTTATCTTGTGTGAGAGTACACCCGCAGAGAGATGATCTCCTTCCTCTATTTTTATTTTGAGATCAGCCATCTGGGCCGGGATATCCTTTAAAAAACCCTGTAGAACTATATCGGCAAGTTCTTTGTCACCCATTAATCTTTCAAGAAGAATTTCATACTCAAATAGAGCCAATTCAGGGGTATCATTTTTATCAGGATAATTATCACCGGGAAAATCCTCCACAACCCCCTTATTAAGAAGCCACCTTTCAAGCTTATCCCTTAGTATCAGCGGATCGATCGGTTTACTCAGATAATCATTCATGCCCGCGTTCAGACATTTTTCACGGTCACCCTTGAGGGCATTTGCGGTAAGCGCAATTATCGGGATACTGGGATTTTTAATCCCATTCTCGTTTTTTCTGATCCTTCTTGTGGTCTCATAACCATCCATTTCCGGCATCTGGCAGTCCATAAGGACTATATGATAATTTTTTTTCTTTAATGCATTTATCGCTTCAGCTCCGTTTATCACAGTATCCACCCTGTACCCCAGCTTGTTCAGTATGGCCGCTGCAACTGCCTGATTGGTAATCGAGTCATCAGCAAGCAGAACCCTGAAATGGTATTTTCTTTCCCGTTGAAGAGCGTTATCATCCTTCACCTCTTGCAATGGAATATTCTTATCCTGATCAATTGCCATTTTGTGGCCAAGGGCCATTGATATAGAATCAAAGAGCTGGCTCTGGCGTACAGGCTTTAAAAGACATGCGGAGAAACCCGCTTTTTTAAGTCTTTCATTTTCACCAAGGTGCCCTGAAGAGGACATCAGGATCAGGGCAATATCACCTGTCTCTTTATCGCACTTTATCTTTCTTGCCAGCTCTTCACCATCCATTTCAGGCATCTGCATATCAAGTATAGCCGCATCAATGGTGACACCCTCAGATGTGAATCTATGGATTATATCAAGGGCGCTAGGCCCGTCAGGGGCCTCAAGGGTATGGGCGCCCCAGGAATTTAAGAGCGTGCTCAGAATAAGCCGGTTTGTTATATGATCATCAACTATCAGTATCCTTTTATTTTTCAGGTCAACCTGGTAATTGATATCCTGACTGTCAATATTATCATTTATCTCAAACTTTAATGTGAATCTGAATGTGGAGCCCAAACCCTCCTCGCTCTCAACACCTATATTCCCGCCCATCAGCTCAACAAGCTGCTTTGATATGGCTAGACCAAGCCCTGTGCCGCCATATTTTCTGGTTGTGGAGCCGTCCACCTGGGTGAATGCAGAAAACAGAATGCCCAGTCTGGAGCGCGGGATACCTATGCCTGTATCAGAAATGCTGAAACTAAGGGATGCTGCATTATCATCTCTGTTTTCAAGTGTGACCTGTACCGATACCTCACCCTGGTGCGTAAATTTGACCGCATTTCCCATCAGGTTAACAAGTATCTGCCTCAGACGCCCTGGGTCACCCTTCAGATAAAGGGGCACATCCGGTGAAATAAAGGAGGTAAGCTCAAGCCCCTTTTCCAGTGCCTTTAAAGAGATCATTTCAACTGTATCTTCCATGAGGGCACGCAGATCAAAATCTATGGTCTCTATCTCAAGCATCCCCGCCTCTATCTTTGAAAAGTCAAGGATATCATCTATGAGAGAGAGGAGTGAATTGCCGCTTGTCTGTATTACATCCAGATATTTTCTCTGTTCACCCTTTAGCTCTGTCTGCATCAGAAGCCCGGTCATACCGATTATGCCGTTCATTGGGGTTCTGATCTCATGACTCATATTTGCCAGGAATTGACTCTTTGCACCGTTAGCTATCTCAGCCTTTACCACCATCTCATTTGAATAGAGGATGGCCTTCTCAAGCTCGCGGTTGGTTTCCATAAGCTGTCTCTGGTATTCCTCAAGTTCGGTTGTCCTCCCCTTAACCTCCTGTTCGATAATAGACCTTTTTTTAATCTGGACATAAAAGAGATATGAAAACAGCGCGCCTATTAAAAGGATTGTAAAACCGGCAAGCAGGGGCTGATTTGTACGATATCTTGCAAGAAGGCTTTCATGGGAGACAGAAACAACCGCCCACTCCCTTTCTCCAAACCTGAAGATATAACATCTCCTTAAAAGACCTTTCTCTGTTATATCCAACTTCTTTTGATCTATAAGTGAACGCAAATCGGCCTTTTTATTAGGCGTTTCATCTGTGTCTGGCTGATTTACTGACATTATCAATGAGGCTGCCCCTGATCCATCCGTGATATCATAAAAATGAGATGATATCCCATTAAAGCCAAGATGTCTGAATGGCTCCTCAATCATCCCTCTGAAATTTATAATCCCTAACAGAAAGCCTGTAAGCCCCTCTTCACGTCCTGATGTTATAAATGGTGGGTCTTTTTTTTCATATACCGGTGTAATCAGGAGCAGTTTTTCCCTGGAATCAGCCTGACCGGTCATATCATAATAGCTAACAGCCACTACCTTGCCTGTTGCAGATGATTGCCTCATTGCTGAATATATCTTATCATTTGTTGAAAGATCATAACCTATTGTCTGTTCATTGCCGGAAAAGGGTTCAACATAATAGACAGGAAAGTATTCATCCTTTTCCATGGCCGGGTACATTATGTTATCCTTACCGCGGTAAAGGAAAAGATAATTTTCCATCCAATCCCTGCGTGCCTTTTGTTCAAATGCAAGCCTCTCCCTGCTTTTGACCCTGGGTACCCATTCAAGGGTTTCCAAAAATGGGTAGGCCTTCAGGATATCTGTGGCAAAACCTTCAAATTCATCCCTTTTTATGGAATCGGATGAATTATAAAAGGAGTTCAAAGATCGGAAGAGCACACGTCTGAACTCCAGTCACGAGATTCCATC
>CAZXUA010000165.1:0-10152 GCA_964643755.1 uncultured Desulfatiglans sp. | reverse complement strand
CCGTAGTTACGGCATCTTACTCGATTTATCCCCCTTTGCAACTGCCGTTTTTAGGTTTAAATTAGTCTGAAGCAACTTTAGCCTGCTTTCCTAACAGCCTTAAGCCTAAACTACTTTAGCCTGTTTTCCTATAACCACATACCTGCTCGTAACACCCAGTATCCGCTTTTTCTGCATTGCCGCTACAACATTTGCCTGGAACCTTTCCGATGACATGGGGGCCTGAATAATATGCGTTACCTCCCAGCCTGATTTTTCCATTAACCGGCAATAATTAGTTACCAGGATGGATGATCCCCCGGTCTCATCAATAGCAGGCTTGCCCTGAAAATCACGCCAGTCCGCATTAACCATCGCAAGCCTTGTACTCTTTTTACTGTTCTCATTGGCCAGCTTAAAAAACCTTTCAAGAAAGTTTAGGTATTCTTCTCTCGTGAGGCTCGAAATGCTGCATTCTGAATATTCTTCTGCCTTTTTACTGAAATAGGGCGGGTCAAAGATGATAAGATCAGGCTTTGTCTTACCGCTGACAGGCCATTTGGGATTTTTAGTATCCCAGAAAAAAGGCTCTATCTCCGGTCTTTCGTCAGGTCTGTCCTCCATATCAAAGCTCCAGCATTTCCGGTTGAATGCAAGGCATGTGTTAGCTACAACCCCACAGCCTGCCATTGGGTCAAAGACACGGTCATTTTCTTTTGAAAAGAAATAAAGTATGTGGGCTATAAGCTGGGCAGGTATTCGTCCGGGCCATTCATCACCGAATCTCTTATCGCAATCGATCCAATACCAGTTATCCCATGTCCTGATGCCCCACTGCAATTCATGGCATTTATCAAGATCATTTTTCCCTTCCAATTTAAGTGCCCAAACCAAAGGTTCAGGCCAGACGTGCTTTTCAGCAGTTTGATTTACTGAAAATCCTTTTTTTAGTTCGGCATTTAGGAGAAATGCCAGCTCTGGCTTTCCTCCTAAATGATTATGAATTGTCTTCTGGTCCAACCCTAATCTTCGACCTACCCTTTCCTGCGGAATGCCGAGCATATTCATCTTGAATATCTTTATGTCTTGATTGAACAGGTATTGTGCACGGAGATCACTTAAATAAAAATCCACCGCTTGTCTTGATCGTCCGATCGCTTTTCCTATCTCAATTGAACTCAGGATCGAGTTTTTTTGATATGCCCTTCTTGCTGTATCTTTTGCCTCTTCATCATTAAGCTGCCTTGGGCCTATTGCCTTTTGAGCCGCATAAAGCAGTGGATCGGTTCCATTGAGTTTTATAATCTCTGCCGGAACTTCTTTTACACCAATACCCTTATATGCCTGAAACCGGTGAGCACCATCAAGTATGCGATATTTTCCGGGTAACTCCGGGCGCTCTTGTATCTGAATAGGATCAAATGTAAAACCATCCCGCATGTTTTCCTCAAACATGGAGACCCTCTTATGGTCAATACTGCTTCTGGGGTAGATGCTGTTGTCCAGAATAATGTCTTCAATTTTTACTGTGGTTGGTTTGTTCATACACTTGCTCATTTATTAATGGGCGCTTTAATTCAGACTGAAACATTTTAGTCCGAAGGCTTTTAGGTTTTTCCTAACAGCCTTCAGCCGAAACACCTTCCCTGGGCGCCATAGCCTCCGGCGACGGCGTCAGCCTATTTTCTTTTACAAACATCGTGCCAGAGGCACAAAAACATGTGCCTGACGGAAATAAAAGCAAATGATATCCAGTAATAGCAAAGCATATGGCTTTTATAATTTTTCGGAATGATATTGATAAAGTGTTTATCTGGGATAATATCATTGAGTAAATGCACAATCTCATGTGCATTGTGCACATTTTTAAAGGCGTTTTATTAAAATACTTGTTTTTTATTTTCTATTTATTTATATTTCAACATCGATTCACCGGATTATTATTTTTGTTTTTTCCCAACAGAATTTAAGAAATAGAGATGTATTGCAGGTTCTACATGAACATGATCTAAGATGAATTTATTTTACTGGTTTTCTTTATTGGAGCGGCGATGAAAAAGCTTTACTATCTATTTGTATTTCTTATGGTTTTTAATACATGTAGTCTTTATGCAGAAGATATCTTTCCAAGTAGTGAAACAATTGAAATGCCGACAGGGCCATTTGAATATGAGGTGACTAACAGATTTGAACCCGACCCAAATGACTTTGATGCCGATGGTCTTAAAAATTCAGATGAAGAGAAATATGGTACAGACCCAAATGACCCGGATACTGATAACAATGGCCTTACTGACTTATGGCAAATAGAACATGGAACAGACTCAAACAAGGTGGATACCAGCAGATACCTACAGGTTATAGACCTTGAAAAAGGACCTGATCCTATTAAAGCTACAGATACTACAAATGATAAACTTAATGTTGATCCGATATTAAATCCCTTTGAAAACCCTGACGAGATAACACCAGATACTTCTGTTGATGATAATGAAATAGTTCCTCCAATTCCTGGTTCTGAAAATGATCTTCCTCCCTTTCCCTGGGATGATGAAACTTATCTTCCAAAACTAACCGAAGAGGCAGAATCAATAAACACAGATGAATATACAGAAATAATCCCTCCAATTTTTGAGAATGAAGAAGATATCTCCTTGTCAAAAGATAATGCAGACGAAAGTATTTCAATAGAGAGCCTCAATGATCTTGTAGATGAAGAAATTAACCAGGATGCAATGCTGAACAGAACCACTTCCGGCCCTGATTTAACCCCCATCTATATGCTACTTCTATTAAATGACAACGATGGAGATGGCATGGATGATGACTGGGAGTTGGCTCATTTCGGCACCCTTGCATATGGTGCAGATGAAGATCCTGATCAGGATAACCTCAGCAATCTAGGGGAGTATAACAACCATACAGACCCCAATAACCCCGACAGTGATTTAGACGGCCTCACTGATGGCTTCGAGGTATTGAACGGTTTAAACCCGAATGACATCGACACAGATCATGACGGGCTGGAAGATGCGTATGAAATCACAAACAGCCTTGATCCCAAAGACCCGGATATGGATGATGATGGCCTGCTGGATGGCGCTGAGATAACAGCAGGCACTGACCCTAATGATTCTGATACAGACGATGATGGGATGCCTGATTTATGGGAGGTTACTTCAGGGACAAACCCCCTGGTTAATGACAGGAATGTTGACCTGGACTCGGATATATATTCCAATCTAATGGAATATGTTTTTCACTCAGACCCTTCTGATTCCAATGATGTACCGGAAAATGCATCAAAAGGCAGTTATTATGAATATGATGCGCTTGGACGCATAAAATCCATTATAAGGGCAAAGTGACAGAAGCTATTGATTATTTGATAAGGGCCAGATATCAGGGATATAAAAAAATATGGAACAAACAAAAACAGACCGATTAAAAACATATACAATATTAACTATACTGTTTATTGCGGTAACGATAGCATTATATCCAATCTCATCAAATGCAGCTCCTCCAAGTGAGGATTCAGAAAAACACATTGTTTTGTCCGTGCCGGAATCGGATGCCCAGATGGGTACAGCCTCCAGCAGTATTCCTATATTAGTTCCTCCCGGTCGAAACGGCATACAACCCAACCTTGCTTTGAGTTACAGCAGCTCAAATAAGAGAAGCAGCCTTGTGGGCGTTGGCTGGGATCTAAGTTTAGGTTATATTCAAAGAAACACCCGGTCCGGTCTTGATTATACAAATAATGTAACAGATAACCCCTTTATTGTTTCTATGGAAGGGGCTTCAGGGGAGCTGGTTCATTTAGGGGAGAGCTATTATGGCCTTGAAATAGAGGGTGCCTTTTATAAGTTTTATTTTAATCAGAGTGCAAATTATTGGGAAGTCACATCAAAGGACGGAACAAAATATTATTTTGGACTAAATACAGACCACAATAATAGTTCAACAAATTCAAGACAAACAGACCCTTCAAATAGCAGCCGAGTCTACAAATGGTGCCTTGATAAAGTAATTGATACAAACGGCAATTACATGGAGATTTCATATGTAAAGATAAGTAATGAAATTTACCCAAATGTAATAAGCTATACAGGCAATTCTAATACTGGTTTTAATCCGAATCCGACATATTTTGTGAAATTCCATCTTGAAAATCACAGGGAAACAACCGATCCAATCCAGCCAGCGCACTACTACAACCCTGGCTTTGAAGTTATTCCATCAAAGAGAATAAAAACAATAGAGATATTGTATGGCTCTACTTTAGTAAGGGCCTATGCTCTCAATTATTTACCAGGAGGAAGTCCTGATTCAAATAAGTCATTGCTCCAATCTGTTCAGCAATATGGTTCAAATGCACAAGTTAACCAAACCACCGGTGCAATAACATCCGGCAGCGCCCTTCCTGCTATTAACCTGGAATATTATAACAATCCACGAAATTACCTTGCCTATTCAAATGCGCCATCTCCACGTTACGCCCTGCCATACTATCCATCACAAGCGGATTTTAATGGTGATGGAAAGATGGATTTTCTCATTATGACTAATGACAATAACTTTAATAAAAATTCAATACCTTCATTAACAACTTATAAAGTATTTTTATCTAATGGAGATGGTATTTTTAGTCATGATTCTCCTGATTCTCCTGATCAATGGATGGAATTACCTCATGGATGGGCTTGTACACCTTCTGGATATGGCTCAGACTATATTTGCCAGTATCAGGCTCCTCATGTGAATTTATTACCTGGGGATTTTGATGGGGATGGAAAGGCTGATTTATTTTATTACGATCTCAATGGTGAGAAAAAGGTATTATTGTCCAATGGAAATGGCACCTTTAGTGAGCAGGCTCCAATAACTAGTCTTTATAATGATCCAAATAATGGTGTGTACTGGGCCATTAATCCCACACTACTTGATTTTGATGGTGATGGAGATACTGATTTTATTGCCCCTAAAACTACTCTATTTAATCCAATTGTAGTAATACCTGGTCCAGATCCTGTATCAGCAAATGTTGTGGGATGGTATCTTTTTGAATCTAATGGAGACGGAACATTCACCGAGCGTGGCGAAATTACCCTTGGCACTCCAGCTGGAAAGATAGCCTCCTTTCAACCGGTTGATTTTAATGGAGATGGAAAAACAGATTTAGCAGTAAGGTACTATGATCTAAATGCTTATTTTTCCGGCTATTATGCTTTTAAATCTGATGGAACCGGTTCCTTTATAAACCAGGGGCTTGGGGAGTTTATAACTCCGGCACCTGGGAAACTTATTAAGATAATGTCCTGGGGGGATTTCAATGGTGATGGTTTATCAGATGCCCTGGTTACAGATGATCTTTCGGCTTATTTAAGCCACACAATATATTTTTCAAAAGGAGATTTTACATTTGCTTCTGTTCATTACCCCAACCTGTTTAATATGCCCAGTAATGGGGTATATACTGAAATACTTACAGGCGATTTTAATGGTGATGGTTTAACCGATCTTTTACCTAGAATTAGTGGTACAATGCGCCTCTTTTTGTCCAATGGAGACAGCACATTCAGGCATGATCCTTCATCAGATTTACCGGTATATGATTTTAATGAACCAGATGACCCAGGTGAACCATATCCCTCAGATCCTCCATATCCTGATTCATGTATGGGGGGAATGGCGGGTGATTTTAATGGAGATGGAAGGACTGATTTTCTGGGTATTAACCAGAATAAGAGAATGGAAATCATCTCCTTTGCTGATGATGCGAATGTAACTGATTTAGAGCCCCTGCCGGATACATTGAAAATAGTTGCAAATGGCAAGGGAGGCACAACAACATTTGATTATGAGCCCTCTTCCGAATATGGAAAAGAGACTGATGCAATAATGCCTTTTATTATGCAAATGGTTTCTTCTATAAACATTAATGATGGCAATGGCGGTTCATACACAACATCATATGACTACTATGGCGCAGACTTTGATTTTGAAAAGAGGGAATTTCTAGGGTTTAAGAATATCTATAAGACAAATAATGATGGCTCATATGAAGTCACAGAATACCTTCAGGATCATTATTTTAAAAACAGGCCTGACTGGACCGGTTTTTATGAAGATTCAGATGATTATAATAGTGAACAACCCATGTTATCATCTAAAATATTCACAGCTTATACATGGGGCACATACCCAATAGAACCCACCACATGGGCATTTGTAAAGCTCAACCGGAAAAAGACGACATATGAAAACAATGCAAGTTATTACACACAGGAAGACTATACCTATGACAACACCAATGGCTTTCCTGAGTTTGTAGTCAAAACAGGCACTGATGCAAACGGGCAGGCGGTAGCTCAGGTTACCCGGTATACTGGCTATAACCTGTACGGCACTGATTCATGGCGTGTAAGCAAAGAGATAGTTGCAGAATATTATGACAAGGTTTCTGATACTGCTACAAATCTCGCCAGGAAGATGACCTATGGTTATAATAGCCAGGGTAACATGACCCAAAAGATATTTTGGAGAACAGCATCCACTGCATATCCGGCCATAGCCTATACACATGATGGTTTCGGAAATGTGCTGACCGAAACAGATGGGCTTAATCATCCAACCACCATCGATTATGAAACAGATACCAATACCTACCCCTGGCATATAACAAATGCAAAGAATCAGGTAACAACAAAGACATGGGATTATAAATTCGGGAAGGAAGATATTGTAACTGATCCAAATAACAACACAACCGATTATAATTATGATCTGTTTGGCAGGATATCGAATATTATTTTTCCTGATGGTGGTTATACTGAAAATATCTATACCTATTATGACATTGTCACCTTTCCACGGTATATGACCACAAGAACTTTGGAATCAGGGTCAATTGCTGCAGGTAGCTATATTGAAAAAGTAGAATATTTTGATGGATTGGACAGGTCAATAAAGGTTATTACTGATGGCATTAATGATCAGGAGCCGCCTGCTTCCATAGAGATAATAACCACAACCCATTATGATGACATGGGGCGTAAGAGTGCGGTCTATGGCCCATACTTTGCCAATGAAGGTGAAACATCACGCTATTATGAAATAACAATCTATGACAAACTGGGAAGGGTTGACTATATAGAAAGTCCTTCCAGTGTGCCTAATGAGCCATCAACAATCAATTATGTTTATGATAATCCTTTTACTACTAAAATAATCGACCCGGATATCAAACAAAAGACAGAAAAGCGTGACCACCTGGGAAGGATAATAGAGGTAATAGAGCACGCCAATACCGGACTTCAAACAACATATTATGGCTATAATGCTGCCGGTGACATGACATATGTGGAAAATGCAAAGGGGTATCCCACCCTAATAGACTATGATGCCAGGGGTCTAAAAACAAGAATGGATGACCCTGATATGGGTGAATGGCACTATGTTTATGATAATAATGGAAACCTTTCTACGCAAACAGATGCCAAGCAAAACATAATCACCTTCGGATATGATGAGCTTAATAGAGTATTATCGAAAAGTTATACGATAATAGGCCGTCCTGCTGAAGACCTCAACTACACAGCGGCTACTCCCAATGTTGAATACAGGTATGATGGTTATGGACTACCGTCTTGTACAAACTGTATAGGGCAACTTACCTCAATAAATAACACAAATGTTCTAACAAAATATGATCTGTTTGATCCAATGGGCAGGGTCAAAAGAGTCACAAAGACCATCTCCGGTGATCAGCCCCGCACAACATTAACTGGGTACGACCTTTCAGGTAAGGTAACCTCTATTATACACCCTGATAATTATACGATAACCAATACCTATTATCCCGGCACCGGTCTTCTTGCTACAGTCACAGGGACACCATCAGGCGGAAGCGCTGTTGAATATGCCAAATGCACTAAGTATGAACCTGCTGGTAAAATAGGGAAAATAACTCATACCTATAATAATACTAAAACTGAATATACTTATGATGCCAAAACAACAAGGCTAGCAACTCTTCTAACCAAAGGGCCTGCTCCAGGGAATGTAACCATACAGGATAAATCATACACCTACTCAAAGGCCGGTGATATTAAAAAAATAAATGACAATCTGACAGGGCTTGAATACAACTATGAGTATGACAACCTGCACAGGCTATTAGAAGAAACCACAAGTGATAACACGCTGCCTACTGATGCAGATATAATGATCTATAATTATAATGATTCAGAACATATAAACGCAGTCACTTCCATTGACTATAATGGCACTGATTATGGTTTTACCTATGACTCTAATGGCAACATGAAAAGCGGATATGATTTTACGAGCCCGGCGAGTATTGTCCAGAGGGGCCTTACATGGAATGCTGACAATATGCCGGTTACAGTAACCCGTGGGAACACCACAACTAACCTGACATATGATGGTGATGGCGTAAGGGCAAAAAAGGTAGAAGTAGGAACAACAACATCAACAACCTACTATATAAGCAATGATTATGAGATAAAAGATAGTACGCCTATAAAGTATATCTTTGCAGGAAACCTGAGGGTAGCAGAGATAGAAGGGTCAGTTTCACCGACTGTTCATATTTACCACAAGGATCACTTAGGAAGCTCAACTGCAATGACTAATAGTGCAGGTGCTAAGGTTGAGGGAACTGAGTACCTTCCATTCGGTGAAATGAGATCACACTCAGGATTAGATGTTTCGGATTATATGTATAATGACCATGAGGTTGACATATCCTCTAACCTCTACAACTATGATGCGAGGATGTATGATCCAGTTATCGGGAGGTTCTTATCTCCAGATACTTTTGTACAAGAGTACACTAATCCACAATCTCTTAATCGGTATAGTTATTGTATTAATAATCCATTGATATACATCGACCCAAGTGGACATTTTTGGCAAGAGATGAAAAATTTTTGGGTATATGGCTATTGGGGAACCGATGAAAAAGTCAATGAATTAGGTCTACCCGAAAAGCACGAGGAACTTTGGAAACAATATCAAAATTTTAACCCGGAGGAATATGAGGAGTGGTTGGATACGCCTGAAGGACAGAAATTTGAGGAGGGGCTTCAGGAAGATATTATGAATATGTTACCCGCAAGTGGCGGTATAAGAAAAGTCGAAAAAACAACGAAAGTAACTGTTAATATTTTTAGGTATCTGTATAAGGCATTATCACATAAGCATCATACTATTCCAAAAGAAATTATGAAAAAACTTCCAGCGAGGATCCAAAATCATAAAGACATCATTGGGCGTAGAGGGCTACCCAATAAAACACCTGTTGAAGCAGGTAGGCATCTTAATGAAATACACAAAGGAGCTGGTGGAGGTGCTTACAATCAAAGGTTTGAACAGGAAATATTGAAACGGGGTGGTTATGAAAGAGTTACTGTGAAAGACGTTTTAGAAATAAGAGACAATTTGGTTAAAGAATTTAATTTTTAAAAGGAAATAACATGAAGATATACTTGTTGATAAATTGGGACAATTACGAATATGCAAGATTTTCGCATATAGGTACCTGGTCAAAGGAAACAGAGAGTTGTGAAAGATGTGGATACAGCGATCAGCATCTTATTGAACCCTTACAAATTGAATGGGAGCCAGATACAGATATCATCGGAGATTTATCATGGTGTGGGTATTCAATAGTTGTTTTGGAAAATGTTAAAAAATTATTACTAGAAAAATATTTTGAATGTGAGTTTGGTAAAGTTGAAGTTAAAAAGTCAACAACACCCAAAAAACATAAAAAGATTGTTAATTTTCCTTATATTGGGCCAGATCTTTTTTGGCTAAAACCAACTGAATATATTAACTTGGATATCCAAAAGAGCATTTTAGAAATTGATGAGGATTGTCCTGTATGTAAAAAGTTGAGATATAGATTTAAAATGGATGGGTTGGTGTTTCCAGAAGTTGAGGTTAAGGGAAAAAAAATGTTCAGGGTGAAACAATTTGGCTTATCCGCAGCAACTTATATTACAGAAATTGGTTTAAAAGAACTTCTTGAAAAGGATTTTAAGAATCTATGGTATAAAGAAGTTGGTTACACTACTTAAATAGTCGTAATAGTTTAGCAAATGACCCCAGCGCTTCGCTTTGGTGTTATAGATGAAAGAAACT
>CAZXUA010000164.1:0-10297 GCA_964643755.1 uncultured Desulfatiglans sp. | reverse complement strand
CTGAAAACGCCCTCTCACTTATCGCAAGATCAAGCGACGGCATCTTGAGAAAGGCCAGAAACATATCACTCTCATGCATGATAGAGGCAGGTAGAAACTGCGCCATCGGATTTACTTACGTTATTGCCATTATCGTCATATGAATAGGTATGTGTATACCCTGGCCCTGCTTCTACTGTAAGCCGGTCATTGTCATCATAGGAGTAGACTACAGTCCCTGCCGGGTCTGTCTTGGTTAGCCTGTTACCAAAGGCATCATAGGTGTGGATAAAGGCGCAAAGCCTAGGGTTCATGGCGCAAAGCTATCGATATGTCCCTATGATTCCGCACATTGTGGAATTACCATTGATTTTTTGATTATCCCAATTCATCAACAACAATTGTCAAAGAGCAATATACTTCAATAAAAGTTAAAAGCAAATAATACCGGATATTCAGCAACTTCTGCCTGGGTAAATGATCATCTATTAAAATATTCCCTAACCTGCTTTATTGCACAGAATTTACCGCACATGGTGCAGACATCCTTCTCACCAGGAGGGTTCTCCCCTCTTATTCGTCTTGCCTTTACCGGATCAAGTGCACATTGCATCTGGGTTTCCCAGTCAAGGTTCTTTCTTGCCACTGCCATGTTTCTGTCGCGTTCAATCGCACGTTTTTTTCCCCTGGCAATATCAGCTGCATGGGCAGCAATTTTAGTAACGATTACCCCTTCACGTACATCCTCAATGGTAGGAAGTGATAAATGTTCAGAAGGAGTTACATAACATAAGAAATCTGCGCCCGCCTCCCCAGCTATTGCCCCGCCAATTGCACAGGCAACATGATCATATCCTGCCGCAATATCGGTCACAAGCGGGCCAAGCACATAAAAGGGGGCATTTTTACAGAGCTGTTTTTCAAGCTGGATATTTGTCCTGATCTGATTCAATGGGACATGCCCCGGACCTTCTATCATAACCTGAACGCCATGATCCCAGGCAATATCGGTAAGTTCTCCAAGGGTAATAAGTTCGTGTATCTGCGCCCTGTCTGTGGCGTCTGCAAGGCACCCTGGCCTTAGACCGTCTCCAAGGCTTAAGGTAACATCATATTTTTTTACTATCTCTAAAAGTCTGTCATAGTTTTCATAGAGAGGGTTTTCTTTATCATGATGCAGCATCCATGTGGTCAAAAGTGCCCCGCCACGACTCACAATATTGGTGATCCTTCCCTGTTTTTTAAGCATCTCAAGGGCAGCCCTTGTAAGACCGCAGTGCACTGTAATAAAATCCACACCTTCAGACACCTGGGATTCTATCACCTCAAATATCTTGTCAACCGTGAGGTGAATCACACCGCCCTTATTATTTATGGCCTCTACCACGGCCTGATATATAGGTACAGTGCCTATGGGAACTGTGGAGGCATTAATTATCCTTTTTCTGCATTCATTTATATCGCCGCCTGTGGAGAGATCCATAACCGCATCAGCGCCGGCATCAATCGCAACTCTCATCTTTTCAAGCTCTTCATCTATATCAGCATGGTCTGATGATGTTCCGATATTTGCATTAACCTTTATTGAGAGCCCTTGGCCAATACCGCATGGACTCAATTTATTATGATTAATATTTGCAGGGATCACTACAAGACCCTGTGCGATCTTCTCTCTTAAGAGATGCACATCAATATCTTCTTTTTCAGCCACTATTTTCATCTCAGGCGTGATAATACCTGCCCTGGCGCTTTTTAACTGTGTCATATTCAAACCCTTAATCTTGTATAAATTGGATTAAACGATCATGTTTAATAGATTTTGGAAGCTAACAATATCAACATATTATGTCAATTGAATTCCTTGTATTTCCAGGTCGTTCATCAAAACTACGAACTTACAGACAAAGCCTAGGAATGACAGGAACGAAAGGATTCAAGGGGCTTAAAAAATGAAAAACATTGAGGCAATATTGCTGACTTAGCAGATGGGATATCTTGATATTGCAAGAATGGCTTTCTGTCTTTACAATATTTACGCTTTTATGAGGCTAAAGAATTAGCATCTCCCAAAGCATCATCTTGATTTATCCTCATGTACTCTATATTATTAGCCAACCCATATTGGAGAGCCAGCATGAAAAAAATATTCAGGTCATTTCTTTCATTTAACCCGGTTTCTATTTCTACCCTTATTATCATTATCGTGCTTGTAATGCTCGGTTACGGGATTGAGATATTTCATCTATTTGAACTCAAGACCTATGATCAGCGTTTAAAGTGGAGGGGCGAGAGACCTCTATCCGGGCTTGTTGCAGCAGCAGTGATAGATGAAAAAAGCCTTGATAAAGAGGGGATGTGGCCCTGGCCAAGGCACAAGATGGCCACGCTTATAAACAGGCTCTCTGATGATGGCGCAAAAGTTATCGGTATGGATATCTTTTTTACCGAACCTGATAAAAGTATAAGTATGGAAATTATCGACCAGATAGAAAAAAGGCTTAATGCACTGAACATACTGGATGATGATCTTTTCTGTTATCTGGATGAAACTAAAAGGCTATCTGACAATGATACGCTATTTGCCGATGCAATAAAGAATTCAAAGGCAAAGGTGGTTATGCCCTATTTCTGGCACAGCAGCCAGAAGAGCCTTGGTTATGATATAGATACCAAAGAGGTTGACAGAAGATTAAGGATCATAGGCAATTCCCTGTATTCCATGATGGATTTTGACGAGGCCATGGGCGATGATTACGACCCGTTTTTTGATCCCTATATCAACCCCTATGCCCCGGAGATAAACATTGAGAAATTAAGCGAACCAGCCAGCGGGTCAGGATACATTGATCTTCCATATGAAGATGACGGGATAATCAGGAGGATGCCCCTTGCAGTAAAATACAGGGACAGGGATGATGTTTATACCGCCTTTTCCCTTCAATGCGCCTGGCAATATCTTGACTCACCCCCGCTCATTTTGCAGATAACAAAATATTATGGAATTGATGGTGTAAGGATAGGCAGGCTTTTTGTCCCAACGGATGAAAAGGGAGGTCTGCTGATTAACTATTACGGGCCCGGAGGGACTATCCCCCATTATTCTGTAACAGATATAATTCAGGGTAATTTTAAGAAGGGCACATTCAAAGATAAAATTGTTGTTGTCGGCTCTACAGCACAGGGGGCACATGATATGAGGAACACCCCCTTTGATTCGGCTCAGCCTGGGCTTGAGGTGCATGCCACAGTAATAGAAAATATAATCAATCAGGATTTCATAAAAAAGACCATGACCGTGCCTGAGTATGATTACCTTGCTGTAATTGTCCTGGGGCTTATTATCGCCTTCATTATCCCCAGAGCAGGGGCAGTAGCGGGTCTTGCCTCCACTGCCCTTGTAATTACACTTTACACATATCTCTGCATGTGGCTCTTCTCAAATTATGGCCTGTGGGTAAATATGGTCTATCCCATCATTGGAGTAATTCTTTTATATGCATCCCTCACCACCTGGCATTTTCTTGTTGAAGAAAAGAACAAGAGATTTCTGCATTCAACCTTTTCAAGCTATCTGTCACCTGAACTCATAGATGATATGGTGGCAAGCAAAACAGTCCCCATACTTGGCGGCGAGGCAAGGATCATAACCGCATATTTTACTGATATAGAGAATTTTTCTCTCTTTTCTGAAAGGCTAACCGCTCCTCAGCTTGTTGATCTTTTAAATGAATATCTCTCATCCATGACCGATATCCTTTTAAAAGAAAAGGGTACACTGGATAAATATGAAGGGGATGCGATCATTGCCTTTCTTGGCGCACCGATGAGTATCCCTGATCACACGCTCCGTGCATGCAGGGTGGCTGTTGAAATGCAGAGCAGGCTGTCCGCTCTCCGTAAAAAATGGAGAACAGATAAACAGATGCCCGGTGAGCCTGACAGAAATGTAAAAAGGGTTCCATCCGGGATATGGAACCTGGGGGATAAGTGGCCAAAGGTTGTACATGACATGAGAATGCGCATAGGGATTAACAGCGGCGAGATTGTTATTGGCAACATGGGGAGCAAAATGCGCATGAACTATACCATGATGGGAGATGCGGTTAACCTTGCAGCGCGCCTTGAGGCAGGGGCAAAACAGTATGGAATATACACGGCAGTAAGTGAACATACCCTCAACATGGAGTATATCAATGAAAAGGGTGAAAAGGATCGCGCCATTAATCATGTTGAGGCGCGTTTTATTGATAACATTATTGTTGTAGGGAGATCTGAGCCAGTCAAGATTTATGAGTTATGCGCCATGAAGGGCGGGCTTACAGAGTATGAAAAGGAGCTCTTTAACCTCTTTGATCAGGGTATAAACTATTATCTTAATATGCAATGGAAGAGAGCCATAGAGTGTTTCAGGGAATCCCTCAAATTTGAACGCTACCCTGAGGCAAAGAAAAATCCATCAGAAGTATATATTAAAAGATGTGAAGAGTATCTGATTAATCCGCCTGCAGCGATCGGAGAAGAATGGGATGGCGTATATAGGTTGACTGAAAAATAGTTTATTAGTTTTATATAAAAACTAATAAACTATTCAGTCATCAGCGTTCAGCTTTCAGCAAAAGATTTATTAATAAAAGACTTGGCTGATAGCTGAGCTCTGAAAGCTTCATTCGTTATATTAAGTCCGGATACGGCAAATGAACTTAAAAAGCGGGGTTTTACCAGAGAGGGCTTTGTTGACTACATTATTGATAAGACATCAGTCCCCTAAGAGGAGCTGACGGAAAATGAGATAAAGGGAGTTAAAAAGCGACTTTCGGAAAAGAGCGAGGCATTTGGCGGAACCGATAATATCCCTGAAGAGAGGATCCCCATGTACTGGGAAAACCTCAAACCAGGCGGCAAGGTGCCTGTTGTGGTTTCTCCTGACACAATAAACATTTTTGTATCCGGTGAGGTGTCGGGGTATAATTTTGGTACGTTCTATCTACTCGGGGCCCACCAGATAAAACCTGTTCGATAAAGGAGGCAAATTATGAAATCTGATAATAAGCGGAACATAACCAGAAGAACCTTTATTCAGAGTACTGCAGCAGGAGTGATGGGCATGGGTGCAGTAGCAGCATTTAGCTGTGCAGAAACGAAAAGCGAATCAAATAAAAATGAGATGGTCACCCTTGAGATACTTGAGCCTCAAGGTGAACTGGCCTTTCCCTAAAGACAGGGGTTATTTGCACCGCGTCTCACCGATCTGAATGGAAAGAAGATCGCCATAATGGCAATGGGGGAGGATTCCATGTCATTTTTCGATACAATCAAATCAATGCTCAAAAGCAAGTACCCTTCTGTTGAGTTTATTCATTTCAGTTACGGAATCCCGAATGCACCCGATATCTCCGGCGAGATAGCAGAGAAATGCGACGGGTGGATAGACGGTGTCAAGGCATCTGAGACAGGCTCCAGAAATGATACCGGCGCAAGGCTAGAAAAACTGGGCCGCCCCGGTGTTGCGATTGTATCCGATGCCATAATAACGGCGAAAAGGCTGTTAATGGATATTAATGGCATGCCTACCTGCCGTGTTATTGCGGTACCTGCAGTGGACTACCTTGTCGCCAAGACTGATCCCAAATTAATGAAACCGGTTGCAGAGGCGGCATTTGATGCAATACACAATGCCCTTACAAGCCCGCTTACAAAAGAAGAAAAGGAAGTATCCAATTTCAGCTATGACTATTCCCCAAAAATATTTACCGGGTCTGATTATGCTGAGGCAAACGAAAAATTTCAGCAGTACTGTGCAGATAATTTCATGACAGACGGTATGCCTGTAGTGCCTCCGACCAGAGAGGCAGTTGAGAGGATGCTTTCAGGAACAACTTACCCCCCTGACAAGGAGATAGGGCTCATGTTTCCCAAGCAAGGCAGGGCAACTGTGGAAAAGATCGCCATAAGCGCGGTAATGGCAGGGGCAAAACCCGAATATCTTCCTGTCATCATAGCCATGATCGAGACCATTACAGCCAAAGACTTTAACCAGTATCATATTGTTAATGAAATACTGCCGATAACCTTTATCAGCTGGCCTATTATTGAGGAAATCGGACTAAATAATGAGACAGGTTACCTGGCCCCTGGTCACAGGGCCAACGCAACTATCGGCAGGGCAATGCTCATGTGCATGATCAACATTGGCTGGCGCCGTATGGATGTCTATTCGTCGCCCGGTGGCCTCGGGCAGCCGGCAGCCTATGCAAACTACATAGTACCTGAAAACCAGAAGGCGAGCCCCTGGGAGACATATGCCGTTTCAACCGGGTTTAAACCTGAAGAAAGCACTGTAACTATATGCGAAGGTATATTTATCTCACGCGGCCCCTCTGAAACCCTCAGTATTGACAATTTTGAAAACAGACTGGAACAGATGAAGGCCATATTTGCCCCTTCTGCCGGGGTGTTCGGCTTTTTCGGGATGCCCAGAGATGGTGTTGATATGCGGCATATGATAGCGATCCATCCGACATTTGCACTGCAGCTTAAGAATGCCGGTTATACCAGGGACTCTTTTATCAGGTGGCTGCATGATACAAATACAATAGACTGGGAAAGGATGAACGAGGATCAGCGTAAAAATTTAAGTAAAATGGTGGCAGAGGGTAAGGTTATCGGTATAAAGCCGGAAGACCTTAAACCGGGGCTCTACAGGGAGCCCTTTAAAGATATTAAAGATGTGGCTGTAATAGTGTCTGGCACAGGCGCTGGCGGGGTGATTGTTTTTCAGACTCCATGCGGCTCAACCGCAAATGTTGAGGATGTCAAGGTAACAAGGCCTTACATGCACAAGGTAATACGCGGAGCAGCACTGACAAAGGCAGGAAGGTAGCAGGAACCGAAAATGGGGGCCGTGAATAGAAAAGAGTAAAGAGGAAAGGAGTTTTTATGGGTTGGGCAAATACCAATGGCCTTTTTTATTTTGTGCTTCCATTTTTAGTGGTAACATAGGAAAAAATAAAAACAAACAGTTAAACGATATTAATGGAGTAAAGGCCATGACCAGAATAATATTCTTTATTTTTATATTGTTATTAGGTTTAAACCCCTTAACTTGGGTTGCAGCAGAACCGCCAACCGCACATTACAGCGCACCGGAATTAATTCCCGTTTCTAAAAAGCCCTGTTATATTGGGTGTGATTTCCAGTTCCAGTACTGTTACCATTACAACATTTCAAACATGGATGACGCAATAAAGGTGAAGGAGTGGAATGTATCCAATGGCCTTGTGACTGGTAAGGCGGTAGCGGACATAAAGGCAATGCTGTTAATCAAGATGTGCTATCAGGTATCATTGACCTCTGCCTTTGCTGTTGCTGAAAAAGAGATAGATTTTGCATCTGAATTTGAATTCAGCATAAAGGTTAATGGTGATGCTGAGGATATGTGCATCAGTAATGAGGAAAGCACAATAAGCTTTTCTACCCCGGAACTCAAGGGGGATATTAAAACCGAACCCATCCCACTTATACAGGAGCATCTGATTGGTAACATGTCAGCCATTATAAAGGATTCAGTAATAAAGGCTGTGTACAGCTCTTTCTCAAAGGATAAAACATTGAAAAATATCTATTGCGGTGAAGGGCCCTTTTACACAGCAGAAAGCGATGCCCCATGCGGGTGCGAATAGACTATACGATCCTGGTATAAGTCTACATGCCTGCTATGAGTATCTCCTCTGTCTTTGCAGTCCTTTCATCTGTATCTACAGTTACGATACTGTATTTATGTGCGCCCTTGTCTGTGAGTATCTCTTCATAGATAAATGGCGCACTAGTTATTTGTGGTGTATGGTCTACCTGCCCCACCATCCTGTTATCCCGCCATATTTCATAACGCAAAATCAGCTCATCCCCTGCGTATGATGTTTGCCATGTTAGCCTGGCAACCCTTTTTTGGTCTCTGTTTTCCTGTTCCACAGTAAAATCCCTTGGTGAGCTCAGACCCTGCTTTTCTACCTGAAAAAAACCGTTTGTCTTACCCTCTTTTGCAGAAAGGGCCAGCCTTTCCACCTCCCTGCGGTCTGAGATTGTATAGGCATCAGGCAGGATCTGTGCTGAAAGCAGGTTCTGCGTCAACTGGCAGGCCTTTGGATCATTATCTATGTGCCCTGTACCTATAATAGCAGTGCCGATACCGGGTGTTGTAAGGGAGTATTCAATAAGTTTCCGGCTGGGCAGTTTCTCACTACCCACCCTGCGGACTACCATGTGGGGCCCCTGGGTCATAACAGCGGGCTTTTCATACATGGCGCCATCAGCAAAGAGCTTCATGGCAATGATACCCATATTATTTGCCTGCGCCACGGGGATAATATTGTACTGCATATTAAAATAGTTTCTGTCATTGGCATTTATAGCAACAAGCATGCCTTCAAGAACCTTTCTGGTGTCACGATGAATCATCTCTATCATTACCGCAGGGGATGCATGGCCTGAAAAACCGATATGGCGTATAAGCCTTTCTTCATCCGGGTTCAGACCGGTAAGGTTAGTACCATCACGAAAATCTATCAGTGTTGCGAGGGTGCCTATAGTTTCAGCCTTCTGATCCGTGTTTTCATAGCCTGCGTACAATGCATCTATATCCTCTATGCTGGTAACAGCGTGCATTAGCACCATATCCAGGTATGCTCCCTTGGGGTAGGCACCTTTTCCATCACCAAAGATCTGTGACAATGTCCTCTTAATGTCACTTACCGCATGCGTGCCTGACCCGTTAGTAAGATTGTACATTACATCATTCTTCCATCCTCCCTTTCCGAAACGCAGGCAGGTCTTGCTGGTTAAAAATATGGATCGTCTCAGGGTTTCATTATAGTCTGGAGTATCAGGAATAAGACCAAGTTTACGAAAGGCCTTTCCATAATTAAGCTGACTCCCATCATAGAAATTGGAGGTATCATAGTAATTAATGCCGGAGGCAAAGGCCTTGAGAATAATTTTAACAGGGTCAACATCAGCGGGTGTCCACTGGAGTGATGCCTGTCCGCCCAGGCCAAGGGTCGTGGCTTCAAAGTTAAGCCTACCCATTGAACGTTTCATAAGGGTATCAACCGCCTGTGCCCTGCCGATATGAATAAACGGGCCAAGAGACAAGCCGGCAGCAGTGAGCGCTGTATTTTTAATGAATTGCCTGCGGGTATATTCCTTCTTATTAAAGCCTTTCATGTCATTCTCCTTTTACAAACCAGGATAAAACCATAGATAAAACAGGCAACAAGGTCAAGTTGTAACATATCTATAATAATAGCTGCTCTGTAGATTATAAAAAAACAGCCAGAATATATTTTTATATACACCTGAATGTCTCCTTTTGTGAAATACATCTTAAATGATTTTTTTAATCAAACAGTAAAAAATATAAATCTATGTGTTTTCAAAAGGTTAGCCATTCAGAAGTAGTCCACTAATATTGGAATATATATTGCATAAGCAACATGCAGCTCGATAGTTTTTCGGGCAGCTTGATAAGGGCAAACCGTTCGAAAGGGCGGGACGCAAAGCCATCGGCCTAAGTTCCTGATTCAGGAATACGGTTGCGAGGTTGCCGGGCAGACAGGCACTTCCAAAAGTGCCGCGGTCTCAGGCCAAGCGGGAATTTTTGGAGGTGTTTTATGTCTTACAGGGTTTTTTCTGGTTTTTTAAACCACAGTATTCGTATCTTTTTATTCACCATTCTTTTAATAATCATTTTAGCGGCAACTGTTAGCGCTCGGCAGGTAACACTCACTTGGGATCCTAACAGTGAACCAGACCTCAGTCATTACATAGTTTACTGGGGTACCACTTCTGGAAATTACACCTCTAACAGCGGAAATATCGGTCTGGTAACAGAATATTCAGTTACCATACCTGATGAAGGCCAATATTTTTTTGCGGTAACCGCTGTTGATGATGCAGGTTTAGAGAGTGATTTCTCAAACGAGGTCTTTACAGAAGAGGGATCAGGGTCACTGCCTCCTGTTGCCAATGCAGGCCCTGACCAGACAAAGGCCGAAGGCCAGCTTGTTACCCTTAACGGTTCAGCATCTTCTGATCCGGATGGAAGCGCACTCACATATAACTGGTCTCAGACCGCAGGTACCTCTGTTACACTTAGCAGCGCCACAGCAGCAAATCCAACCTTTACAGCCCCTGATGTGGCTCAGTCCGGCGCTACTCTTACATTCTCTCTTAAGGTAACAGACCCACAGGGTTTACAGAACACCGATACAGTTAATATTAATGTAACATGGGTTAATGGTGCCCCGATAGCCAATGCAGGCCC
>CAZXUA010000163.1:0-10382 GCA_964643755.1 uncultured Desulfatiglans sp. | reverse complement strand
ACAAGTTTCTTTCATCTATAACACCAAAGCGAAGCGCTGGGGTCATTTGCTAAAAAGAAAAATAGCGCGGTTTCCTCCATGGTTTGAGAGATTTTAACATTATATTGCGACAAAATTCCCAATAGACAGGTAGTTAGAAATACCATATATAATGAAATTGTTAGACCTAAAATATATCGGTTTCCAAGTGGGTTATATAACTTCATGTTTTCGGTTAATATGGACATTTTCCATTTCCTTTTATTGTCTGTAGGGTGGGGTTCCTGTCCCGCCATCTTGTCATGGCGTAGCTTCAAGCGAAGACTGAAGCCAGTGGGCGACGGCGGATTATACCCCACCTGAAAATGGTCAGGAATAAATCCTGACCCTACAAAAACTACTAATCCAGTAACACAATATCTTTTTTAATCCAGTAACGCCAAAGCCGCTCTATAAAGAACCCGTTTGAGATAACAATAGCCAGGGCCATTGCGGTTGATGCATAAAACTGGTTAACTGCAAAAATGCTATATAAAGACAAAGCTAATAAAACAGCCAGAAAGACCAGCATTGTTATAAAGCTGCATGGCTTTTCATCGTAGTACATGAATGTATTTATAACCGGGATAAGGATCAGCGCCCATAGGATTAAAGAGAAATCCGGGCCGACATAATTAAAGCTTACCCCTGCAAGTGTGAAGTCCGGTATGTAATCTTTAAGTACCTTTGCTATTAAAATTCCCACTGCCATCCATGCAACAACGATCACCGGTTTTAGCAGCCATATGATTAATGAACTACAGAAATGTTCAGATCGTCCTTCTGGAAAGAGGTGGTTGATTTTTATCGGATTCAGTAACATTACAACAATAAAACATGGTGATAACAGAGCTGGAAAGATCATGAAAAAATTAAGTTTGATTAAAAATGATGAAATAAATCCATGTGTCTTATCAAATATTCCAGGGTATGAGTTGTATCCGGTAATGCAAATAATAAACAGTGTCATTACAAAGCTGGTTAATCTGATTTTTAGATACTTTTCATTCACTGTATAATAACGATCAATCATGCAATACAGCTTTGCCATTACAGACCTTCGCATGCTCAGGTATGGAAGTTTATTGAGTCTTTTAATAAAAAGCCTGTCAACAGGACTTTCCATTTCGACCCTGAGAGATAGCTTTTTAAGCCTATATGCCTCTCCCATATGTACTGCCTTTTTCGGTGAGTAGCTTAGGTTTAATGGGGAGTCATTAGTAATGAGTGCCCTTATAAATTCAGGATTAAAAAGTATTTTCCATAATACATGTATTAACACAATACTCAGAAGGAGCAGCGGCAGAGTCATGTAAATCAGAATACTATCAAGTCTTAATTCATCACTTATCGTTACCATGAGTGGGAAAAATATAAGCAGGAAAATAATGGAAATTGAAAGGGCTATAAGACCTTTTTCTCTTTTATATTGGATATAAAAGGTAAAAAATGCTGCAAGGAAGTAGAACAATAAGCCGGTAGCCAGTATGAAAAAAAAGTATAAGGCTCCCTTTATGCCAGGGGGGTGCGGAAGGAAAAAAATAAAGCCAAATAGATTAGATTTACGAAAATACCCACAGTAAATACAACCCTGGTAGTTATCTTGTTCTGATAAGGCAGGCATGAAGAAAAAGGTTTTGTCATGACTTCTGCCTGCATAATAGCGATTATTGAGCCAATATCAAATATTGAAATATAGAAAAACAGCATTGGGAAAAATGGGTATTTATTGTTGTTAAGGGCTTCTGCCATTAACTGTTGATCATAACCCACAATTAAAATTATGAATGAAAAAACTATTATAATGATACTGTTGAATAGTATGTAACTATTGTTAAGCGGATTATATAATTTTATGTTTTCGGTTAATATGGACATCATCTATTTCCTTTTTTTATTTTTTACGTAGGGTGGGGTTTTATACCCCACCTCAAAATCGGTCAGGAATAAATCCTGACCCTACGAAAACTAAACATGATCTCTCCTGAACCAGTAGCGTGTTAAAATAAACAGGTAAAAAACATTTGAAATAATAATCATTACAGTCATTAAAGTGATTTTAATATTGCATTCTTCTGAAAAAATGAAAAACATGCCAAGGATAAAGATAAGCAGTATCAGGCTCGCTATAGCTAATATTCCACATGGGGGATCCTGAAACATTATAAAGATATCAATAATCGGAATGATAACTGCAATCCAGCCTAAAAGGAACCACGTAAGTGGAGCGTACGATAAAATGTGACCGGGAATGACAAGTTCAGGAGCAATGTTTTTTACTGTATATGATGAAAGAATAGCCATTACGAAAAAGATAATTATTGCAGCAGGTTTTATTATCCAGAATATTAAGCCTGTAAAATATTGTTTTGATCTTCCGACCGGGAGAAAAATATTGTGCTCAGAAGGTCTAAATATCATGGCGAAAACAAAACAGGATAGAAATACATTGAAAAAAGCGGGGTAGTGGCTCATGGGATGATTGGTTACCGGAAAAAAACCTGTTAAAAGGGTCAGTAAATACAGGAATAATATACTGGTTACACTGGTTACAGAAGATTTTATTGGTGTGGTCACAGAGCGTTCTTCAATTGAATAGAGTACGCTAAGAAAGTGTCTAATCATGCTGTTCAAAGGCATATTGCGCACTTTATTGAGCAGGTATCTTTCTGCCTGTTCATCCTGCTCATCAATGTCAGGCAGTATGCGTACAAGGGCATCATCGCTGGAGTTGATAATCTTTTTTATTCCAACTGATGATGAATAGTTTTTTCCAAAAAAGTTATTTTTGAGATCTTTATTATCGAGCAATTTCCATAGAGCTATCATGCTAATGATTGAAGAGAGTAAGAGTGGGAAAATGCAGACCGAAAGATACTGAACCAGTGGTAATTTCATATTTTCATCTGTTATAACAGATTCAACCAGAAGAATTAAAACAGCAATAATTAGAAGACTGATGAACTTGTTTGCTTTTTTGTTCTGGGAGTAAAATAACAAAATTATTGCAATGAAATAGGCCGGCAATGTTGCCACAGAGAAAATTATAAGACTGGCGGTAAAAAACAGTAAGCTTTTTTCAGAAAACAGAAATGAGGCAAATGAAAAAAGTAGTATTATCATGCATCCAATAAGGAATATTGCTCTTCTATGTGTGTTGTGAGCGTCAGGAAGGCAATATGAAAATGGTTTTGTAATAATGTCCATTCTTATACCTCCCACTGTAATGCCCATAAAAAACATTGCAACAAAAAGATATATCACAGGGGGAAAGGGGTACTGGTCATTCAGAATGGCATCCTCTAATTTAAGTTCATATAGTGCTCTGAATGAAAACAGAAATACAAGAAATATCATGAAGATATTTTTTAGAAACAATGCTTTGTCGCTTCTATGTTCCAGCGGGTTATAAATTTTTAGATTTTCAACTAGTATAGACATTTTTGTTTCTCTTTTATATTTACCTATCCCTGCTTATTCTTTTCAATTTCTTTACTTTCCATCTAGCTTCCAAGCCTTTGTTATTGTCTTTCACGTAAAGGAGCTCATTTCAATTATGCAATCTACGTATGCGGGCAGACACGCCAGCCGTCGCTAACCACCTTCGCTA
Source organism: uncultured Desulfatiglans sp. (assembly GCA_964643755.1). Taxonomy (GTDB): domain Bacteria; phylum Desulfobacterota; class DSM-4660; order Desulfatiglandales; family HGW-15; genus JAAZBV01. Next base: position 6,754 of record CAZXUA010000163.1, on the reverse strand, counting down.
AAGCTATGGTGGTCGGAGAAGCTATGGCGCGGCAAGCAGTCCGCCCCTACAATTATTCCGATTTTCCCTAATTCATTCCCATTCATCCTATTTTTCCGGGCTTACCAGCCTTCTAACTTCCCAGCTTTTAAGCGCTTTGCGCTTTGCGCCTTTCCCTGTGCCCTGAGCCTTGAGCCCTGCGCCCTTAAATCTCTTTCCTATTTCCTCTTTCCTAATTTCTATTCTCAACCACCAATTGATATATATCCTCCAGCGGCAGAGGCACCTGCTCCATCTGGCAGTGGATGCTGTCTGCTATCACTTCCAGTTCATCATGGTTTTGCGTGTTTCCGGCAAGTGTAATAATTGCCTTTGAGCCGTTCTGCTCCCTTTTTATGATATTACTGAATGGCAGCTTTTCAGGAATAGGCCCATTAAGGGATGTAAGCCTCAGCCTTATGTACTGCTCTCTCAGGTCATCTATGGGTTGGTCACAGATCATCTTTCCCCTGTTCATGATAAGGGCATGATCTATTACCTTTTCTATGTCTGTTAATATATGTGATGATATTATTATGGTGCGACCATCAACCTGTATTATCTCCATTAAAAGCTCAAGAAACTTGCGGCGGGCAAGGGGGTCCATTGCTGCTGCCGGTTCATCAAGTATCAATAGCTCCGGCTCAAAACATATGGCAAGCAGCACTGCAACCATCTGCCTCTGGCCTGGTGAGAGTTTGCCCACACGGGCCTTCGGGTCAAGATCAAATTCTTTAATATAGCGTTCTTCAATACCCTTATTCCATGTGGGGTAATAGGCTGCAACATATCTTACCAGTTTTGCAATGCTCATCCAGTCGATCAGTTTCCCTTCCTGGTGAACATAGCCAATGCGCGCAAGCTCATGTGGCCCAAGCCTTTTTGCCTCTACATCAAATGTGGTGCATGTGCCTGAATCCGGCAGGTAAAGCCCAATCCAGTGGCGGATCAGGGAGCTTTTACCACCGCCGTTTGCGCCCATAAGGCCGTATATCCTGCCAGGGTAAATATCAAGGGACAGGTTATCGATTGCACAAATGGAACCAAAACGCTTGTTGAGATTCTTTACTGAAATAATAGGTTTTTCATTCATCTTTATCTTCTCCTTGTTCATTTTTCAGTTTTCTGTATATCTCTCTTAATAAATCAACCGCCTCTTCCTCTGTGTATTTCATAAGTACTGCTGTTGCAGCAGCCTTTTTAAAACTCTCCTTTGCTGTCTGGGATTTAAAATCCTTTTTGATCCCCTTTGACATGGGCTTTACAAACATCCCGATCCCGCGGCGGCGCTCAATAATACCATCACGCTCAAGCTGGTTATATGCCTTGCTTATGGTCATGGGGTTAACCATGAGACGGGAAGCAAGGCTCCGCACATTTTCAAGCTGGGTACCTTCAGATAGATTCCCGGACAGCACATACTGCTTTATCTGCTCTATTACCTGGGTGTAGATCGGAACACCGCTATGGTTGTCTATCTCAATAATCATCATTAAATCTCATAAGTTTATGCTGCTAAGTGTATTAATACACTAATACACTAAAAACAGGATGTCAATAAAAAAAATTGAAAATTATTAAAGTCAAAAAAATGACTTCTTTTTGATCTCTATCCGGTATACCGGCTGCTGAAGTTAAAAAAGGCATAATAAATACATTAAAATGACATAATAAAGTATTTAATATTCTGGCATGACAGTTGCAAATTCCATAAAAATACATTTGCTAATTACTGGAAAATTCATGGAAAGAGATATCTCAATCCCCATAAAAACCAAACTGCCTGTAAAAGACATACTTTTTGAAACAATGTTTGAGGTGGCTCAAATTGGAATAGTGATTACAGACACCAACCCTGATATCCAGTATGTTAATCCTGAATTTACAAAAATTTTTGGCTACACAAAGGAAGATGCTCTGGGGAAGTCTGTTGCTGATTTATTAATTAAGGATGATTCCGGTTCAAAAATAGTTACACCTGAAATGATCAGCGGTGAATCTGTCGAATATGAAACTGTCCGCTGGCATAAAAGTGGTAAAAAGATAGATGTCCTGTGCAGGGTATCGCCGATCATACATAATAATCTGATTGTTGGCGGGTTTACCTTTTATTCCGATATATCAAAAAGAAAAGAGGCCCAGGAGTCACTACAAAAGGCTAATCAGGAGCTGGAAAAAAGGGTTGAACAAAGGGCGCAGGCGCTTTTAAAAAGTGAAAAAAAATACCATGCCCTTTTTGATCAGTCTATTTATTCTATTATCATTCAAGAAAAAGGCATTATTAAGGACGTAAATAATCGCACCTGTGAAATGCTGGGTTACACCAAAGAACAACTCCTTGAAATGACAATACTTGATCTTCACAGGGAAGCAGACAAAGAGATAATAGCGAAAAATATCCAGAGTGTTCTTCATGCTGAAACACAGTTGGTCAAGGCCAATGGAGAGCTTATTGATGTTGAGATCAGGCCCAATATCATTGATCTTGAAACATCCTACACCCAGGCTGTAATACGTGACATAACAGAACGTAAACTTGCTGAAAATAAACTCAAGGAAAACGAGGAAAAATACCGGACAACAATCGAAAGCTCTTATGATGGTGTTGCCATTATTCAGGACGCCATACATATATACGTGAATAGCAGCTACGCACGCATATATGGGTATGGCTCACCTGAAGAGGTAGTGGGAAAGGCAGATGTTAATCTTATTCATCCTGATGATATGGAAATTATAAAAAAACGGGGGCAAAGCAGACTCAAAGGTGAGATTGCAGGGGCTGAACGTTATGAACATAAAGGTATAAAAAAGAATGGTGACGTTATATATGTTGAGGTATCGGTTGCAAAGATAATGCATAATGGCAGGCCTGCAACCCTTATCTTTGCCAGGGATATTACAGAAAGAAAGGAGACAGAAAAGAAGCTTGAAAAGGCCATGAGGGATGCGGAACTGGCCAACAAATCAAAGAGCGAATTTTTGGCAAATATGAGCCATGAAATAAGAACCCCATTAAACGGGGTGATGGGGATACTTAATCTCCTGTTATCCACAAATCTGGACAAAGAACAGCTTGAACTTATCGAGACAGGAATGAGCAGCTCGAAGAGCCTGCTTACAGTCATCAATGATATACTTGATTTTTCAAAGATAGAGGCAGGGGAGCTTGACCTTGAGACGATCAATTTTAACCTTCGGAACGCGGTTGCAGAGGTTGTAGAGCTGCCTGCCATGATGGCACAGAAAAAGGGTATTGAATTCAGCTATGAGATTCACCATGAAACACCAAATCTTTTGAGGGGCGATCCCGGCCGTTTAAGACAGATAATTTTAAATTTAACCAACAACGCCATTAAATTTACAGATAAGGGAGAGGTCAATCTGCGGGTCTTTCCAACAGAAGAGGAGGGCAGCCATGTGGAACTTATGTTTGAGGTTAAGGATACAGGGGTTGGCATACCGGATGATAAAACAGATATAATTTTTGAATCCTTTAAACAGAGTGACTCATCAACAACCAGAAAATACGGCGGAACAGGGCTTGGCTTAAGTATTTCAAAAAAGCTTGCAAACCTTATGAATGGCGATATAGGCGTTATCAGCTCAGAAGGGAAAGGCTCAACCTTCTGGTTTACAGCAATATTTGAAAAGCAGGATAATGCATTAGAAAGGGTTACTCCTCCATTAACAGGCATCAGGGGAAGGCGCTTTCTCCTTGTTGATGAGAATAGAACGAATCTGAGGATATTATCAGGGTATCTTGAATCATGGGGATGCGCCTTTGATATGGTTGAATCAGGAGAAGAGGCCCTGAAATTAATGCACAGGGCAGAAAAGGAGAAAACCTTATATGATGCTGTGATACTTGATATGCGTATTACAGGTATCAAAGGTGATGAGTTTGGGAAGATAATTAAGGATGACCCTGTATTAAAGGATACGCCGCTTGTAATGGTTACCACCCATGGTATGAGAGGCGATGCATTGCTTATGGAAAAGATCGGTTTTGCAGCCTACCTTACTAAGCCTATCAGAAGATCACTCTTATATGACTGCCTTGTGGAGGTGCTCTCTACAGGCAAACAGGCAGAGAAGGATAAGAAAAGCCAGATTGTTACAAAGCGTTCTGTATATGATGAAAGACGGAACAAGATCAAGATACTTATTGTTGAGGATAATCTTGTTAACCAAAAGATCATACAGAAAATTATTGCAAAGGCAGGCTTCGGGCACACTATTGCCTCTAATGGAAAGGAGGCATTAAAGGCGCTTGAGAATGATGATTATGATGTTGTGCTTATGGATATTCAGATGCCCGAGATGGATGGCATAGAGGCGACAAGGCGTATAAGAAACTCATCATCAGGGGTCAAAAATCATAATATCCCCATAATCGCCATGACCGCTCATGCCATGAAGGGTGACAGAGAAATCTGCATTGCTGCCGGCATGAATGACTATACATCAAAACCTATTCAGCCACAGGAGCTGCTTAACAAGCTGGAAAAATATATATCATTAAATACAAGATCAGAATTTTTGGTATAGCTTTATTTTTCCAGTTTGATTGGTTGAAAAAATTTAGACTGATTCTGAAATTTATACCTTTAAGTTTCTTTACTTTTCAAATCTTCAATCCTTTTATTATAAACCCTTATAACTTCTCTCCGGTCAAGCATCCCGATAAGCGTGGAATGATCATCATCCTTAACAACCGGTATGGATTGGATATTGCGGATAGTAAATTTTTTAAGCACCTCATTCAGGTCATCCGAAGGCGTGGTGAAAATAATATCAGTGGTGCCTATATCTTTCATCATTACCACATTATCTATCTCCTGGTTGAACAGAACCCCTCTTACATCATTAACAGAAAATATTCCTGTCAGCTTTCCGTTCCTGTCAATAACAGGAAAATAGTGCTGGTTTGAATCACTGAATAGTTGCTTAAAATCACTGAATGACATGTTTTCAGGGACAACATCATATGTGCTGAAATTTGAGAAGAGATCTCCGACCTTTATCTTTTCAAGCACATCTACAAAGAATTCGCCCCGGTGGGCATTTGAATCTATCCGGCTTCTGACCTGTTTGATGAAAATAGTATATTTTCTTGAAAGGGTATATCCCAGAAGACATACCAGAAAGCTGGGAAGCAGGAGATGATATGAGTTGGTCATTTCGCTTACAAAAATAATGGTAGATATGGGTGCCTTTGATACAACGGTAAAGAAACCAGCCATACCTACAACAACAAACGCGCCGGGGTGAGTAACTATATCGGGAATAAGTATGTTGAATACCCTGCCGACTGCTCCACCAAGTGCACCGCCTATTACTATGGATGGACCAAAGACCCCACCGCTTCCGCCTGACCCTATTGAGAACGATGTGGTGAGTATCTTGCCAAAGGCTATACCGAATAGAAGAAGGGCCGGAAGCTGATTTGCAAGGGCCTGCTGGGAATAGCCGTATCCGAATGAAAGTGTTTGAGGGAGATAAAAGCCGATCATCCCTGTTAAAAGCCCGCCAATGGCCGGTTTCAAATAGTTGGGAATCTTAATTTTAGCAAAAAGATTATGTACCCCGTAAAAACATTTTATATACAGAATGCCCGCAGCTACCAGTACAAGTGAGAGCATTGCATACGGGATAAGCTCAAGGGGATTATTAAATATAAAATCCTCTGTATCAAAGAGTGAACCCCATCCAAAAAACATGCAGAAGATGCAGTAGGCGATGATAGATGCAATGCCGGTCGGTATAATAACATCCGATTCAAACTCAGTATCGCGGTAGAGCACTTCCGAAACAAACAGTGCCCCGGCAAGTGGTGCGCGGAATATGCTTCCTATTCCTGCACCCATGCCTGCTGCCATAAGTATCCTTCTTTCACGATTACCAAGATTAAGTTTTGTGGCAAGAAAAGAGCCGAATCCTGCACCAATCTGAGCTATAGGACCTTCCCTTCCGCCTGATCCTCCTGTGGTAATGGTTATAGCAGAGGTAATTGCCTTTACAAACGGTATCCGGCCCCTGATAAAACCTCCTTTGTTGTGATATGCCTCAATTGCGGCATCTGTACCATGTCCTCCTGCCTCCGGAGCAAAGGTATAGGCTATCCATCCGCTTACAAGGCCACCTATGGCTGGCAGAAACAGCAGTATCCATCTGTTGAAGACAGTATTGGTCGGGGCGAAAAGTTCGGTTTCTCCTGCTGTTGAAGGAGGTCTGTATCCTGCTGTATAATCAAGAAAAAAATGTATCCCGATCTGGCAAAGATAATGAAATGCGACAGAGCCGAGCCCTGCTATTATACCAACAAGGATGATGAAGAACATCCGTGAGGTAATTTTTTTTATCCCTGTCTGTTTATTTATTTGAGATATATTTACATCAGCCATTTCAAATCAGCATTACTCCATTTTTTTTGATATAAAAGTGATTAGCATAAAAAGTACACATGGGCAAGGTAAGACATAGTGGATCAAGGAATTTGTTCAGAGCGGGTTTTTACCTTATCTTAAAGCATTGTATTGCCTGATTTATTAAGCAACTGGATTCTGAGGTCAGAGAAAAGATTGACAGAGCATATTGATGCTAAACCAGGGCTGTATTGTTTTGGAGTTTGATTTGACTCCGGTAGAGACAAGGCCCACCACAATACCGGTGGGTAAACATGCCTTGTCTCTTCTATGGGACCACTTGTCAAGCCAAATTAGTATTAATTAAT
>CAZXUA010000162.1:4704-10539 GCA_964643755.1 uncultured Desulfatiglans sp. | reverse complement strand
GATAATGAGCGGTGACTGGAGTTCAGACGTGTGCTCTTCCGATCTGTAGCAGGGTACTGGATGATCCCTATCTGTGCAATTGGTATTATTGCAACCTTATTAACAAAGGTGCGGTAAAATCATTTTATGCAGTATGATTTTTAGGCCGTGGTCTTTAAAGTTAAAATAGAATCGGATAAAGGCTACGGCTTTTTTACATCATCAGCTATTTGATCAGAAAAACAGGAAGTGCATATATTGATAAAATAGGAATACAGGTGTTCTAATGGATTTAAATCAAAATAGAGTACAGCTTATAATTATTACAGCAATTTTCTTTGTTTGCAGTATGTCACCCAGGGGCAATAATGCTATTCTCCCTGATGATAATAAAAATTCAGTGATCATGCTTAAAAAGGCAGGTATCCCTCTACAGGCCGATCCGAATGGTTATATCCGCTGGATAGAGGCAAAAAATGGTGAGTTTAACGAAAAGGCAATGAGTTATCTCCCTGACCTAACATCCCTTGAGTGGCTGGAAATCGGAAATGGTAAAATATCGGTCAAGGGGTTAAAACACCTTAAAAAATGCACTTCCATCAAACGTCTTTACATACATGACATGAATCTTGAGGACGCAGATTTTTCATGGATATCCGGCCTCACAAGACTTGAGGCTCTGGCGCTTCAGAATACAAATATTGATGGAGAGGCGCTAAAAAAATTAAATGCCGTTGAAACACTGAAGGTGCTTAATTTAAGCGGGAACAGGATTACTGATAACGATATGGTTGAGATCTCCAGGTTTAAAAATCTGGAGGTGCTTTCTGTTGCCGGCACACAAATATCAGGGCAGGGCATAAAGGCCTTATCAGGCATGGCAAGGCTTAATGAATTGAATATTGAAAAATGCATAATACCGGACATGGACCTGTCCTATTTTTTATCAATGCCAAACCTGCGTATCGTCTATGCAGAAGGCTCCGGTATGAATGATCTGGCTGTACGGGATGTTATCATGAAATTCCCATCCCTTGCCATCTTCCGCTAAAACCGCTTTTATCAGCCTGAAACAGAGAGGAGAGAGACACCATGAAAAAAATCAAATTCTTAGTAAAATATATGATCCCTGTTATCATTTTTTTATGCCTGCCAGTGCTTTTTGCTGGTGAGGCCACAGATGAGCCTGTATTTATACAGACGCCTGATGTGGTTTATGTAGGTTCACCATATGATATTGTTTCCCAGATGCTGCATATGGCAGGGGTGAAAAAGGATGACCTTGTTGTTGACCTTGGCTGCGGTGATGCAAGGATGCTTGTCCTGGCAGCACAGAAATACGGAACCAGAGGGATAGGTTATGAGATAGATCCTGTTATGGTCCGTGAATCAAGGAAGAATGCAGAAAGAAATAATGTTTCAGACCTTGTTAAGATTATCCAGGCAGATATCTTTACCGTGGATATAAGCGATGCGGATGTGCTTCCGATTTATCTTCTTCCTGAGATGAACTTGAGGCTGGTACCCCAGTTTGAGACGCTTAAGCCAGGTTCAAGGCTTGTGTTCCATAACTATGATCTGAGCGGATATATCCCTGATAAAAAGATAGAGATAATATCAAACGAGGATAATTCTGAGCATACATTGTGGCTCTATACAACACCGCTGAAAAAGGCTCTGTAAGATATATTTCACCATGGGGCACACGGAGGATATGTTGGAAAAGATAAAAACTCCGTGAACCTCATTGGCTGGATATCGCCTTGTTTTAAAGGAGACCATGTGGTGAGTGTTGAAGCAGTCAGGCGGATTTCTTTTGATATTTCAAAAAACGGCCAAAATGCATATCTTCTTTCATCGTATGATTTAACAGCCAGTCGATTAAAAATATTTGTATCCTAAACATTAAATAGGTTTTTGACAGTCTGTTTTCCATGACCTCTTTTTTCAATACAGAAAATGTCTTTACATATTTCTGATGTTGATCGATCTGATGTTTAATGAATGGATAATCATATTCCTCCATAAATCTTTTTTCAGTTGAAAAATGTTTTTGCGCGTAATCTTCCAGAAAGTCCATTATTTCTTCAATATCATTTTGCTGTTTCTTCACGCTGGAGAGTAATTTCTTTGATTTATTAAATAATTCAAAATGCTGGTTATCAATAATCTTTATGCCAATATATCTCACAAGTTTCTTTCATCTATAACACCAAAGCGAAGCGCTGGGGTCATTTGCTAAACTGTTACTTCCGCCAATAATGCCTAACATTGATATACCGGTATTCAGCCCAATTCCAATACTGATTGCCTGGTACCCTGATTTTTTTCTGGTCTCATTATAATGCTCAAGCTGTTTTAGCATAAGTAACGAACATTTCAATGCATCATCTGCATTTGTCGGGAATAGAGCCATTATTGCATCGCCAATGTACTTATCAATGATCCCATTGTTCTTGTTAATCAGCGTATCCATCTGGTAAAAATATGAATTTATAAAATCAAAAGTCTCTTTTGGCGACAGTGATTCAGAAATAGTCGTAAATCCACGTATATCAGAGAAAAGTATTGTAAGATGCAGTTCTATTTGATCTCCAGGGTTTATTTCTGATACGCCTGATTTTCCCAAGAGATCAATAATCCTGTCAGGTATAAATTTGTCATAAGAGGAGATAAGGCTTTGTAGTTCCCTGTTATTATCGTTACCCTGTCTATTTTTTCTCATATGTATATGAACCCTCTGAATGTACCGGATATGTTAACAAAAATATTTGCTTGCGGCAAACACTTACCCGTAAGGCCTTATTCCTGGATATCCTGAGATTTTCCAGAACACGTGCAACCGCTTGATATTAAAATACATTATTTATGCATTTAAAGGTGAATACTGGATTACTCCTTTAATTTTACTGATAGGATAATTTTCCCTTGATATGCAACCCCATTTTCCTTATAGTGCCTCCCTTAAAAATTAGTTCTTTTAAAAACTTTAACCTGTTTCATGCAGCTTTAAAAAGTTTTAAAATGGATGATTGTCGGATATAATTTATATGAATAAATTGGAGTAAATATTGTGCCTATACAACTTGAAGAATACATAGACCCTGAAACCTTTGAAAAGATCCGCGCCTTTTCAGCAAATAAGGAGACCCCTTTTCTGGTTATTGATACCGCCACTGTTATGCGGAAACTTGAAGAGCTGGAGAGACTCTTTTCCTATGCCAAGATCTATTATGCTGTGAAGGCTAACCCTTCAATAGAGATCCTTACCCTTTTGCGTGATAGAAATATCAATTTTGATATTGCCTCCATATATGAACTAGACCGTGTATTGTCTCTTGGCATAAGCCCTGACAGGATCTGCTTTGGCAATACTATTAAAAAGAGCAAAGATGTCAGGTATTTTTACGAAAAAGGTGTGCGGATGTATGCAACAGATTCTGAGGCAGACATCAGAAGCATTGCCAAGGCAGCGCCAGGTTCTAAAATTTATACCCGGATATTGACCGAAGGTACATTTACAGCGGACTGGCCATTATCCAAGAAATTCGGCTGCCAGGCAGACATGGCGATGGACCTGATTATCATGGCAAAAAATCTGGGACTTGTTCCATGCGGTGTCTCTTTTCATGTTGGTTCTCAGCAGCGTGATATAGGCGCCTGGGATGCTGCCATTGGAAAGGTAAAGGTTATTTTTGAAAGGTTAATGGATGAAGACGGGATTGATCTCAAAATGATCAACCTTGGCGGTGGATTTCCTGCCAATTATCTTACCAAGACAAATGAACTTGAACTTTATGCACAGGAAATTACACGTTTCCTTACAGAGAGTTTTGGTGAAAATATGCCCGAAATCATTCTCGAACCTGGTCGATCACTTGTCGGTAATGCAGGTGTGCTGGTGAGTGAGGTTGTATTGATTTCAAGAAAATCGCGTACAGCGCTGAATCGCTGGGTATATACCGATGTCGGTAAATTTACCGGCCTGATTGAGACAATGGATGAGGCTATTAAATACCCAATCTATTCTGGAAAAACAGGTGAACTGGAAGAGGCGATCCTTGCAGGCCCTACCTGCGACAGCATGGATATTTTATATGAAGACTATAAATACCCTTTACCCTTAAACCTCGCAATCAGTGACAGGCTTTACTGGTTGTCCACTGGCGCCTATACAAGCACCTACAGCTCTGTTGAATTTAACGGGTTTCCCCCTTTAAAAACCTATTTTATATAGCCTCAGAGCATTCCGCAAATCTATCCAACACCCTGGCAGGGCGACTTGTCAGGGTGTTTTTTTTATTACTTTTACCCATCTGTTCCATAACCTGAGCAAGATTGCCTGTGGCGAAGATTAGGCCGTTTTCTTATCCCATTTGTCTTTAGTTTCTATTTTCCCAAAAAACTCGATCATGCCCAGGATCATAAATGCTCTTGTAAGCAGTGAAAAAAATATAACATAGAATATTAGAAGGGGAATTTCTGCAAATAGTTTTCTGGGATCACCACTTCTCCAGTTCCATGATACCCAGGCATATTCGCTATATACTTGGTATATTATGAGATATATGATGAGTGACAGGGTCCCTGCAATCAGGGAAAGCCATGCCTTTCGAAGCATATAACCCCTTTTCCTCAGTTTTTGAAATTCTCTGCGGTTCGTATAAGTGGCAAGGATTACAAAGAGGGTTATTACCGTTGCACTGGTTGTTATAAAATTGGGGGTAACCCTGTCATAGACACCATCGTTAGCTCCGTATGAACCAAGAGGGATAACATCGAGTAAGATATTGGAGAGAGGAAAGAAAACCGAAACACCCGCAAGAATAGACCAGAGGTTTTTCGAAAAGGCAAAAAAATCTTTGAGTTCTTCAAGATAGCTCTTTCTAAAATCAGGATCCTTCATATATTTGCCAGCCCTGCTTTTCTCTTATTGCCATTCACTCCAAGTTATTGAATGGCAGGCACAATAAAATTATTGCTCTTCTAATGGTCACAGTGGAAACATATGCTTTTGCTTTAATGGTCCACTAAATGGCCCATTTTATCATGACTGTATCAGTATCTACAGGAAAAGATTGCCGATTGACTATTATTATACCTGTATCCTGTCCTTTGTATATGTAAAATTGATAATGCATAGAGTTAATAAAGGCGAAAAAGGAAAGTTGGTGTTAATTCCCTGAAATAAAAAAGACTGGTATTCGTCTGTTTTTGGCTAAATCTTGACATTCCCACCGTTTAATATTATATTGGCCGCTAAATTGCTTTTTAGGTTTATTATTCACTTAAAAATGGAGATTTTTATGGATTTAAACGATCAACCTCCGTCGGGCTTTGGATGATTAAGATTCACCTCGATCTCTTCTCTTTTCCCAATCATGAATCTTTACCTCTAAAATAATAAGCCAATTAATTTTAAGCTGAACGCCTTTCAGATCACAGGTCCGGGCAGATTTATATTGTGCCTGATATCTGCAATCTGACTGGTTTCCGTCGGTTAGGTCAGGATCGTACTCCATCAAATCCCACAGGAAGGAGGTGCCCCATGGTCTGGAAAATTATATTTATTTTTGTGGCAGGATTTATCGTTGATCTTTTAGTCACAAAATATACCAGATTCATAACTGAAAAAAAAATCGCCTGGGCCACGCTTCTGAGCGGGATCATTACAGTAGTCAACTTTGTTCTTCTGACCATGATCCTGCAGGATAGCGCGAGCAGCGGGCTGATGAATATCCTGGCCTTTGCCGGGGGTAATAGCCTTGGAACCTTTACGGCCCTTAAAAAGATTTGAAACAGGTTCAGGAATTCAAGGTATAATGGGTAGTGCGAATGGGAAGATGCAACAGTCCC
>CAZXUA010000162.1:0-4694 GCA_964643755.1 uncultured Desulfatiglans sp. | reverse complement strand
ACAGTCCCTATGGATACTGGATTTCAAAAGGAATCATCCAGAATTGGTATTAAATTTTCATTGACACATAGGATCTATCTCCCTATATATACAAAACAGAATATTAATTCTGAAAAATAGGACTCTAAATTTTACCTGTATTTGAGGAATCTTGAAAATATTCAAGAAGAATTATGAAGATAGAAAAGGAGTACAGCGACAGGAATTAAAAATATAAAGGAATAAAAGGAGGATTTCATGAAGATAAAATCGGTATGGAAAATAATAGTTAGCATAATATTTATGGCCATCTTATCTGCTTTTAATGCAACCGCTGCGGATCTTATAGTGGTTGCCACAAAGGCCACGCAGGATGCCTCAAAAGACTGGCTCGGTTTTCTTGAGTCAAAGGAGATACCTGTAAAGGTTGTTACCCCGGACTCATTTTCTGGCGTAAAGGAGGAGCTGTATATTTTTGTGCTGGGGAGCCTTGATGAATCAAAGGAGATAGCTGATATCGCCAGAGAGGCCCTTACTGCTGATGAATACAAAGCCATTACAGAGGGCAGCAGTGCAGGAAAGATGTTCTACAAACCCCAGGCATGGAATGTGGGTCAGAAGGTTATACTTATAATAGGGCCAAATCAGGAGGCTGTAACCACTGTCAGAAAGGCTGAAAAGGAAAAATGGTTTGAGATGCTCAAGGAATGGTTTGATGTAGATGATACCGAAAGTTTTCATGTTTATTAAACCTCTCTTGCAACCCTGGAGTTTGCTATGAAAAGATATCCAATATATTCAATTCTGCTGCTGTGCCTTTTAATACCTTCATCATTATATGCCTTTCCAACTGTGTCTCCCCATGGAACAACAATTTTCAATCCTGACAAGACATTTAGCGGCTACACAATACTTACCACAAAGGGAAATCAGACAATCCTGATAGATATGAACGGTAATGTTGTTCATCACTGGGCCAACCTCTGCGATGAGGAACATCCCGCGAAACTGCTCCCTGGCGGATATGCAATGGGCGCTACCGGAAAAAGGGGAAGGATACTGGGTCATGAAGAATCCAATGACCTCTCAATAGTGGACTGGAACGGCAATATAGTTTGGACATTTAATAAGGCAGGCGTTCACCATGATTTTCAGAGAGAGGGTAACCCTGTAGGCTATTATGTGCCAGGCATGGATTCATACGTTGACAAGGGTAAAACCCTCATCCTTTCCAATTTCATGGTTGAAAACAAGAAGATAAGCGACAAGCTTTTGTGTGATGATATTATCGTCGAGGTTGATTACAGCGGAAAAGAGCTCTTCAGGTGGATTGCCAGTGATCATGTAAAAGAAATGGGGTTTGATGAAATGGCCAGGATCGTTATGTATCGTTATCCCAATTATGCTATGACCAGGACACCTGGTGTCGTTGGTGGTGACTGGATACATATTAATTCCGCATCATGGCTTGGACCAAACAAGTGGTATGATCAGGGTGACAAACGGTTTAATCCAGACAATATAATCTACAGTGCCCGTCAGACCAATACCTTTGGGATCATTGACCGTAATACAGGCAAAATTGTCTGGCATATTGGTCCGGATTATGAATCGACAACCGAACTGAAAAAGATCGGGCCTATTATAGGTCAGCATCATGTCCATATGATCCCCAAAGGGCTTCCCGGTGACGGAAATATCATTATTTTTGATAATGGCGGGTATGGAGGATATGGTGAACCAAGCCCCGTTGCGCCGACTGGCCTTAATAATTTAAAAAGGGATTATTCAAGGGTTATCGAATTAAATCCTGTTACCCTTGAAATTGTATGGGAATATAACGCCAATAAGGCAGGTTCAAGGGATAATGTCAGGTTTTACAGTGATTATGTGAGTTCGGCCCAGAGACTTCCAAATGGGAATACCCTTATAACAGAAGGCTCATTTGGCCGTATCTTTGAAGTTACACCTGATTATAAGACAGTGTGGGAATATGTCAGCCCTTACTATGACAAATCTGAAAATTTTAATCTGGTATACAGGGCATACAGGGTTCCCTATAATTATGTTCCGCAGTTAAAGAAGCCTAAAGAGAAGGCTGTAATTCCCCCTGAGAATTCCCTTCTCAGGCTCAAAGATCTTAAGACAGCAAAGTAGGCATTAAAAAAAATTGAAAATAAACGATGTTACAAGAAAATAGAATAATAAGGAGTGTTATCATGAAGAACAGGGTAATATGTTTTATGGCCATGATGTTGATGGTGGTATTCTCTTCTGAATGGGCATTGGCCCAGGAAAAAGGGCATACAGGTGGTCTGGGAGAACAAAGAATCGAATTTAATTTCTCTTCTGAAGAAAATCTTGTTAAAGCGCCGGGTATCACACCCGAGATTGCCAAGTCCATCGTAAAATACCGGGATGAAAAAGGGCCGTTTAAAAAGGCGGAAGATCTGCTTAAAGTACCCGGGATTACACAGGAGATTTATAAGGAGATCAACCCCAGGGTAGGCACAGAGGGTGACCTTTATACTGTTCCGCGTCAGGGTGAGGAGCTTCAGGAAGAAGATGAAGATATCCCACTCTCCCCGTCCAAATGCTGATTAAATCTTAAACTGGTTTCAGGTCGGAGGGTAATGTGTTCTTTCTAAGGATGGATAGATGCCTTAATTCACGCACTTCTGGAATGAAATGGTCTTTAGCGTTCATTTTTATATTAGTCTTTTTAATCTGTTCCTCATTCCCTTTGATCGGAGGGGAGAATCCCAGGGGTATGGCCCCGGCAGGGGACGCCACCTATATCCCCGAGCTTGGGGGTCTGCTTAACAAGGAGTACCACAACCAATACGGTGAGAAACGAGGCCTTTCTGAATGTCTTGTTTTGAGGGGAAGCGAGATCAAGGAGGGCAAGGCATATGTACCTGCCGGCGGTCTTTATTATGTATCAGAGACCTCAGATGATGCGAGACCACTTATGCGGGAGCCATTTTTAATTCTCGGGGAGCACACATATCTTCTTCGTTCGACCCACAAGAAGGTTATTAAACGGGATGTAGAGGTGAAAAAGGGCGGAAAGGCGATTTTAGATGCCTCCGGTTACCGGTTGTGGTTTGATTACGCAACAGATCATTATGGAAAACCCTATGGCGAATTTGCACTCATTTCTCCTTCCGGGGCATGGCCTCATGAATGGCCCATATCGACCTCCTTTGATAAGGCCGACAACGTGAAAGGCATGAATCTCAATGAAGGCATCAATCCTCAGCTCAAACCCTTTTTCATGAGTGACAGCTATCTTTATGGCCTTACAAAACTGATGGCCAAAGATATTGATTTTGATAAGGCCCTGTTTTCAATGATAGAGTATCCAGTTGTCACGGATGCCGTTTTTTCCATGGAAAGACCATGGGTGATGGATGTATATCAGGAGACTTTTCGCTGGTACGGCAGCAAAAGGATATACACTTTCAGAAAAGAGAATGGCGTACAGGTGGAGATAAGAAACTGGACAGGGAATAAAATACTTGCATCCAAGCTCCTAAAGCCTGCTACCCAACAGGAATATAAAGTTCAAAATCAGGAAGATTACTGTTTGACCGATTTTAATCTGGATATCCATATTGAGCTGATTGTTGACCCGGATTATTACAAGGCATCGGACTTTGTTCCCTGGGCCAACGGTGTGCCTTACGGGTGGAAGGAAGGCACTCTTTCTCTAGCTGTATACAGTGACCTTGTCAGGCTTGAGAACGGAAAGCCATGGCCGAAAGATGACCGGTATATAGTGAGGCTTGAGGCTGACTATAAGACAGGCATGCTGAAAAGGCTTGTGCTGGAAAACAGGGATAACTTTGTCCTCAGCGATGAGAACAACACTTATAACGGTCCTGTAAAGATCTCAGAGGTATGGGATCGAAGCTATTTCAAGGTGGTTGCCAGTGATTTTGAAAGCGATGTTGTAAAGGATTGCTATGTGCGCGATTCCTTTTTCCGGAGGACAGATAATCTTATACTCTGGAAAGAGGGTAGAGAAAATATAGATTTTTTCATCGGCAAGAGCCCCCTGTTTTACCCTGTAATGGAGGACACCTTCCTAGAACGTCTGGCTGATCCAACCTATGGCGTGCCTGTGGTGCAATCGCGATTCACATCCTATCCGGAGGTTATTCCTGACGCAAAGTGGTTCGCCCCGGAAGGCACAAGCGCCTTTGTGCCGAAACTAAATGGTTTTATACGCAAGTACGTTAAAACAAATGACGGCAATCGTCTTATCGCCCAGGAAGCAATGATGATCAGGAAAAGCTATGTGGATTACAGGAAGCGCAAGATTATTATCCCGCCCGGAGGGCTTTGTTACAGCTCACGTGACAACAGGAATATCCGACCAGGAGAACCCCTTACAATCCTTGGGAAGGATGCATATCTCCTGGGATTTAAAAGCTATCTGGTAGTAAAGAAGGACTTTAAGATCGACCTCTGGAAGGAGTATCCCATGGGCGACGATAACCTGATTTTCTGGCAGGATGTTGCCATCGGCGACGGCGCAAAGGCTGTTCGCTATACTGGAACCGACTTTTTATGGGGTAAACCGATCGGGGAACTTCGTGTGACGAAATATTCGGGGAACAACTGGGGGGCAAATCTTCTTGTAGCTCATGGCCTCTACTCATATAGATCGGAAGAGCACACGTCTGAACTCCAGTCACGAGATTCCATCG
>CAZXUA010000161.1:0-10967 GCA_964643755.1 uncultured Desulfatiglans sp. | reverse complement strand
AATAATTAATTAAATCTATTATAGATTTGATCGTTTTAAGTAATTTATTTATTTATGATTTTTATTTTTTTTTCAGGCAGTAAAAAACGAAAAAAAGATCATATTTATAGGAGGAGGAGTTTATGTTTAAAAGATCTGTTCCGGTTTTATTGATCATTATTGTTTCTATTTTTAGTCTCCCTTCATTAAAAGCTGTAGCTTCTGATAAGGTGGCATGTGACAGAGAGTGCCTAAAGGGATTTGTAACAAATTATATTGATGCGCTTGTCGCCCAGAAGCCTGACATTCTGCCTCTCTCACCAAAGGTAAAGTTTACAGAGGACTGTAAAGAGATAAAGGTGGGTGAAGGGCTGTGGCAGAGCAAAATAAAACTGACCGACTACAGACGTGACATTCTTGATACAAAACAGGGGGTGGCCGTATCATTCCTTGTTATTGAAGAAAAAGATAAGCCTGTGCTGTTCGTTTTTCGACTGAAGATAGATGATCAGAAGATAACAGAAATTGAATCAACTGTTGTAAGGGGGAAGGAAGAGGGGATGCTCTTTAACCCTGAAAATCTGAAAACAGTGAGCAAAGGCATGGCCTATATCCCCAAAAAAGAGCAGCTTGTTGACAGGGAAAAGGCAATAAAAATGGCGCTGACCTATCCAGAGGGTTTAAAGGTAGGAAGCTTTGTAAAGGTTGATTCCCCAATGGCTGACAATGCCTACAGATATGAAAACGGGCAGCTCATGGCAGGCCCGGAATGCACCTTTTTCAAGGGATGCGATAATATGAAAAAACAATTCATCCCTACACTGGCCGGTATCAAATACAGGACACTTGCAGTGGATGAGGAGATGGGTGTAGTGGCAGTACGCATGAATTTCGGCCCCGGTTCTCTCTTTCAGGGTGACGGAGAGCTCGATGTCTGGCACTCATTCAAGATATATGACGGCCTTATCCATGTAGCTGAGGCATACTGTGAAATAGTCCCGAAAGGCACACCCTTCGGGTGGGAATAGTGAACATGACCTGGAAAATAGATCATCAGATGCAGAATGAGCGCCTCAGAACATTAGAAGACATAAACTCTATTGGTCATTGACACTCATAGCATCTCTGGTATATTATCCGGGTTCTTCATATATAGCTGGCCATTTTAAGCTGAAATATTTGAGGTTTAAAATGATATAAACCCGTTATCAATCAAGGAGTCAAAATGCTAAACAACAAAAAGCCCGATAAAAAAGAAGCACCGGAAAAGACAATGAATCGCAGGCAATTCCTTGTCGGCGGCAGCGCTGCACTGGCCGCCGGAGCAATTGCTGCAACAACTGGCATAAATAGTGCTGTTGCCGAAGAGGCCAAAGGGGCATCATACCCTGAATCCAAAGGCTATCTGGTTTATGACAGTAAAAAGTGTATCGGCTGCACCACCTGCATGCTGAGCTGCTCAATGGTCCATTATGGGGAGCAGAACCTTTCACTGTCACGTATCCAGATAATACAGAATTCATTTGGAAAATTTCCAACTGATCTGCAGATATCACCGTGCCGCCAGTGTGTAACGCCCCCCTGTGTCATCAACTGCCCTGTGGGTGCCGCATATATTGACACAGAAAACGGGAACGTGAGAAGGATTAATGAAGAAGAATGCATCGGCTGTAAAACCTGCCTTCAGATGTGCCCTCAGCAGCCTCACCGCACCGTATGGAATCACATTAAAGAAAAATCATCCAAATGTGACCTCTGCATTGATACCCCATTTTGGAATGAAAAGGGCGGCCCCGGAGGCAAACAGGCATGCGTGGAATCCTGTCCCATGCAGGCCATCAAGTTTGTTACCGAAACACCTGACCAAAAGGAGACCGAAGGATATAATGTTAACCTGCGCAATGACCACTATTTTAATCTCGGTCTGGTAGATGACAGCAGGATGATACCACCAAAATATAAAAATATGGGACCAAGGATGTTTGGTGGACCAAAGCCAAAGGCAAAGGAATAGGAGGATGGAAATGAAAGGCGGATATACAGGCAAAATTGCAAGAGTAAACCTGACTGATAAATCGGTCAGCACCATTCCAACAGAAAAATACCTGGCATTTGGCGGAGGCCACGGAATCGGATCAGCGATATTTTTTGATCTGGTTGGTGATCAGCTGCCATTTGAGGCATTTGACAAAAGGAATCTGATAATAATGATGACATCCCCCTTTTCAGGTACAAATGTGCCTGCATCAGGAAGATGCGAGGTTCAGGGCCTGGCCCCAATGCTTTACCCCATTGAGTGGTTTGGCCACAGTAACTTCGGAGGGCGTTTTACCTCCCAGCTAAAATTCGCAGGGTGGGACGGCATTGTTGTAGAAGGCGCTGCAAGCGATCCGGTATGGATAAACATAATTAATGACAAGATAACCATAGAAGATGGCAAGGGTGTATGGGGAATGGACACCTGGGATACCCAGGAGGAGATAGCCAGACGTGTTATTCCAAGCCTCAGGCAGGGTGAATGGGCAGAGGTTTCAGATGATGATTTCACAACCCAGGTTCCAGCCGTTGTATGCTGCGGCCCTGCCGGCGAAAACCTGAGTCGTCTGGGTTGTCTGTTGCATGGCCCTGGTTCACAGGCTGCATTGTGCGGTTTTGGCGGCGTTTTTGGTTCAAAGAATCTTAAGGCCATCAGTGCAATAGGCACATGCGGCGTAAAAATAGCCGACCCAAAGGCATTCATGGAGACCCGTCTATGGTTTAAACAATTCCAGTGGAATGTTGATAACCCGCGTGAAGCGGCCAGATTTGGCGGCATGGGATACAGCCTTATAAGCGGCGCACCGAGTGGTGGCAATGTCACCAATGGCACCCCTCCCCTTGTTCCAGCAAGGGCGGCTGCATGCGCATCATGCCCCAGAGGCTGTCGTATGAGGCTCGCTACAGGCGACTCCAATGAATCTGTATGCGCTGGCACAATGGTCTTTATGATGCCCGGGAGTTCAAAGGCATCAAGGGTAGCCAATGACATGATGCAGAAAATGGGTCTCGGACACTGGCAGCTCATGCCAACAATGGGCTATCTGCGCAGCCTGAACATGCGCGGTCTTCTGGGTAAAGGCAAAAAGATCGAATGTGATCTGCCGGTTGACAAGATGAATGACCTGGGTTTTCCACAGATGCTTGTTGATGCAATAGCAAACCGCAAGGGAATCGGTAATGACATGGCTGAAGGAGCTGCAAGATTTGCGGCTAAATATGGCCTTTATGATGAGGATGTTAATAAAGGTATCCTCCGTTTAACCTACTGGGGAACCCAGGAACATTACGATTCGCAGACTGAGGTTGAATGGGGCTACGGTTCAATCCTCGGAGAACGTGACCTGATGCTTCATATGATGGCAAACTATCCGCTCCACTGGATGGCTCAATCAGGAGACCCCTACCTCACAGCAGCAGAGGCAGCTAAACTCTATACCGATGCAATGGTGCCATACAATGGCGATGAGTTTATGATCGACTATAGCGATGGCCCGACCGGTATTTACTCTGACAGCAAGGTGAAACAGGTGGCATGGGTAAAACATTATGAAAAGATGTGGATCGGCGGCGGCGGTTTCTGCGGCTGGAGATGGCCAATGTGTATCACCAACAACACAGAAGACAGACGCGGCCCCACACCCAATGCTGAGCCAAGATTCTGGAAGGCAGTCACAGGCCAGGACTTAAGCTTTGCAGATGCAATGGAAATTGGCCATAAGATCTATACACTTGACAGATCCATATGGATACTGCAGGGCAGGACCAGCAAAATGGAGGATTTTCCTGATTATGTGTATGATCAACCAGGCAGAGGCAGCGAATTGCCCATGTATATTGACGGAAAATGGAAATATGACACAGGGTCAGGGAGAACACTTGACAGGGCAAAGTTTGCAGACTGGAAGAAGAGGTTCTATAAATTTGAAGGGTATAATCCTGAAACAGGTAACCCCACAAAGAAGACCCTTGATAAACTTGGTCTTAAAAACGTTGCGGATCTACTTAAAAAGAGAGATAAACTTGGTTAATATCAATTAATATGTGCCGCCGGGAGATGATCTCCCCGGCGGCACATCGCTGTAAAAATGGATAAGGTTTTCTTAATGGATGAAAACCATTCGATATTGCACATCTGTTCTGGTCTTTTATGACTCAACACTATTATATGACTGATACAATCGAAATCGTAACCCAAATCGGGGTCGCAATCGATAACGATTTTGATTTGGATTTCGATGACTACAGCTATCCATCTGTAAATAATATGTCTCAGTTGAGGAATAAATTTTTTTTAATTTTTTTGGGAGGTTGAAGAACATGAAAAGGGTAATATATCCAGCAAAACTCCTTCTTATGGTGGTCGCATTATTACTGCTATGCGGCGCAGTTTACAGCAAGGATCTGATAACTGTCATGAACCCTGCAATCGCAAACCCAGGGGTTGACAGGGTTGCATTGACAGAGCGTCTTAAGACACTTGATGGCAAAACACTGTATCTGGTCGATATCAACTGGGGTGGCCCTGATGCGGCCTACGGAGTTTTTGAGGAGATGAAGATATGGTTTAACGAGAACATGCCCAAGGTAAATGTTGTGGTTAAAAGAAAGGCGGGCAGCTATATGGCCGATGACCTTGTATTATGGAAAGAGATAGGTGAAAAGGGAAATGCCGCAGTTATAGGGATATCCGGTTGAGACTCTTGTACCTCGGCCGTGAGCCGATTCTGTAAGACACTGGAGACACAGTATAAGATACCCACTGTTGGGGCTGCTGCTGCCAATATGATGAGATATGCTGTTGAATATAACTATACAAATGTAACCGGTATGCCCATCCGCTTTATCGGGGTACCATTTCCTGTTGCTGGTCAGCCAAGGGAGGTGCACAGGCGTTATGTCAGGGGAAACGATATGTTATCAGGCAAACCAATGATGCCTACGATTGTTGAACACCTTACAAAGCCCCTCACTAAGGATGAAAAATACTCAGGCCCCGCACCTGCGCCAACACCTGAGCCCAGGTTTTTACCGCCTGATACGGAGGATAATCTACACCGACTTTTCAAGGACAAAGACTGGACAGATTACAACCCCATCATCCTGCCCACAGAAGAGAGGGTCAAGGCAATGCTTGAAGGCACCAGCCATTCCCCTGATAAGGTTGTTAAGGTTATTGAATGGCCAGGAGGAAAAAGGGAATTTACAGTAGAAAAGGTAGCTATCTGTGCTGTTATGGCAGGAGCCAAACCCGAATTTATGCCGCTTATACTTGCAGTAGCAACTCAGGTGCCCTTTGGTAATTCTACCAGCTCAATGGCAAATATGATCCTTGTGAACGGCCCTATCCGCGATGAACTTGGCATGAACTACAAGGGGAATGCAATGGGCCCCCATAACGAGGTAAACTCTGTTGTTGGCCGAAGCCTGACCATAATGAGCAAGACGGCAGGCAATATTCATCATGGCGTAACAACCTTCAGCACACTCGGAAGCAACCTTCAGTACAATAACCTCTGCATTGCAGAGAATGAGGAGGCACTTCCCGAAGGCTGGCTGCCTTACCATGTAAAGAATAATTTTAAGAAGAATGACAGCACAGTTTCATTTGGCACAGGCTGGACATATATTTCAAGCGTTGGTGAGATGCAAAAGGCATATCCATCTCATTTTCTCATGCGTGATTACATGAGATCCCTTGCAGCAATTGGAGGTGCAACAGTTATTATGGATCCGACAGTGGCAGAGCTGCTCAAGGCGGATTACAATATGAATACAAAGGACGATCTCAGTAAATATCTGGCAGATAATATTGAGAAGACAGTTGATTCATTCTTTGGTAACGGTGTAGCTGCCACCATGTATTTGCCCATGGCTCGACAGGGCATTCCACCATATTCGGATTACCTCAAATTGAAAGGTGACACATTAATAAAACCCTTTAACGCCAGGAGCATCAGTATACTTGTTGTTGGCGGCGGTATACAGACAACATGGTTTGTTACCGATTTTGGTCTTGGCAGGCCGGTTTCGATTGATGCTTGGAGGTAGGATAAGAGATGGTTCGAGGAGTAAAGGGGTCGAGGATTAAGGTGAAAAATCTTTTCCTTGCCCCCAAGAACCCTGGAACCCTGGAACCCTTTTAAAATTTAGGAGTAATAAACATGGCTGACTTAGTGGGAGTAAACGGGCAACGTAAGGATTTCAGAGTAGTTGGCAAACCAAATCTTCCGGGAAGACTATCCTATTCAATAGCAACAGGTGTTGCAAAATATGGTGCAGATTATACAGCCCCGGACATGCTCCATGCAAAATTTTTAAGAAGCCCCTATGCAAATGCCAGAATCAAGAGCATGGATACAGGTAATGCCTTAAAAATACCTGGCGTAGTAGACATTCTTACCTGGGAAGATGATGATATTAAAAATCTGGTTTCAGGTGGCTTTATGGGCCCAGGCAAACCATTTATTACTGATTATGCAGATCAGGAAGGCGGCATAATAGGTGCAATTGTCGTTGCAGAAAATGAAGACATCTGCGAAGAGGCATTAAGACAGCTTAAAGAGGATGCAGAATGGGAAGTCATGCCCCATGTTGTAAATATCCTTGATGGAAGAAAACCGGATGCCCCTGTCATTCGTCCCCCTGCTTCATCATCAGGCGGAGGCTTCGGAGGTTTTGGCATGGGCGGAGGCAATAATCCCCGGAAAAAGGGTAATGTCTCCTACTCCAATGTTAACGCAGGAGATATAGAGGCTGGTTTTAAAGAGGCTGATCACATAATAGAGTATGACATTAATCTGCCTGCCTTTGCCGGGCATATGCCTGACCCGATTGGTTCTGTGGCATGGTGGTTTAATGACCCATATCATGGAGAAGGCAAGAGTCTTAGGATAGAGGGCAACGCCTGGGGGCACAGCCAGGTGGCAGGCATGTATAAAATGGCGCAGGAGAAGGTATTTCAGGAGTGCATGCTTGTTGGAGGCAGGTATTGTGACTGGGGCACAAGAGAATCCCAGCTTATTACCCCGCTGCTTGCAAAAAGGACAGGCAAACCTGTTCGCTGTGTACAAAGCCGTTATGACCAGTATGACTTTAACCTGAACCAGCGCTTTATGCACATGAAGATCGGCTTTAAAAAGAGCGGTCTGATTACGGCAA
Organism: uncultured Desulfatiglans sp.; assembly: GCA_964643755.1. Lineage (GTDB taxonomy): Bacteria > Desulfobacterota > DSM-4660 > Desulfatiglandales > HGW-15 > JAAZBV01. The sequence continues at coordinate 3,791 of CAZXUA010000161.1, read as the reverse complement.
TAGATGATTTTTCCATAGCTGATAATGGCGTTCAGGGAAGCACAAACTTCGGCACATCTATGGATCAGACCTACGGCCTTTATTTTACAACTAGGTGTAAAAACGTCAGACAGAACATGGATATTATTGACAGCAACCGCGGCAGGATGTGGACAAGCGGTCAACATAACCCCATGAACGCCGATTCCATAATGCTGGGCATCACCCTGATAGCTGAAAAACTTGGAAAAGACCCCGTTGATATAGCGCAGCTCAATCTTCATGGGCCTGAATCACAGGATGATCCTAACCCTGTGCCCAGCTTTGAGGCATGTATTGAGGCTGCAAAGAGGATGATGAACTGGAAATGGCACAAGACAGGCGAAAAAAGGCTTGATGATGGCAGGATGCACGGGGCAAGCTTCAGGTACCAGCAGTGCCCCAGGCATTCCGGTATGGTATTTAACCCAAAATTAGAGTTAAGGAACGGGGTGGTTCACCTTAATTCCAAGGGTGCTGTCATCGGCAATTATATCATTGAGGCAAACATGATGGTTGTGGCAGAGGAGCTTGGTCTTAATTATGAGGATATAAAATGTGAACTCAACCACCATGAGACCTACAGCCCCTATGGAGGCGGGAGCGACGGCACAACCGCATCAGGCTGGGCAGTAAAAGAGTGCGCAAATAAGCTTAAAAAGATGATATTTGAGGCTGCTATAGAAGAGGCCAATAACCCTCCGGTAGCGGGCGGTTTTGGAGGCTTTGGCGCAAAGCAGCCTCCCAACCCATTCAAGGGTGCAAAACCCGAAGAGCTTGATATACAGGATGGAAAGGTGATCTTTAAAAATGACCCTTCAAAAGGTCTTCCCCTTGCCCAGGCGGTAAAGTCAAATCTCTTTGCAACATATTCAGGCAGGCCACCCCTTGCACTCTGGAACGAACAGGGGAAAAAGCTTGATACCATGAATGTAGCCATGTGCGAGGTTGCTGTTGATACTGAGACCGGCGAGGTTGAGATCATCCGTTTCGGAGTGGTTGCAGACCCCGGAAAGATCATGCGCCGCACCTCCCTTGAAAGCCAGATACATCAGGTGATGTTTTTCAGTGAAGGGTGTCAGCGTTATGAAGATTTTATTTATGATGACAAAACAGGAGTAAAGCTCAGCACAAACATGTTTGAGTATAAAAAACCAACTATTCTGGATCATGCAAAAGTTGATATGGAACTGCTTGAAACCCGCTCAGGCAATGCCTGTTACGGCGCCAATGGCATAAGCCATTCACTGGCAAACACCCACCTTGTAATTTCAGCAATCTATAATGCGATTGGCAAATGGGTTGATCCGCCAGCCACACCTGACAAAGTTTTAAAGGCGCTGGGAAAGGCATAAAATTAAATATGCAGAAATATCTTACAAAATGGCTTGATTATAAATTGCCCACAGGACAGGAGTTTTCTGTTGCGGTCTGTGGATACAGCGGAAAGGTAAGGCATATGTACCTGGGCGATGACCCTATCCGCCGAATGATTGCCCAGTATGTGTATGCAGAGGCAGGCTTCTGCCAGATAGGCGATCACTGTCTGGCCCTTGACTGCCCCCTTAACCGGGCTGAAAAGGAGCATCTTCTCCACATGCTGGATATGACCGAGGATGAAGAGATGGATAGTGATACTGCAAAGGAATGGGGCACTGGAAGCACACTTGAAGGGTTCCTGCTCTTTGCCAGAAAAATAGGCGAATCACTGCCTGATGATGTTAAAAGACCCCTGCCTCCGGTAGAGGATGAAAATCAACAGGTATAGGAATGGAAAAGATCACAGACTGGACACTGTTATGGAAAGAGCTTGTAGAAAGACAGGGCCCTTTCTGGAACCGGAAAAAAAGGTCAAAGGATAACCAGGACAAGTGGAAAGAGCGCTCAAAGATATTTTATGAGCGGGTGAAAGCAAGATGGTCCAGACCTGACCCTCACAGGGATTTTATTGCCTCCATGGTTTCATCATGCAGGAATGCAACAGTCCTTGACATAGGGGCGGGCACAGGGGCATGGGCGGTATTGTTATCCAGGTATGCATCAAAGGTTACCGCAATTGAACCGTCAGCAGAGATGAGGGCATTGCTTTTGGAAAACCTTGACAGGGAATGCGTCCGGAATGTTGAGGTTTTGGACTGCTTCTGGCCTGTTGACAGCATTAAGCCCCATGATTTCACCCTTGCTTCACATTCTTTATACGGGTGTGAGGATATCAGGGGTTTTATAAATGCAATGAATAGGTCCACAAAGGAGAGATGCCTTATGCTTTTAAGAGCCCCGGACCATGATGGGGTTATGGCAATGGCAGCAGAACGCATCTGGGGAGAGCCTTATGACAGCCCCAATTTTCAGGTTGCCTATAACGCAATGCTCCAGATGGGGCTATTCCCTAATGTGCTGATGGAAGAAAAAGGGATGTGGCCAACCTGGACAGATAACAGCTTTGATGATGCGCTCGATCGCATAAGGGTCAGATTCGGACTTGAAAAGGGATCGGAACATGAACAATACCTGACCGATCTGTTAAAAAAACATCTTATTGAAAAAGATGGAAAGGTGTACTGGCCCCCATCAATGAGAACAGGGCTTTTATACTGGAACGTAAAAGAGAGGGATAACTGATATGGGCATTGAAACAGGATGGAAGATAAAATTTAATACCCTTGGTGAATATATTTCATCAAACCCGGAGATATATATTGATACACATGAAGTCTCCATACCCGAACATCTGCGCAAGCGATTCTATGAATACTTTGATGATATCCGTAATTCATTTGTGGTTGATTTTTTTGCCGCATTACCCCTGAATCTCGATTTGCTTCGTGAAAATTTTGGAAAGGCTGAAAAAGAGATAGTAGCGGCGCTTAAGATAGAGCGCATTGATCTCCCGGTTGATCTTATGAGCTTCCTCCATAACCCTGAAGAGGGTTTGGTACGCGCCCTTTATAACCGGTTGTTTGAGCTTATTCAGAAAAAGATAACAATGGAAGAGTTTGAAAAGATTGCTGTAAATGATCTCATATCAGTAACAGAGTTTATGTACAGACTCGGTTACGAGGCGTGGGCAGCATTCACTGTTATCATTCAGCTTGAACCGGATGAAGCATTTTCTGTTGAGCTTGATGACAATTTTGAACCTATTACCGGAAAACTCACTGAAATTGCCTTTGGCAGGCAGTTTAACCATTCCACAAAACGTATGCCGGAGTTTATCATCCATTCAAAAAAAACAGGCAGCTATGTGGCGGTAAAAATGCCCCTTGCAAAGGAGATAAGCGGTTATTATCCCCTTCATGAAATCCCCCAAAAGATGATGCGAGACCGTACAGGCGACACATCCTTTGTGCTTGACAGCCGGGTTATGTTTCTTTCTAAGCTCCATGCCCTTGATAATATACCTGTTTATGCTGAGGTCCATGAACGCAAGATCAAAAGCCCTGACATGATAATAGAATTTTTAACAGAACAGGATCTGAATGATCCTGACAGGATAAACCAGATGCAATACCGCCAACAAATCATGAAGCCAGGGCATGGAACAAGCATAGTGATAATGGACCCTGGGACAAAAACCGTCTCTTTTGCGCAGGAAAGCGCATTTTATCTCTGTAAAGCAGGTTTTGAAAAGACAAAATTACAAACTGTTACAGATAGATTATTGGCATAAAAAACCGGTTAATAAACCGGTCAAAGCATAAAGGAGCTTTATTAACTCAAAATCAGGAGAGCTTGATATGACAGAAGAAATCAGCAATGTAGATCGAAGGAGT
>CAZXUA010000160.1:9319-10972 GCA_964643755.1 uncultured Desulfatiglans sp. | reverse complement strand
ACCACCCTATCCTACACTCTTTCCCTACACGACGCTCTTCCGATCTTGGGGATCAAAAAGAGTAAGGATTTTGACCTCAAACATCTTGAGGTGCAGAGAGTAAAAGATGAGATTAAAAAGGTGTGTTGCGGTGGGGCAAAGTAACATATGATGAATATCTAGAAACAAATAGAAAAGGTTCACCAGATTGTAATTATATGATTGAGGAATTGTAAATATATCAATCAGGCCAAAGGAAAACAGCAGTAATATGTTTCACCAATGGGAGTTAGGTGAGGATATTATAAATGTGGTGTTTTCAGCCTATATTCATGCAGTTGAACAGGGCTAAATGTATACAGGGAGTAAAAAAATGAAATCTATAATAATGCTAATTATTTCCTTTTTGCTGATAACAACCGGGACCATTGCAAAGGAATCTACCCCGGAAGAACATGAAGCCTTCCTAAAAAATCTTCCGGTAAAAGGCATGGTCACAATGGTAGCGCTCGGAAGAAAAACCTGTCCGCAGTGTAAGATGATGGCGCCCATACTGGAAAAATTGAAAGTAAAATATGAGGGGAAGGCCGCCATAGTCTTTATCAACCTCCTGCAAGACCCTGAACAGCAGTATGTATACAGGCTCAAGGCCATTCCTACACAGGTATTTTTTGATATGGAAGGTAAAGAGGTATTTAGACATGTTGGATTTTTCAGCGAAAAGGATATCATAGCCCAGCTTAATAAAATGGGTGTTGAATAATACTGATTTCCTCGGAGAATAAATTCATGTTTGATTCTATATTTCTTACTGTAAATGAGTGGATCACTGCTGGCCCAATGCTGGCGGCTATCGGATGTTTTTTATGGGGCGTTATCAGCGTTCTTTTCAGCCCGTGCCACCTTGCATCAATCCCGCTCATTGTCGGTTACGTTGGCGGTCAGGAAGCGATGCTGACACCACGAAAGGCCGGTATATACTCTGTTTTATTCTCGACCGGACTGTTTATCTCCATAGCTTTTGTGGGAATCATTTGCGCTATTCTTGGCAGGATGCTTGGCGATATCGGAAATTTCTGGCAGGTTGTTATAGGGCTTGTTCTCATATGGATTGCTCTGGGCATGATCGGTATAGAAAAATGTTCAGCATCCGGCAGTCTGCTTTACAAACTCAATTTCAGGGGGTTTATCGGGGCATTCGGACTTGGGCTTGCGTATGGCATTCTGTCAGGTTCGTGCACATTCGGGTTTATCGCCCCTATCCTTGCAATCATTACTGTACAGGAAAAGATTGCATCAGGCATCCTGTTTATACTCCTTTTTGCTTCCGGCCATTGCCTCCCTATTGTTATTGCGGGGAGCTTTACCGGGTTTGTAAAGAGCATAATGGATAACAGCAGATGGCAGGGGGCAGGGAGTTGGTTTCGAAAGGGGGCTGGTTTTGTTATTGTCCTGTTGGGGATATATTTTATCGTTAATCCTTTTTTAACAACAACTTAGAGATTCTCTCTTAAGGAGTCACAAAATGACAGAACAAACTGAAACAAGAGGGCTGGGTTTTTTGAAAAATATCTCTATATATGGGTTATCCTTTGTATTATTGTCGGTATAATCCTGGGTAAGATAGCCCCTGGTTTTGCAAAATATCTGGACAGCATGGCCATTTATGTGGGT
>CAZXUA010000160.1:0-9309 GCA_964643755.1 uncultured Desulfatiglans sp. | reverse complement strand
CCGTCGTTTCCATACCTATTGCCATATGTCTCTTTTTTATGATGTATCCTATCATGGTAAAGATAGATTTTGCCGAGGTTATCAAGGCAGGTAAAAGCGGTAAACCGGTATTGCTGACACTGGTTGTTAACTGGGCAATCAAGCCCTTTACCATGTATGCGATTGCCATATTCTTTCTTGGCACCCTTTTTTACGGCCTTATCGGACCGGAGGCAACTGACCTTGTCAAGATGCCGTTCGGGCTTGATCTTGCTGAAGGTGCAACTCATGGCGCAGGAACAGTGGTAATGGTTGACGGCATAAAGATGCTTGAGGTCCCCCTTTGGCGCAGTTATCTGGCAGGGTGTATCCTTTTAGGTATAGCACCATGCACGGCCATGGTTCTTGTGTGGGGCTTTCTTGCGCGCGGTAATGACGGCCTTACCCTTGTTATGGTTGCCATCAATTCACTTACCATGCTGGTTCTGTATGGCCTGCTTGGCGGGTTTTTGCTCGGAGTAGGAAGGCTTCCTGTACCATGGCAGGCCCTTTTGCTTTCTATCGGTATATATGTTGCCCTTCCGCTTGTTGCCGGGTTTATCTCAAGAAAGGCCATTATAAGCGCAAGAGGAGAGGTATGGTTCAAGGAAAGGTTTCTTCATATACTTACACCCATCACCATTATTGCCCTGCTTATTACCCTTATCCTGTTATTCAGCTTCAAGGGTGAGGTTATTGTCGCCAATCCGCTTACGATCTTCTGGATTGCAATACCCCTATTTATTCAGACCAACCTGATCTTCTGGCTTGGTTATGGTCTGGCCAGATGGCTGAAACTGAATTACCAGGATGCTGCACCTGCTGCCATGATAGGGGCTTCAAATCATTTTGAGGTGGCTATTGCTACAGCGACCATGCTTTTTGGTCTTTCATCCGGGGCTGCGCTGGCAACTGTAGTTGGTGTTCTTATAGAGGTACCTGTAATGCTTATGCTTGTAAAGATATGCATGAAGACCAGACACTGGTTTCCTTCAGCAGGAGTCGAAACAAGATAATTAACATATTCCGAGCTCCTGGTGTTGAGTTAGGTGAACATACTATTATGAAAAAATACTTTAAAAAATATATGTTATTTGGCTTAACCGGCATTATCCTGATGGGAATATTAGGCTTTTTAATAGGGCCGGTTAAAAGCATGGAGAAATCTCTTAATCAATCGGTTCAAGATGACCGGATAACTAGTGCAAGTGGGGTATGTCCGCCATTTAAATTGCGCGACGAAGCAGGCAATATTATAGATCCCATCAAAGGTATAAATGATACAGTTCCATATTCGCCAAAACAGACATGCGGTGTTAGCGGATGTCATAACTATGAAAAAATCACCGAAGGTTTTCACTTTACACAGGGGAAGGGCGAAAGTGTCCCCAAAACCATGTCTGAACGCTATAACTGGGTGAGTTCTCCGGGGAACTATGGCGGTAACTGGTGCTCGCCTGCGCCGCTCTATCGGCAACTCGCTGCCAAAAATAACACAAACGCACGCACAATCGATATGACCTCATTTGACTTTGTAACTGCTACATGCGGTAACTGTCACCCTGGGGGCGGCCCGCTTGAATACGATCGCGATGGTAAAAGATATGACACACAAATGAATGCCCCTGAGTCCGGGATGGTTTCTGGCGGTGAGAACGGGCTGGATGGAGACTATTATAAGGCACGCTGGTCAGAAACCGGCGTGATCGAGGCAGACTGTCTTCTATGTCATATGCCAGAGTATGACTATGCAAAACGAAACAGTGAACTTGCAAATCTGAATTTTCGATGGGCCGCAACCGCAGGAGCAGGGTTAGGCCTGTTAACAGGCAAGGTTAGCAATGGGGAGAGGCCAGATGTTATATATGATAAAAGCAAATTTGACGCGGATGGCAATGTTGTTTTACACATGGCGCCTGAACCGAGAAATGAAACATGCCTGAAATGCCATGCAAAGCCTGGCTGGAAGAAGCGGGGGGCATCCTTTTCAACACGCACTGACGTTCATATGGCTGCAGGACTCAGATGTGTGGACTGCCATACTGCAGGTAGAGATGCCTCTGATCCAAAGATTCGTGGTAAAGAGTTCCACCAGATAGGGAAGGGTGATGATCCCTCAGTCTGGGCACGTAATGATCTGGACAATACAGTCCGTTCATGTGAAAACTGCCATGATAAGGGGTGGGGTAATGCCCCTCGTGTAAAGCATGCCTGGCTTCCTGATCTGCATTTCGAAAAAATATCATGTCAGGCCTGCCATATTCCAACTAGATCAGTTAAAAGCGCATTGGTACAGGCCAGTGATGTATATAACCCTGCGCCCAGGATTACACCTCCAGGTAAACATATTTGGACATTTTTTGATCAGGAGATGAATTTCTGGAATCACTATGGCGAACTGGATCTCTTCACCTTCAAAGATCAGCCGACCAATATTACCAGACCGACGCTTATTAAATACAAGGGAAAGATATACCCATCAAATCGTGTGCACAGTGCATGGGTTGGGTTTGAGGAACAGGGTAAGTCAGGATTAAACCAGCTCTTTATGAAAGATTTTTATCAGATATGGGCTCAACATCGTGCTGATCCCAATAACAAATATCCTGCGCTTGCAAAAATTACTGACGATAATAATGATGGTTTAATTGAAGTCAATCGCCCGGAAGAGATAGATGCGTTAATAAATGAGACAAAGGCATATCTTTCTGCAACAGGCTTCCCTCTTGAAAATCGGAGGCTTGTATGGGTATCTGACAGTAAGGCATATTATTCATCGAAAGAGGTCAGGGAACTGGCCCATGAGGAGTTTGAGGCCACAGCATATGCGTCGGTTTACAAATTTTCCCATGATATTGCCCCCTCCAAGGCCGCTTTCGGGTCAGGGGGTTGTATTGATTGTCATAGTAAAGGCGCCTCATTTTTTAAGGGGGCTGTGCTTGATGCTGTGTTTACAGGTGAAGATGCTCAACCGAAATGGATTGCAAATCATGAAATACTTGGTATCTCCTCTTTTGAGGTTGGCCTTGGGAATTTCAGAGAATCCATCTTGAAACCAACAAGTCTATGGATACTTATTGTAGAGATTCTGCTTTTGCTTTTGCATTTTGTTGTATATGGAAAGCGGATAGCTCCACCAGCGGTTGAAGACTCAGAATTCATAATTAGATTCAAGCTTTCTGAACGATTGGTTCATTTTGTCCTTTTTGCCTCTTTCCTTGTTCTTGCTGTCAGCGGCGTACTTTTTTTACAGAACAGCCGGGCTTATAATGGAACCTTAATGCGCAACTACCACATGTGGATTGGCATAGTATTCGGGTTTGCGTGGCTCATCATGCTGCTTGTGTGGTTCAGAGATATGATTTTTACCAGAATTGACAAGAAGTGGCTAAAGGCGCTGGGCGGCTACCTGGGATATAGCGAAGAACACCCGGCCGGAAAGTTTAACGCAGGGCAGAAACTTTTGTTCTGGTTGATTGTTATATGTGGGTTTGCATTGATTATTTCTGGCATAGCTATTGCGTTTTATAAGGGTAATTTCAGCGCCAATCTTGCTCTGCTTTATACTGTTCATGACCTCGCCGGGTTGTTTATACTGGTTCTTGTTGTGGCGCATCTCTACATGGGGATTATTGTAGATCCGCATGCCCTGCACAGTATCTTTGGCGGAAAGGTAAACATGGAGTGGATGAGGAGACATCATTCTGAGGTTATGAAAAAAGATTGATAATATGGCCGTTGCCTTTGATATGATATAGAAGTATAAAAAGGTTTGAAGGAAAACAAAAAACTAGGATTAAATGATGAATAAAAAAATACTTTTTTTATGCACCGGCAACTCATGCAGGAGCCAGATGGCAGAAGGGTGGACCAATTATCTGCAAAAGGACAAGTTTAAGGCATACTCTGCCGGCATTACGCCAAAGGGTGTTGACCCAAGGGCTGTAAAGGTTATGGCTGAGGCTGGTGTGGATATTTCATCGCAGAGGTCAAAGGATATAGACTCCCTGGACGCAATGGAATTTGATTATGTTGTTACCCTTTGTGACAATGCAAATGAGGCATGCCCCTTTTTTCCTGCAAAGACCAAATTGATGCACAGGGGTTTTGATGATCCTCCAAGGCTATCTGAAGGTGAAATGGATGATGATAAGGCATTGAACCATTACAGAAGGGTAAGGGACGAGATAAAGGCCTTTGTAGAAAATTTAGAGGAAGAGCTTAACAGGTAATATGTTTTAAATGTCTAAAAATAAATATTTCACTGCTGACTCATCAGGTAATCTTGTAATACCCGCAGAAACAGCAGTCGGGCTTGGCATCAGGTCAGGCGATCAGATAAAATTCACGGAAAAAGGGAGCTCCATTACCCTACGCCTTCCAATGCGCCTCGAAAAACTCTATATTGAGGCTACAAACAAGTGTAACCTCAACTGCCGCACCTGTATCCGGAATGTCTGGGATGAAACCCCTGGCGAGATGTCAGAAGAGGTTTTTAAGGCCATACTTGATGGTCTTAACCAATTTCCCATGCTGCCTCAAAAGATATTCTTTGGCGGATTTGGTGAGCCTTTATCCCACCCAGGGATTATTGACATGATCTCCCGAGTCAAGTCAATGGGTATGACTGCGGAGCTTATAACAAATGGAACCCTTCTAAATAAAGAGATGATAAAATCCCTTATTGAATCAGGGCTTGATACCATTTGGGTATCTTTGGATGGATCAACACCCGAAAGCTATTCAGATATCCGTATGGGTGCGCATCTGCCCAATATTCTGGAAAACCTCTCTCAATTGAGCAGGATGAACAATCAAACTTGGGATAGATGGGGGTTTTCAAAGCATATCAAGATAGGCATTGTTTTTGTTGCAATGAAGCGTAATATCAAAGAACTGCCTGCGGTCATAGATATAGCTAAAGGCATTGGTGCGAGTTATATCCTGGTAACAAATCTTCTTCCCTATACAGAAGGCATGGTTGATGGCGCCATGTATTACCGTTCAATTAACAGGAGAGACTTTGATCTTGACTTGCCTCCTATGGATATGGATGATATTACCATTGAAACAATAAGAAAGGCGGCAGATCGTATCCATATGACTATTCCCCTTGTGCCTTCTGATAAATCAAAAAACAGATGCCCATTCATTGAAGATGGCGCAGGCGCAATTGGCTGGAATGGAGACCTCAGTCCATGTCTGCCCCTTTTACATAACCATGAAGGGTACCTTGGATTTCTTAATTATGGCAGCCGCCATTCAAAAAAGTGGTCAACAGGCAATGTGTGTGATAAAAATCTTTATAGCCTTTGGAATCACCCTGAACACAAGGCATTTCGTGAGCGTGTAATGGATTTTGATTTTTCACCCTGCATAATCTGTGGGGGGTGTGATTTATCTGAAAAAAATGAAGAGGATTGTATAGGGAACAAACATCCAACATGCGGAGCATGCCTGTGGGCCCAGGGTGTAATAAGATGTCCGTGATCAAGAAACAGGCTGCAGCTTTTCAGGCTGTAGGCTATAGACAGAAGAAAAACAGGTTAAAAAAGGAGCGAATCAAATGTCAGAAGCAGCAAAAAATGTCAACTGGAAAGGGTATTCTATTGTCAGCATACTTTTTATAATCGGGGTTTTACTGATTGCAAAATATACAGGTCTCTCTGTGTTAACCGCTATACCTGTTGGTTTTCTGTTCGGGTTTTTCCTTAAAAAAGGCGAACTCTGCGGTGCGAGCGCCATTAGTGAAGTAATACTCATGAGAGACCGCTCAAAGGCCTTTGGCCTGTGGGTAGCCATTGTTGTGAGCATGGTATTGTTTGCGATATTCGATCTTATGGGGATTATCAAACTGGCACCCAAACCACTGATCTATCTTAACTATATTGTTGGCGGGGTACTCTTTGGCGCTGGAATAGTGCTTGCCGGCGGATGTATAAGCGGATGCCTGTTTAAGTCTGCTTCAGGTAATATCAATTCCATGTCCGGACTTGTCGGCATTCCTCTTGGAATATCCATTGTCGAATTCGGATACCTTAATGGCTTACAAAAATATATGAGCGGATTTGTGATCAAATCACAGGATGGCGGGGTTGTTACACTTTCAACCCTTACAGGGATGCCCTACTGGATGCTGGCAGCTATCTTTGCTGTATTGACGATAATTGGCATTATCATAAGCCGCAAAAAGAATAAAAAACAGAACCATCTGAAACAGGATGATACCGGGATGATATCAAGGACGATCAGGCGTCCATGGAAGCCCTGGAAGGCCGGTATTGCCATCGGTATTCTTGCGATATTTGCCTATCTGTCATCCGCTTCTGTCGGTAGAAATTATCCTCTGGGGGTTACCCATGGTGTTCTTCATATGCAGGAGCTTTTTACTGAAAATAACCCTGTATATGTCTATAAAAAGCCGGAAACAAAGACTGCTGCTTTGACTCAGACACCTGCACCAGCTCAGGCTTCAGCCAGTGAAAAACCGATTACACCTCCTGCCCCTGCGCCCAAAAAGGTCAACCTCTGGCTATTGCTCCTTGTTATAAGCCTTATGGTCGGTTCGTGGGTATCAGCAAGGATCTCCGGAACCATGACCTTCACCCCCAGGCCCCCATCCCAGACAGTTATCGCATTCATAGGCGGGATATTGCTGGGGGCAGGCGCTGCCTTTGCAGGGGGATGTGTAATCGGTAACATCCTCTCAGGATGGGCTCTCATGAGTGTGGGTAATATTTTATTTGGAATAGTGGTTATACTCTTTAACTGGTTGACAACATATTTCTACCTGATGGGTGGAAGCGTATCTGACTTAATACCTGATAGATAAAATGAGATAAAAATATTATGCGAAAAATTCAGGAGCTGATTGTTGTAGAAAATAAATCATACTGCAACAAAGAGAAAAAATATGACTGGGTAAGAGGTTTTATTAAAACACCTGCCGGAGATATACCAATTGTTTCTACTGAATTATCCAGGAGGGATATAACCGGCAGATGGAAGGCTAGATGGGGTATAGGAAGGATGAAATATTCCATAGAACCGGGTTTATATGCCGTGGGTATGCCTGATTCTCAATCTCCTGTTTTTGTTTCTGCAAATTACAAAATGTCTTTTGACTATCTGAGAAGAGACCTGGATGGTTTTAATGTATATATACTGGTGCTTGACACAAAGGGTATTAATGTCTGGTGCGCAGCAGGGAAGGGTACATTTGGCACAGAAGAAATAATAAAACGTATTAACCATGTTAAACTTCATAAAGTGGTTGAACACAGGGAACTCATAGTGCCGCAGCTTGGGGCGCCTGGTGTTGCAGGATACACAGTAAAAAAGGAGACAGGATTCAAGGTATGTTACGGGCCAGTCCTTTCAAAGGATATTCATGGATATCTTAAGAATAATAAAAGGGCTACAGATAAGATGAGGCGTGTACCTTTTGCCCTTGCTGATAGGGCTGCACTCATACCCATGGAACTTATTCAATCCATAAAGCTGCTGCCTTACATATTCTTTGCACTGATAATCATTCAACTCATAAATTATGGAAATTTTGCATCAGGGGATATTCTGCTTCTTTTGCCTTTTCTTGGCGCTATCATCATGGGTAGCGTGGTCTTCCAGCTTTTATTGCCATGGTTACCTTTCAGGTCATTTGTTATCAAGGGATGGGTCATTGGGATTATCTGGAGTTTTCTTGTTGCATCTTTCATGCCTTTTGAGAACTGGAATAAAATTAGCTGGTTTTTTCTTCTTCCGCCCACTACATCATATCTTGCAGAAAACTTTACAGGCGCAACAACCTTTACGCACCTGTCGGGTGTGAAACTTGAGCTGAAATATGGGCTTCCTGTAATGATGATATCTTTACTTACCGGGATAATTATTCAGTTTCTATAAACAGGAGCGGAAATTATTAGATCACTCAAATATTTAAATAACAATACCCTGGTTTTTCATGAGGAAAAATGTATTGGATGCGGTATGTGTATGGAGGTTTGCCCTCATGGGGTTTTTTCAATGAATGGTAAAAAGGCCAGGATGGAAAATAAAACGCACTGTATGGAATGCGGAGCCTGTTCTAAAAACTGCCCTGCCAGGGCAATATATGTGAATGCAGGCGTAGGGTGCGCTGCTGCTGTAATCACAGGGATGCTTAGAGGCTCAGGGCCTGTATGCGGCTGCTCAACAGGGGATATTGATAATGATATAAAGTGCTGTTAAAAACATGTTTAAGGACAATTCAAATCAATAAATTATGGATGATCCATATCAAATATTGGGGGTATCCCGTGATGCAACAAAGGCACGGATTAAAAGGGCCTATCGCAGGCTTGTCATGAAATGGCATCCTGATAAAAACCCTGATAATCCTGATGCAGAGGAGCAGTTCAGGAAAATACAACAGGCATATGAATATCTGATCAATGATAACATACCGTTAGATCAGGCGACCGAATATCAGGGTGGTAATGAATTTTATTCTGCAATGCAGGATCATCCTTTACAATCTCTAAGAGAAATGGTTATAAAATATTATGAAGAGCGGGGCTGGTTTAAGAAAAAACCGGGTAAACCATAAAGAGTCAGGCAGAGGCAGGCTATTTTAAAACTGTATATTTATAGAGACTTGAATGGTGATCTATCAAATTATTTTAGATAATTCAAAAAGCAGGACAGGGATCAGTTGCTAACAATCATTTTTCTGTTTATGGCTGCTTTTATTGCAGCGGCCATTTCAGGCGCAGCCGGATTTGGCGGCGCCCTCCTGCTTTTGCCCCTGCTGGTTTTTACTGTTGGGGTAACACATGCTGTTCCATTACTGACTATTGCACAGTTAATCGGAAATCTTTCAAGGGCTGGGTTCGGCTTTAAACAGATTCGGTGGAAACCTGTAGTGCTCTTTCTTCTTGGTGCTGTACCATTCAGTTTTTTGGGAGCGGTCTCATTCGTCCAGTTGCCCAAAGAATTGGTTATGCGTTCAATTGGATCGGCCATCTTGATATTTATACTGTTAAAATACTTCGGTGTGTTAAAAATCAAGGTGAGCCCAGTATTATTGACAGGTTCAGGATGCCTGGTTGGTTTATTTTCAGGGCTGGTCGGCAGTGCAGGCCCCCTGGGGGCTGCAATATTCCTTGAACTCGGACTGCCACCCGCAGGTTATATTTCCAGTGAAGCAATAACCGCACTAACTATGCATGGCGTTAAAACGCTGGTTTACCAGCACTTCATACCTTTGGACCGGGAGTTCTGGTGTGTTGCCGCTCTTATGGGTATAGCTAT
>CAZXUA010000159.1:3359-11031 GCA_964643755.1 uncultured Desulfatiglans sp. | reverse complement strand
AGCAAAGAATTATAAATTAAATTGAAATTATATTTTTAATGGTCGTCCCCATGTATTCTTTTTTTAAGAAGAGCTGTCTGGCCGTTAAGGGATATAATAAGCAGTCTTGAAAGGGGTGCTTCAGACCTTATTGATGAAAAGAATCTTATCTTTTTTAGGGATATTTATGACCACACTATTCGTATTATTGAGACCATCGAGATATGCAGGGATATAGTATCTGGAATGATGGATATCTTTCTTTCAAGCGTTAGCAATAAGATGAATAATGCTATGAAGATGCTCTCGGTCTTTGCAACGGTTTTTATACCCCTTACACTGGTTGCTGGTATTTATGGCATGAACTTTGAGCATATGCCTGAGCTTAAGTGGCGGTGGGGTTATCCTGCTGCCCTGATCTTTATGCTGGTTGTGGGCATGCTGATACTATTCTGGTTTAGAAAGAAAAAGATTATATAAAAATAAAACCCCCATCAATAAATAGGCGTGAGATTTGGGGCAGTAGCCATGGCCCTACTAACTCTGAAAGAAGCAGACCTTCTTTTGCAAGACTGCTAAGTCGTTAATCCCTTGCAAATTTCATTTGGTTAAAGGGTATTTAATTTTAAAAGAGCACGATATTTATATTGGGGAATACCAAAGAGGCGCACAATCCGGTCGGGGTGATTTCAGATTGACATACAACGCCCTACTTCTTATACTCCATTCCTTAAAAATGGATTTTCTATCAAATATCGACTAAGGCGGCGAAAAACATATTTTCCGCAGGTAAAATTGTCTAATACTAAAATTAAAGCAGAACTGTATTTAAAGTTCAAACTCTGCTCCATTGGCGATTAACGAAAGAGGTTTTATGTTATTGAACAGCTTACTTGACCAGATGAAAGATCTTTTATGGGAACAGCTTTCCGCCCTTGCCTCTTTTGGCTGGGCTGTAGGCTGGGCAGCCGCTCAGAATTTTTTTGACAAATTGTCTGCACCGGCGATTGCAGGCCCTGGTAAAGCGGATATCCTGCGATATGGTTTGGATATTATGCAGGCCGGGGATCCCAAGGGCGCGTGCAAAGCCGCAGCGGAAGGTATCTACAATTTATTGCTGCCCAATTTCGGCGATGTGATGAGAGGGCCTGTCGGTGCGGTTACCGATATGATCGGCACGGGAGATGCCATTGGAGGGTCAGTCGGAACGAGGGGCGACAGTGGAAGCAGTCCTTATCAGGCTACCCCGGGGAGCTCTCAGATAGGAGGAAAAGGTTTAAATGACATCTTGAGACCAGAGGATGAGGCAAATGAAGACCATGGTTAAAATTAAAACAGCTGCACTAGTGTTTTTTGGCCTCATTGCCCTAGTGCTCTTGTGGACCACCGGTATAAATCCCTATGAGCTTGTTATGGCGGCATGGTGGCCTGCTATCATGGTATTAGGATATTCTTTAGCCCTTTTATGGTTTGCCGGCATCTCATTTGGTTATATTTTGATCTGCATAGGCCTTGGAGCCTCTATTGTACCCCTTGTAACATTTTTAGTGCAAAGATTCTTAAATTCCCTTTTGAGCGGTTCAGGCCTTCAGCGTATTTTGAGCAGCGACAGGTTCTTTGGCACCATTGACCTTCAGGCGCCGCTTATTGCTCCGATCACGGAAGAGTTATTCAAACTCTTGCCCGTGGTTCTGATATTAATCTTTCT
This sequence comes from uncultured Desulfatiglans sp., assembly GCA_964643755.1. Lineage (GTDB taxonomy): Bacteria > Desulfobacterota > DSM-4660 > Desulfatiglandales > HGW-15 > JAAZBV01. The sequence goes on along the minus strand of CAZXUA010000159.1, from coordinate 9,344 downwards.
GATGAGGTATAAGCGCTACAGGCTTTTGTCTCCGATTGATTTTGCCCTGCTGGGGATGGCTTCAGGCGCTGGATTTGATATTTTTGAGAACCTGTGCCGAATTTACAACGACTATTATGATGTGGTAGGTCTGTACCGTTCGCCTGTCAACGAGCCGATACCGGCTTTCTTAACCTACCTTTTCCCCTCTATGATAAGAAGTGAGTACCTGGGCAACCCCATGGTCTGGGTCGGACATTCAGGGACGACGGGTGCTATCTCACTGGCAGCGGGGTACTGTATCTTTATGAAAAGAATGAGACTGTTATTTCTTCCCATTGCGACATATATTATATCTGTATTTGATCATAGTATGTGGAATTGGTACCAGCCTTATCCGGTACAGTTTTGGGCTAAAATACTACCCTCTTTAACGATTTACGGAAGGCTTCTTCCGTTTTTATTTTTGGCAGGCATATTGGTGGGCGCATATTTGATGGGCAGGCAACGGGCAAGGTTTGCTCAGGAATTAAGAAGAGTGAATGAAAACATCAGCCTTCCTGCAGGTTTTCATGGGAGAATAAAATGGTTTTTAGCACTTAACAGGGTAAAAAACCAAGTCGCAAACGCATTAAGGCACTACCTAATAAGAGGGTTAAATGGAGAGGAGTTTGACCTGATCGTTAGCCGGCTTTTAGGTATCCGATGTGCACAAGTGGAGGAAAAATAAGTTATGATCAGCGCCAATTTTACCCCAGACAGTATTTGACTTCATTTTACCACCTGAAGCCTCACTGTCTATTTCAAGCAGGTTTTGACTGGCGCTTTCAATTTGACCCATTTTAGGCCTTATAGCTTAAAACACCAAGGCATCATTTTCGTAAAGATGTAATACATCGGTTTTTCGTTGTGGCCGGATAGGGTTTTACCTTAGCTTTAGCAGCGATTATTCCCTAGCTCATTATCTAATTCTCATTTATCGGCTTTTTATTTTTTTCTCATGGTGAAGAATTACTGATGAGTGGAGTGTATCAAAGATGATGACCATGGTTAATTTGATATCTTGTTTTTCCTTCAACCAACAAATAAGAAGCAAGACTGTTAAAGATAAAACCTTTAACGGCCTTGATGCACCTCGGAAGACATTCAGTTTTTATGGTCGTTATATGATGGAAGTATAAAAAAATGTAAGAGGATTATGTGGATCAGGGGACGACCTTTAAAAATAAAATTACTTGACATTGGTTAGATTTTCAGTAAAAGTGTGGGCATACCAAGAATAACCAGACTAGATACACCAGGTTTATTACACCATGTGATGATCAGGGGGATAGAACGCCGAGATAGAGTATATGCAAGGGATTTGCTATGTTATTGTGTGGTGGTTGATCTTGGAATATCAATGGTGGATGTAGCGAGGCGGCTCGACATCACACCGGCTGCAGTGAGCATTTCGGTTCAACGTGGGGAAAAGACAGCAAAGAATTATAAATTAAATTGAAATTATATTTTTAATGGTCGTCCCCATGTACTGTCAGGAACCATCCAGAACTGCCCAAGTATCTCAAACCTATCAGGTTTTGACGCGTCCATCTTTGCAATCAATGATCTATCCTTCTTAGAATCGCCATCTTTTGATCTGGATCTCCTGTTGCGCATAGTCTGCATGATCCGGTTACGCTCCGCCTTTTCAGGTTTTTTCCTTCGATACTCTTTCCAGTATCCCGGATGCTCCTTTACCCATTTCTTTTGACTGCTCTTCTGATTGGCCCGGTAATCAGGATCTATTTTCAGCTTATGCCTCTGCCATGCAGCCTTTTTGGCTTTCCGGCATTCCTTCTTCTTGCAGCTCGTCTGGTTCTTGTGCCGTGGGCTTCCTTCAAACATATCTCCACAGTAAACACACTCGATCTCTGTCATAGCCACCTCCAATTAAATTTGGAATGGCTAAACTTTACTGCAATTATTAATGAAGTTGAAAAATTAGATGAATTATATGGACTTGTTAAACAAGGGTTGTTGAATCAAATAAATTAAATCTGAATTATTGGTGGCCTTATTCTAAATCCTCCTTATGCCCTGATTTATATCCTTGAAATTGGCACTGATTTATATTCCGGGTTACAAATCCTGACAAACGTACCACGGAACCACATGATTCCTTAGTAAAGAGCATTGAAGAACATCAATTTAAGGGGATGACAGAAACCCAAATTGAATACTGGAAGTCAAACTTTTCAAACAAATTTAATGTGTAATCACAATATAAACCCGCTGGAACGATAAAACGCCACAGGGCTTGTTCATGCTTAAGTAACCGGTTTCATAGTCTGTATCAGATTCTTTTTAACACCCTTTATTAAAAATATTGATTATTGAACATGAAATTGTTATTTTTAACACTCTATTAACTTTATAAATATTCTAATTTTTTTGCTAATCTATAAAGTAGAGGAGTTATACAATGAAAAGTATAAAAATGTTTAATGCTTATAAAACAATTATATCTTTCAAAAATCTAATCCTTTTTATGACTATTATTTTTACCTTTCATGTACAAGCAATCACACCAATAGTTATTAAAGAAAAACCTGTAGAGTTGCCTGCTGGTACTGATGCCGACTGGTGGCAAAAGGTACAGCAGAAAATTAATAAATCAGAGTACTGGATAGCCGAGAATGATAAGGCTGATAATCAGGGTTATAAAACAGAATATCAGGCTATGAACAGGGCGCATAATCTGCGCACATATTTTACACCCGATGGTATACGTGTAACCCCTGGAACATCCAACCCTGACTGGGAATGGGGGTTTAATTTAATGGGGTTTGGTCTAAAGAATGATGTGAAGCCTGTTGAACCGGGGAAAATTATTAAAAACAAGAATCGTATAGAGTATCAAAGGGGAGAAAACCTTACAGAGTGGTATATAAATGATGAAAAGGGTCTTGAGCAGGGTTTTACAATTCAAGCCCCTTTTGTTACGCATGAAAGTGATACAGGGAATATTCTGATACTGGAGCTTGGTATTGTTGGAAATCTCAAAGGGGAAATTAGCGAGTCGGGAGATAATATTGAGTTTGGCAAACCTGGTGGCGCAAGTGTTTTAAATTTTGGAAAGCTCTATGCCTTTGATGCGAAGGGAAAAGATTTACCATCCGAGATGGTTATCCTGGCTGATAACCTTCAAATACAGGTGGATACAACAGGAGCGATATATCCTATAACAATTGATCCCCTGGTTACTACACCTTCATGGACAGCAGAGTCAAACCAGGCTGATTCCTGGTTTGGATTTAGCGTAGCATCTGCAGGAGATGTTAACGGAGACGGCTACTCAGATGTTATTGTCGGAGCTTATTCTTATGAAAATGGTGAGCTACTTGAAGGAGGAGTCTTTGTGTATCATGGTTCATCATCGGGTCTTAGCGACACACCTTCATGGACAGCAGATTCTAACCAGGAGGTTTCATACTTTGGATACGATGTTGCATCTGCAGGAGATGTGAACGGAGATGGATATTCAGATGTTATTGTTGGGGCTCCTTTTTACAACGATGGTTCAGGAAATTATGGTGGAGCCTTTGTTTATTACGGTTCATCCTCAGGACTTAGCGATAGACCTTCATGGACAGCAGGGGCTGACCATGCTGATTCCTGGTTTGGATACAGCGTTGCATCTGCAGGAGATGTGAACAAAGATGGCTACTCGGATGTTATTGTTGGAGCTCCTTTTTATAGCAATGGTTCAGGAAATTGTGGTGGAGCCTTTGTGTATTATGGTTCATCCTCAGGACTTAGCAATACACCTTCATGGACAGCAGAGTCTGACCAGGCTGATTCCTGGTTTGGATACAGTGTGGCATCTGCAGGAGATGTGAATAAAGACGGCTATTCGGATGTTATTGTTGGAGCTCCTCTTTATGACAGTGGTGAGATAAATGAAGGTCGCGCATTTGTGTATTATGGTTCATCATCAGGACTTAGCAATACACCTTCATGGACAGCAGAGTCAAACCAGGCTGAATCCTTGTTTGGATACAGTGTTGCATCCGCAGGAGATGTAAACAAAGACGGCTATTCAGATGTTATTGTTGGGGCTTATTTATATGACAAGAATGAGATAGATGAAGGTCATGTCTTTGCGTATTATGGTTCATCATCAGGACTTAGCAATACACCTTCATGGACAGGAGAGTCTGATCAGGCTGATTCCTTTTTTGGAGCCAGCGTAGCATCCGCAGGAGATATAAATGGAGACGGCTATTCAGATGTTATTATTGGGGCTCCTGCTTATAACAATGGTGAGACAGATGAAGGACAGGCATTTTTGTATTATGGTTCACCATCGGGTCTTAGGAGTACACCTTCATGGACAGTAGATTCTGACCAGGTTGAAGCCCGTTTTGGATACAGCGTTGCCTCTGCAGGAGATGTGAATGGAGACGGTTGTTCTGATGTTATTGTTGGGGCTCCTGTTTATGACAATGTGGAGACAGATGAAGGTCGGGCATTTGTGTATTATAGTTCCTCATCGGGTCTTAGCACCACGCCTTCATGGACAGAAGAAACTGACCAGGCTTATTCATATTTTGGATCCAGTGTTGCTTCCGCAGGAGATGTGAATGGGGACGGCTATTTGGATGTTATTGTTGGAGCTCCTGCTTATAACAATAATGAGATAGATGAAGGCCTGGCCTTTGTGTATTATGGTACATCTTCAGGTCTCAGCGATACACCTGCATGGATAGCAGAGTCTGACCAGGCTGATTCCTTTTTTGGAGTCAGCGTTGCATCTGCAGGAGATGTGAACGGAGATGGTTATTCTGATGTAATTGTTGGAGCTCATCAATATGACAATGGTCAGACAGATGAAGGTAAGGTCTTTGTGTATTATGGATCATCATCAGGACTTAGCATTACACCTTCATGGGCAGCAGAGTCTAACCAGGCTGGATCTCTTTTTGGATACAGCGTTGCCTCTGCAGGAGATGTGAACGGAGACGGTTACTCTGATGTTATTATTGGAGCCCATTTATATGGGGCATTTGAGGGTCGTGCATTTGTGTATCACGGTTCATCCTCAGGGCTTAGCACTGAACCTGCATGGATAGCATATCCAAACAAGGCTGATTCACAATTTGGCAACAGTGTCGCATCTGCAGGCGATGTGAATGGGGACGGCTATTCTGATGTTATTGTTGGAGCCTATGTTTATGATAATGGTCAGACAAATGAAGGTCGTGCATTTGTGTATTATGGTTCATCATCGGGTCTTAGCGATACACCTTCATGGACAGCAGAGTCTGACCAGGCTGAATCCCAATTTGGCAAAAGTGTTGCATCTGCAGGAGATGTGAACGGAGATGGTTATTCGGATGTAATTATTGGAGCTCCTTATTATGACAATATTGAGGCAAGTGAAGGTTGGGCATTTGTGTATTATGGTTCATCCTCAGGACTTGGCAATACACCTGCATGGACAGCAGAGTCTGATCAGGTTGATTCCAGATTTGGCAACAGTGTTGCATCTGCAGGCGATGTGAATGGGGACGGCTATTCTGATGTTATTGTTGGAGCCTATGTTTATGATAATGGTCAGACAAATGAAGGTCGTGCATTTGTGTATTATGGTTCATCATCGGGTCTTAGCGATACACCTTCATGGACAGCAGAGTCTGACCAGGCTGAATCCCAATTTGGCAAAAGTGTTGCATCTGCAGGAGATGTGAACGGAGATGGTTATTCGGATGTAATTATTGGAGCTCCTTATTATGATAATGTTGAGATAAATGAAGGTCGGGCATTTGCATATTATTATATTCCTGTTGATACTGATGGTGATGGTTTATCAGATGAACTGGAAAGCACAACATGCTCAGACCCGTTTGATGCAGACACAGATGATGATGGTATAATTGATGGTGATGAAGATGCAAATCAGAATGGCGTAGTAGATGGGGGTGAGACCGATCCGTGTGATTCAGATACAGATAATGACGGCAT
>CAZXUA010000159.1:0-3349 GCA_964643755.1 uncultured Desulfatiglans sp. | reverse complement strand
CATTCAGGATGGAACTGAGTCAGGAATAACAACCGGACATCTGACCGATACAGGCAATTTATTTATTCCTGATGCAGATCCTTTATCCACAACAAATTCGCTCATTGCAGACTGTGATGATGATGGTTTAAAAGATGGGGAAGAGGATAAAAATCAAAATGGGAAGGTTGATGCAGGTGAAACTGATCCCAGCAATCCCGACACTGATAACGATGGTATGCCTGATGGGTGGGAAGTGCAATATAATCTTAACTCCCTTATTAATGATGCCAATGAAGATGCTGATAAAGATGGCTTTAGCAACCTTATCGAGTATAAAAGAGGCACTAACCCACAAGATGTATCATCACATCCATCTAAGGGTATGCCATGGCTGCCATTACTTTTGGGGGAGTAGGAGGAAAGGATATTCTTAAGGAAAATTTGTTGATAGCAAGCTGAAAGAAAAAGGAGGCAAGTCTGCCGTTGACTCATTAGAAAAAAACAATGCAGAGGATAGTTGTCTGGCCTGCACAGTCGCCAGACATAACCCTTGTAATTTGAAAAGATATTAATAGTACAGGTCTTATATCAAAGGGTTTAGGATAAAGTAACAAATGATGTGGGCAAATATTTAAAGTATTACCTCTCGCGCGGTATTGTTATAGATGAGAATATTAATATTCCTATCTGCACAGGGCAATTATGAAAGTATTCAACAGACAAAATTCAAATAATACTGGAGACCTCAAAATATTAAAATCATGGATGCTGATAAGTCCTCATAACTCGGTATCGGAAAACCTCTCTTTACAAATATCAGAGGTTCCTGCTGGTTCAGAGCAACCAGTTCATAATCATGAGCCGGAGCAGTGTTATTACATCATCAGAGGCAAAGGTCTCATGCTTATTGAAAATGAATCCCAGGAGGTAAAAGCAGGGGATGCCATATTTATTCCATCAAATTGTAAGCATGGCATAAAGAATCTGGGAAACGAGGTGTTAGAGTACATCACGGCAAATGCCCCTGCCTTCAGCAAAGAGTATGAGGCCTCATTGTGGCCAGTAGCACCAGGGAAATAATAAAGGAGGATATTATGGACTTAACCATAAAAAACATTTTCACTGCCAAATGGGCGAAATACTTTAAGCGCAGTGAACTCCCAATAGCATGTTTCTATTCAGATGATCTTTGCGGTGCTGAATTTCCTGATACGCCCAAACCTAATAAACACGGCATTACCTGTATTTTATGGATGACTGCTTTTTAAACACATATATCTGGGAAAATCTTCATAATCGTCTTGAATAGAAGTGTGCTCTTCGGTGAAATAAGGTTAAAAAGTCAATGATATTAACTTGTTGACAGAGCATACATATAGATGTATATTGTATGCAGGAGTGTGTGCTATGCCATTATTACAGGTTCGGGAATGCCCCGAGGATATTTATAAGAAAATTGCCCTTGTTGCCAAGAAACAAAACCGTACAATAGCTCAACAAGTTGTTGTTTTATTGGAAAAAGGTTTAGGGCAAGAACAATCTAATATTGAACGACGGAAGCAGCTCCTCGCAAAAATAGAAAGCCGGAAAATACTTGATGATGCAAAATTGATTGATGAGGTAAAACTCATTCGTGAGGACCGTGAAAGATGATAACTGTACTCGATGTCAGTGGTGCAATCCAGGTCCTTCTCCAGAAAGAAAAAGGTTCTATGTTTGATGAGAAAATAAAAAACTCTTCATGGGTGATAGCCCCGGACTTATATGTTTCAGAGATATCAAATGTTCTATGGAAGTATTATAAGGCAAAGGTAATAACGCATGAAGATTGTATTCATCTAGTTGAAGATGGATTAGATCTGGTCGATGACTTCATTTATGCGAAAGAATTATGGAAAGAATCTCTCGGTGAAGGGATAAAAAACAATCATTCAATATATGATATGTACTATGCCATCTTAGCTCGAAGAAATGATGCGACTCTAATTACCAATGATGGCGCTCTTGCTGATATCTGCAAAGAATTAAAAATATCTATTTGTTACTAAAGGCCCTCGCTATCTCTTTGTTCATGCTTGAAAAATAAATGAAAAAAACTGTATATCAACAGTGTTTCATATTTTTCCTCCGGAATATGTTGCATACTGATATTGTTAAATTGATTGTAGCAAAACCACTTCACTGGGATGCCATTCATGGAATTTTCAAATGTTCAGTTTCAAATCATCCAACCCTTTATAGATGAAGGGAATACGAAGAGGAGTGGAACGGGTCTAAAGATTTTTCATGATCGGCTGGTATGAACCGGTCAAGAGGCTTGAGAGATAATACATATAAAAACAAAAGGAGAAACAACATGAGAAAATCAGGTATAGTTTTTTACTTTATGGTTGTTTTTTGTATTTTTCAGGTTGCTGCCTTTGCAGATGGTTCCAGCGATAAGGCCCTATCAGTATTTAAGGAATATCGAAAATTAAACAGCGAGATGGGTGCGGCATTCATGTCCGGCGATGCTGCTGCACAAAAGGAAAAGGGCGCACTGCTTGATGTCAAGAAGGAGGAATTTGACGGCATCCTCAAAACCCTGGCAGTGGATTATTGCGCTGCCCCTAAAGCCGATTTATTGAAAGAGTATATTAATACATTAATAAGCATAACAGATGAGTATCCCACATACGTATTTGCGGAGATTTTTGCCTGTGACCCTGAAAGCGTTACAAAGGAGATACTTGCCCTTCCACCTGACGACCAGAAGAAGATTTGCGAAGACCTGACTTACGGGTTTAAAAATATTGCCTATAAAATAGAGACAAGGCCAGATCATAAGCAACTTGTTGAGAAACTTGATAACCTGAAAAAAACAGTTCGTGCCGGTAAATAGTAAATAATGTATTGATGTTCTATTGATATACCTGTCTTATGGGACCTGCTATAATCATTTAAGGGGAATAATATGAAGGAGATCATCGCAGAAAGGCGCGGTTAAGGGCCGATGAAGTGAAATAGAAAAACAAAGGGACTGGCGCTATTGTGCCGATACCACAAGGTCAATAATAGTAATTGAACCTCCCCTGCCTACATTGAACTCACCATTGGCCGGACTTATAACCTTCAATGCCTTCTTATCTTTATATACATGGATAATTGCCCGGCTCTCCGGTTTTGCCCCTCCGGGCTGGTTTGCCGTGTCATGAACAGGGATATCAATAATATATTTACCGGCACCATTAAGGCCGTCTGTGTCTTCCGCTGGTGGTGAAAAATTCTTATTGTCCAATGCTGTAACCCTGAACGCAAATCCCTTGACTGTAGCTGTGATTTACCAAAATACCATCATATTTTTTACCGAAATATTGGTCGAACGATT
>CAZXUA010000158.1:0-11132 GCA_964643755.1 uncultured Desulfatiglans sp. | reverse complement strand
AGATAATGAGCGGTGACTGGAGTTCAGACGTGTGCTCTTCCGATCTAAGAGGTGATACTTGCTATTAACCCCACCACGCAGGGTGAGGCAACATCTTCATACCTGGCTGACATCCTGTTAAAGAAAAGCATAAAGGTCACAAGAATAGCGCTTGGCGTGCCTGTTGGCGGTGACCTTAAATATATGGATTACATGACCCTCAAACACTCCTTTAACAGCCGCACATTGGTTTAAAAATGATCCCGGAAAATGCCCTGGCCGAACTAAAAAGGATCCTTAAGCCGGGGGCTCTTTTAACAATTGCCTCTGATCTTGAGGAATACGCTACTGACAGCACAAAGATGAGGTTCATGCCTGATGCGGTTGCCTTCCCATCAACTGCTAGCGAGATATCAGAGATATTCAGACTCGCAAACAGGATCTATTTTCCCATAATACCAAGGGGCGGGGGGAGCGGTAAATCAGGAGGGGCGCTGCCAGTAAAGGGGGGGCTTGTGCTTTCTATGGAGCGGTTTAACCGTATCCTTGATATTGATATTGATAACCTCATAGCCCATGTTGAGCCATTTGTAATAACAGAGGTATTTCAGCAGGAGGTGGAAAAGGTTGGTCTCTTTTATCCGCCAGACCCTGCAAGCGCGGATGTCTCCACCATAGGCGGTAATGTTGCCGAGTGCGCAGGGGGGTTAAGGGGGCTCAAGTATGGTGTTACAGGAGACTACGTGCTTGGCCTTACAGTTGTATTACCAACCGGCGAGATAATAAAAACGGGCGTTGAGACCATGAAGGGGGTCGCAGGGTATGACCTCACAAGCCTTATTGTGGGCTCAGAGGGCACTCTTGCGGTTATTACCTCTATTACACTTAAGCTGCTGCCAAAACCTGAAGCAAAAAAGACCATGATTGTTTTTTTCAAGGGGATTGAGACAGCGACGCGGACTGTTTCAAACATCATCCGCGGAAAGGTTATCCCTGCAACCCTGGAGTTCCTTGACAGGATGACCATAGAGTGCGTCCGCCCCCATATTAAATTTGTTATGCCTGATGATACAGAGGCCATACTGCTTATAGAGGTAGACGGCAGTGAAAGGGTTGTTATGGATGATGCTGAGCGTGTAAGGGAGATATGCATGGGTTCAGGCTCCACAGGGTTCATGCTCGCCACAAGCAAAGAAGAGGTGGAAGAGCTTTGGGATGCCCGCAGAAAGGTATCTGACTCCATGCTCGGCCTTAAGCCAGGCAAGATAAGCGAGGATGTTGTTGTGCCAAGAACACGCATACCTGACCTTGTCATATTCCTGGAGGAGCTCAGCCATAAATACGGTCTCCCCATCCCTGCCTACGGCCATGCAGGCGATGGAAACCTGCATGTGAACATCCTTCTTGATAATAGCCATGATGAAAGGAAAAAGGGTGAGATGGTCGTGAGGGAGCTGTTACAGAGGGTGGTTGACCTTGGCGGCACCATCACTGGTGAACATGGGATAGGAATAACAAAGGCTCAGTACATGGAGTTGGAGTTCTCAATGCCGGTTATCAACCTTATGAAACAGATTAAAAAGCTCTTTGACCCGAATAATGTGCTGAATCCGGGGAAGATTTTTAAATAATTTTACAAAAGGGAGAGGAAGGATGGATTTTTTCCCCAGCGTTTTACTTGGTATAATTCAGGGCCTTACAGAATTTTTGCCTGTAAGCAGTTCAGGCCACCTTGTTTTTTTTCAGAACCTCCTCGGGTTCAAAGAGCCTGAGATACTGTTTGACGTTGCGCTCCATCTGGGCACACTGCTTGCAGTATTTATCTTTTTCAGGGCAGACCTGATGCAGATAGTTATCGACATAAAAGGATACATCTCAGGCATATTTACCAAAAAGGCATCTCTCGCTTCTATAAAAGAGAGGCCCCATGCCCTCTTTGCCCTCTGGGTTATTGTCGGCACCATACCTACCGGCCTTATAGGGGTACTTTTCAAGGATGCGCTGGAATCCCTGTTCGGGAAGATAGGTATTGTAGGTCTGATGATCATTGTAACAGGCATTATAGTCGGGATATCAAGGCTTATACCTCAGTCATACATGAAAAAAGAGAGGATGGGTTTTTTACCTGCCATCCTCATTGGTATTGCCCAGGGGATTGCCATAATACCGGGCATATCAAGGTCAGGCGCCACAATCGTTTGCGGCCTTTTGTGCGGCATGGAGAGGGAACTCGCTGCCAGATTCTCCTTTCTTTTATCTATCCCCGCCATATTAGGGGCGCTGGCGCTTCAGCTTTCATCCCATAAAATAGGAACAATTGCGGTCACCCCCATGCTAACGGGCTTTGTTACCGCGGCAATAGCAGGTTTTGTTGCGCTGAAGGTGTTGATGAAAATGGTTAAGAGAGGAAACCTCGCCTGGTTTGCGCCCTACTGCTGGATGATAGGGCTTATGGTTATCTTCATTTTCTAAATAGCCATCAATCTTTGATATATCTTGAATAAAGCCTTCTCAAGGTATTCATTGTATCAGGGGAGTTCATTTGCCTCTCCTCTCCGAAGGGGAAAAACTCACAGCCGGTCACATGGTCTTTACTTAAAAGGACAGGACTTGTCCAGATGACCCTTAATAGCAGCTCTATCTCCCCCTCTTCCGGCGCATTGAGTTCAATAGCAAGCTCTTCTCCCCTGACAAATTCCTTTGTTGAAAGAAAATTTATCCCGCCTATTCCCATATTAAGAATGGGGTATTGTTTTAAAAAAGGCCTTACAAAAGAAGAGCCCAGGCCCGGCATAACCTTTACCTTGCTGCCAGGGATCTCAAACCTCCTGTATTTTCGTCTTTCAACAAGCTTAACCATATTGAAAAGCCTCTGACCTTTATTTGTAATGTAATGGAAAATTTTGATTTCCCTGGAATAATACTTATTAACAATGAAATAATCAAGCCCGGCATGTGAGCAGGGAAATTTCGTAATGGAGGGAATTTAACTTGACTCAGGGTAATCAAATGATTTATATAGAGGCTATTCGTTCTCTATATAGATTTTACCAAATTAACAGGTGACAGATGCCGACAAATTACAAACGCGTCCCTGCTGTTGATAAATGCTTTTCAATACTGGAGCTGATAGCCAGCGCCAGGCGACCGCTTGGCTTTACAGAAATAGTGAATGAGCTGGGTTTTAACAAGAGCACGGTCTTTAATATACTGTATACCCTCAATGACCTTATGGTGCTTGACAAAGATCCTGCCGGCCTTTTCCACCTTGGGCAAAAACTCTTTATAATGGGCAATGCAGCAGCAAAAGGTTCTGAGCTTATCCAGACCATCCACCCTTACCTGGTAAAGATAAACAGCGAGTACAGGGTCTCTGCATTCCTCGGCATATTATCAGGCAAAGAGGTAATAATTGTAGACAAGGCTGATATGGCGCAGAAGGTAAAGGTCTCCTCTGAAATCGGCATGAAGATACCCCTCTTTGCAGGCGTGGCAGGCAAGGCGCTACTCTCACAATTACCTGATCAGGATGTGGATAAAATACTTGAAGATTACCGTTTTAAAAAATACACATCAAAGACAAATACAGACATATGTGAGACCAAAAAAGAGATCATTAAGGTGCGTGAAATGGGCGTTGCCTATGACATGGAGGAATATATAGAGGGGCTTGTTGCAGTGGCGGTGCCGATTAAGACCAACAGGGATGGGCTTCAGGCAGTCATATGGGCGGTCGGGCTCAAACAGGAGTTCAAAAAGAGCGCTTTAAAGGGGATTACAGCATTCCTAAAAAGAACAGCAGATGATATTGACTGCCGTTTTTCCATGATCAAGTAGTTGCAGAGGGGATAGAGATGAGATACGCAGAGACAGGTGTAAATCTTGAAATAGACCTTGCAAGGGGAAATATCGAAAGGGTGGAAACAGACCCAAAGGATACAGAGCTTTTTCTTGGCGGACAGGGCACAGCAGCAAAGATCATCTTTGAAAGGGTGCCAGCCGACTGCGATGCATTTTCTCCTGATAACCTCCTCATATTCAGCACAGGTCTGCTCCACGGAACCCCTGTGCCCGCTGCAAACAGGGTTGCAGTAAATACCATTTCACCACAGACAAACCTCATGGCCCATTCACTCATGGGCGGCTTTTTCGGTCCCGAGTTGAAATATGCGGGTTATGACAAGATCATACTTAAGGGGAAGGCGCCTGAACTGTCGTATATCTATATAAATAATGACACGGTTGAGATCAGAGATGCATCACACCTGAAGGGCATGGGCTGCACTGAGACAGGCGATGCGCTGAAAAAGGAGCTCAAGGATGACAGGGTGCAGGTGGTGGCCATAGGGCTTGCCGGTGAAAACAGGGTATATACCGCATCAATGGATCACGGCCATTCAAGCGCAGCACGCGGCCCTGCGCCGGTCATGGGTGACAAAAGGATAAAGGCCATTGCGGTGAGGGGCACAAAGGATATCAATGTGGCCCATCCAAAGGAGCTTTTTGATCTCTGCATGAAGCTGCATAAGAAGATAGCCGAGAGCAACGGGTGCGGCGACTGGATGGCGGTTGACGAGGATGACAGCTTTCACCATGACAATTTCGCATGGGGCAATGCCAGGACAAGGAGAAGGGGCTTCTGGAACAAAGAGCTTGAGGAGAGGTGGAGAAGGCTCAAGTATGACCACATGGACAGGCAGACAAGCTGCTACAACTGTCCCAAAAAATGCAGAAATGTAATCAACTGGCCCGGCAGAAAGAGGTTCGGATACAAATGTTACGGCAAGGACACATACCACATGGCTGCATTCAAGGAGCTGGATTTCTCCTATGAGATACTGGGGATTGCACAGGAATACGGGCTTGATTCATACTCAACACCCCAGGTTTTAGCATTTGCAGTGGAGCTGTATGAGGCAGGCATACTGACAGACAAAGATATGCCAGGTTTTCCTGCTGACAGCGGCAAGAGGTTTTACTACCTCATGGAAAAGGTGGTGCGCAGGGAGGGCATAGGTGACATACTTGCAAACGGGGTATGGCACGCTGCAAGACAGATAGGAAAGGGTGCGGAAAAATATGATCACAACACAATAAAAAGGTTTGAACAGCTCCCCATTAAACTGGGCAAGCTCAACCCCCCGTACTTTCTGATGATAGCCACTGCTGAAAAGATGGCCATCACCCAGATAGAGGGCTCTTTCCCGCAGGACCCTCTCCCCACAATCGCAGAGCGTGAGGCATTTGTTAAAAGATGGGAGGCTGTGCCTGATGAGAGGTTTATCAGATATTTCATGGAGTGGGAAAAGCGCAATGAGATATCCAATGAGGCATCATGCGCCATTACTGACTGGAACGAGGCCATGCACTATATAGATGATGCAATAGGGCTGTGCGGTTTTGTCTCCTCTTTCAGGGGGCAGTTTGCAGCAGAGGGGGGCATTGGCTATCACATGAATAACATCCCTGAAATCCTCACCCTTGCAACAGGCATACATTTTGACAGGGAAAGGCTCTGGAGATGCTTTCAGAGAAACAGAAACCTGGTAAGGGCGGTCAATGTAAAGCGCGGCATGAGACGGAAGGATGAACGCCCGCCTGAAGACCATTGGGCCATAAGGGATGAGGCCTTTGAGCAGAAACTCCTCGATGACTACTATGCATTCAAGGGGTGGACAAAGGATGGGATACCCGCAAAGCGAACCCTTGATTTTCTTAACCTTGAGTTTGTGAGCAGTCAATTCATGGAAAAGGGCATCCTTACAGGAGAAGAGGATGTCCCGTTGCCTGTAATCACTGTCAAAAACAGGGGGGCTTAACCATGAGCGGCGCAACCAAAAAGAGGGTGATAAAGGAGATAAGGGTGGATATAAAAAAATGCACCGGGTGCAGGTCATGCGAAGTTGCATGCTCTGCATTTCATGCTGATCCGAGGTTTAGCTCTATCAATCCCTCAAGGGCAAGGATAAGGGTCTTCATGGATGAGATTAATGATCTCTATGTGCCTGTGCGGGCCGGAGGCTACATACAGGCAGAGTGCAATGGCAGGAACATGTATGTAATAGAAGGCAGGGAGTATTCTGAATGCATCTTCTGCCCTGCCTCATGCCCTTCAAGGGGCTTTTTTAAGGAGCCTGACTCCGGCCTCCCTCTTAAATGTGATATGTGCGAGGATATACCTCCGCTCGATGCGCCCATGTGCGTCCAGGCATGCAAATTTGAGGCGCTCACATACCACACAAGAGAGGAAGAGCAAAGAGAGGAAGAGGAAAAATATGACGAGATTCAGACCGCCTATAATATGCTGATAAAGAGACATGGTAAATCAAGGGTTCTTGAGTTATTCACCAGGTTTGCAGGTGAAAAATAGATATCACCTGTTTAAGGTGTTTTAAAGTGGCAAATATATCCGACTATAAAGAGATAGCTGAAATAATAAGACAAAGGGGCGGGGAAGCAGCAAGGCAGTGTTTCCAGTGCGGGCTGTGCGATACCCTCTGCCCCTGGAACAGGGTGAAAAATTTCAGCATGCGAAGGCTTGTAAGAAATGCGGCCTTTGGTATGACCGAAATAGAGATGGAGGATATCTGGCTCTGCACCACATGCGGGAGATGCCCGGCAGAGTGCCCCAGGGATGTCAGGCAGATAGAATCAGCCATTGCATTAAGAAGGATAGCATGCGAATACAATATATTCCCTGACACAGCAAAGCCTTTAAAAGGGATCATCGCAAGCCTTACAGCAGAGGGAAATCCCCTTAATGAAAAAAGGGTAGACCGTGCCAGGTGGACAGAAGGTATTAGAGTAAAGGAATTTACAGAGGATACGGAATACCTCTATTTTCCCGGATGCTACCTCTCCTATGATCCGAGGCTTAAAAGGGTTGCAAGGGCAACAGCCTCTATTTTAAACAGGGCAGGGGTTGATTTCGGCATACTGGGCACAAGGGAGAGCTGCTGCGGTGAGAGCATCCGCAAGAGCGGGGATGAGGCGCTTTTTAAAAAACTCGCAAAAGAGAATATCAAAAACTTTATAGAAAATGGGGTGAAAAGTATAATCGTATCATCACCCCACTGCTATCACACATTTAAAATTGATTACCCGGAGTTTATGGTCAACTTTGAAATCATCCATATAACCCAGTTGATTGACCGGCTGATAAGAGATGGAAAGCTCAGTCTCAGCAGGGGATATAATAAAAAAATAACATATCATGACCCCTGTTACCTTGGAAGACATAACAATATCTATGATGAGCCAAGAGAGATATTAGATACTATTAAGGATGCTGTTTTTATAGAGCTGCCTGAATCCCGTGAAAAAAGCCTCTGCTGCGGCGGGGGCGGGGCAAGGATATGGATGGAGACAAAAAAGGGTGAGAGGTTTTCCGATATCAGGGTCAGGGAGGCTATTGACACAGGAGCGGAGATCCTTGTTACTGCATGCCCCTACTGCATCACCAACTTTGAGGACAGCAGGCTGACCATGAATTGTGAAGATAAAATAAGGGTCATGGATATAACTGAAATCATAAATGAGGTAATATCATGATCCATAATTATGGCGATGTACTGATCTTAGGCGCTGGCATAAGCGGCATTCAGGCTGCCCTTGACCTTGCGCAGAGCGGGTTCAAGGTATTTCTTGTAGAGGGTTCACCTTCTATCGGTGGAAAGATGAGCCAGCTCGACAAGACCTTTCCCACCAATGACTGCTCCATGTGCATTGAATCGCCAAAATTCATTGAGTGCAGCAGACACCCCAATATAGAGATCATCTCATACACAGAGGTAGAGAGGGTTGAGGGGGATGCAGGCGCATTCAGGGTAAGCCTTATTAAAAAGCCCAGATATGTGATAGAGGATAAATGCACAGGCTGCAACACATGCGTACAGTACTGCCCGGTTAAAACCTCTGACCCGTTCAACCGGAACATCTCCATGAACAGGGCCATACATATCTATTTTGCCCAGGCCGTCCCGCTTGTTACCTATGTGGACAAAGATGCATGCCTCTATTTCAGGGATGGCAGATGCAACATCTGCGTCGGTGTCTGCAAAAACCATGCGATTGATCTGCATCAGGAGCCTGAGAGAGTAGAAATCGATGTGGGGGCAATCATACTCTCCATCGGTTATGAGCCCTATGACCCGCGCATAAAAAACGATTACGGATACGGGATATATGAAAATGTGGTCACCTCGCTTGATTATGAAAGGCTCCTCTGCTCCACCGGACCGTTTGAGGGTGAGATACTGAGGCCATCTGACCATACACATCCCAAAAGGATCGCATGGATAGAATGTGTCGGTTCAAGACGTCTTACACCCGGCCATAACAGCTACTGTTCAGGCGTCTGCTGCACCTATACCCAGAAGCAGGTGATCCTCACAAAGGATCATGATGATGCTGCTGAATGCACTGTGTTTCATAATGATATAAGGTCATTTGGAAAGGATTTTGAAAGGTTCTTCCAGCGCGCCGAGAATCTTCCCGGCGTCAGATTCATTAGGAGCTTTGTTTCTATTGGCAAAGAGCAGCCTGAGACCAAAAATGTCACTATCAGATACGCAACATATGATGAGGGGGTAAAAGAGGAGGAGTTCGATCTTGTGGTACTCTCTGTGGCCATGAATCCCCCTGCAAATTCTGAAGTGCTCTCGCATATATTCAGGATTGATCTTGAACCCCACAATTTCTGCCGCACAGGGCCGTTTAATCCTGTGGAGACATCCCGCAAAGGCATCTTTATAAGCGGGGCATTCAGGGGCCCTTCTGATATCCCGGAATCAGTTGTCACTGCAAGCGGGGCAGGCGCACTTGCAGGCGCGCTTATTAAGAGCCGCCGTGGCAGGCTTGATAAAAAAAGGGTTTATCCTTTGGAAAGGGAGATTAAAGGAGAGGAGCCACGTATAGGTGTATTTGTATGCCACTGCGGTGCAAATATTGGGAGGGTGGTAAATGTCCCTCAGGTGGTGGAATATGCATCCACCCTTCCTTATGTTGTTCATGCTCAAGAAAGCCTGTTTGCATGTTCGGCTGATAATGCAAGGCAGATTGCTACACAGATCAGGGAAAAAGGGCTTAACCGTGTGGTTGTGGCTGCATGCACCCCCCGCACACATGAGCCCCTGTTCCGTGATACATGCCGAGAAGGGGGCATTAACCAATATCTTTTTGAGATGGCAAATATCAGGGAACACTGTTCATGGGTTCATGCAAAGGAGCCAAAGGAGGCCACCCGAAAGGCAAAGGAGATCGTAAAGATGTCTGTTGCAAGGGCTGGACTGCTTGAGCCGCTTGATGAATTTGATCTTCCTGTGGAAAAAAAAGGCCTTGTGGCTGGCGGGGGTGTTGCCGGCATGACAGCGGCACTGTCACTCGCAGAACAGGGGTTTGAGGTATATCTCATAGAGAAATCATCAGAACTTGGCGGTATGGCAAAAAGGATACATTTCACCCTTGAAGGGGCTGATATCAGGAGCTACCTTGATGAGCTGATCCGCAGGGTATATAAGAATCCCTTAATACATATATATCATAATGCCATTATTACCCGCACAACAGGCTATGTCGGCAATTTTGTTACAGGGATAAATTATGATCAAACTTCAAAGGATATCCGCCACGGCATAGCCATAATGGCAACAGGCGCAGAGGAATACAGGCCAGTTGAATACCTCTATGGCGAGAGCAGGCGCGTGGTGACAAATCTTGAACTGGATGAAAAGATAGACCGGGGAGATGAGGATATAGTCAATGCAAAGAGTATGGTGATGATCCAGTGTGTGGGATGCAGGAACAGCGAGAGAAACTACTGCAGCCGCGTCTGTTGCAGCCACTCGATAAAAAATGCCCTTACCATGAAAAAGATAAACCCCGGTATAGATATCACCATCCTCTTCAGGGACATGAGGACATACGGTTTTATGGAGGACTATTACAGGGAGGCTGCAAAAAAGGATGTCAGGTTTATCCGGTATGAAACATACAATAAGCCCAAGGTGGCGCCTCTAAATGATGGGAATAAACTAAGGGTGGAACTATATGACCCTCTACTTAATAAGGAACTGGCTATTGATGCTGATATCCTTGTGCTTGCAGCCGCAATAGTCCCTTCAACAGGCACAGAGGAGGTATCAAGGTTATTCAAGCTTCCCCTTAACCCTGACGGGTTTTTTCAGGAGGCACATGTGAAACTCAGGCCTGTTGATTTTGCAGTGGAGGGCATCTTCCTGTGCGGAAGCGCCCATTATCCCAAGCACATCAGCGAAGCAATCAGCCAGGCATTAGGGGCAGGCGGAAGGGCGGCCACAATTCTAAGCAGGGACTCTGTTACGGCATCCGGAGCCGTATGTGAAGTAGATGAGGATAAATGTGTTTCATGCGGCGCATGCGCTGGTGTCTGCACGTATGGGGCAATAGAATTTGTTGATACAATAAAAGGCAAAAAGGCGAGGGTAAATGCGGTGCTCTGCAAGGGTGACGGCCTGTGCAACGCAAAATGCCCGGCAGGGGCAATATCGCTTAAACACTTTACTGATGAAGAGATATTCAGGCAGATAGATGCGGCGGGGACTTAAGATTTCAAATTTGAGATTTGAAATTCTCGTGGGAGAAAAATAATTGAATATATCCGCAAATTTTAAACCCAAAATACTTGGCTTTTTATGCAACTGGTGCTGCTACGGGGGAGCTGACCTCTGCGGTGTATCCCGGTTTCAGTACCCGCCATATATCCGGGTTATCAGGGTCATGTGTTCAGGGCGAATAGACCCCTCCTTTATATTGAGATCATATGAGCGTGGCATGGACGGGGTGTTCATAGGCGGGTGCCACTATAATGACTGCCACTACAATACAGAGGGCAACTATGATGCATTCAGCATGGTGCAGATCATGAAAAGGATGCTTGGCCATATCGGCATAAACCCTGAAAGGTTGAGGCTTGAGTGGGTATCAGCAGGAGAGGGGATAAGATTTGCCGCGATCATGAATGAGTTCAGCCGACAGATCCTTACTATGGGGCCGTTACGCAATGAGACCAATGCAGAGATGAATATCATTAAGTCCAGGATCAATAGAGCGGCAGGGCTTATCCCCTATATAAAACTTGTTGAAAGAGAAAGGATCAGAGCCCCCTTCAGGTCTGA
>CAZXUA010000157.1:0-11254 GCA_964643755.1 uncultured Desulfatiglans sp. | reverse complement strand
CATAACATGCTGTTTTTATTGCAGCTTCTTATTTTTCTTGTCGAACTTGGGTTATGCTTTCGCTTCAGGAGGTAGTCCCTGAAAAATATATGAAAGGGGTCGGGCAGCAAGGGTTTAATGAAAGGCCCATAGGCACAGGGCCGTATAAATTTGCCGGCAGAAAAAAGGGTGCTGAGATCGTTCTTGAATCCTTTGATGATTATTATGGCGGCCCCCCTGAACTCCCGCCAGTGCAGGCTGCGCCAATAAAACATCTTGTATTCAGGGTTGCGCCTTCATACATTGATCAGGTTTCAATGCTTAAAAAAAGGGATTGTAACATTATTTTTAACATCCCATCAGACCTGATCCCTGTGGTGAGGATGTCAAAGGATGTTGTGATACAAAGTATCCCTGCAACAAGGGCTGTTTTTGCGGAGATAAACCTCTCACGATCCTATTTTAAAGATAAAAGGGTGAGGCGCGCCCTGAACCATGCTGTTGATGTGGAGACCATAATAAGGCAGAAATTCATGGGAAAGGGTCAGAGGCTCTCAACCATTTTTCTACCTAATGCGACCGGCTTTGATCCGGGGCTTGCTGCCTATACATATGATCCTCAGGCTGCAAAAAGGCTCCTTAGCGAGGCAGACTTTCCATACGGACAAACAATATTGATATACACCAACTAAAGCGAACTGCTCTTTGCAGATGGCATATCGCTTTATCTTACAAAGCTGGGCATAAAAAACAGGGTCAGGGTTGTTAAAAATGCAAGGCCTGACAGTATAGGCGCGGATGCCCCCTGGGATATCTTTACAGGGTCATGGGGTAACTCCACCCTTGATCCCATGGATATTGTTGATCCAAAGCTGAAAAGTAACGGGTCAGCAAATTATTCAGGGTTTATCTCAGAGGAACTGGACATGATAATGGAGAAGATGCAGCAAACCATGTCCCCCTCCCTCAGAAAGGAATATTTTTACAGGATGCAGAGGATAATCCTTGATGAGGCGCCAATGATATTCGGGTATGGGCCTGATGAATTTTATGCGGTCACATCAAATGTAAAAAATTTCCATCCATCCCTGTCCGGCATGCTTGAAATGCATGATGTCATCTTAGAGGAAACAGAGAGATGAAATTATTAAGAATAATATTTAAAGACCGCAGCCTCTGGTACAAGCTAATGTTCCCCTCTGTGCTCCCTGTCATGCTTGTAATTACGATCATAATCATCATACTTATCGGGTCATTTGAAAAGGTCATGCAAAGGGAAGAGAAGAGCAGGGCAGACGCACTGGTTAATCTGACGCGTCTTTCTATGTCACATGGCTTTGTCATCTATAATAAGGAGTTGCTTGACAATTTTGTGGATGGGCTCAGCAAGATTGATGAGGTGAGGTTTGCTATGGTTGTTGACAGTGCAGACAACAGGGTTCTTGCCCATTCAGACCATGCCTTTGATGGAAATTTACTCTCTGAACCGCCTGAAAAGATGCAATCTGCTCTGGCTATAAGCGACAGCAACTCTTTGGGATCAGGTTCAAAGAAAAATGAATCTCAATATTTAAAATCAGCGTCGGTCAATATTGATGGCAAACAATATGCCACCCTCCATATAGCCTTTTCCTTTGATGAAGCACACAGGAAATTATCATCATTTAAACAAAAAGTCATATCCATAAGTATTATTGCCATTATTACAGGCATTGCCCTGGCCTTCATAGCCGCAAAAAGGATCAGCGCCCCGATAAATAATCTGGCCGCCCATGCGGAACTCGCTGGAAAGGGTAATTTTGATTACTCACTTCAATATGATGGCAGGGATGCAATAGGCCAGCTTGTTGATGCATTTAACCAGATGTTTGAAAAGATAAGGATAAAACAGACCCAGTTGACCGCCATAAACAGGATAGCCGATATTGTTTACAGCACCCTTGATATCAACACAGTGGCGGAGCGGGCTGTAAAGGCTCTGATGGACTACAGCAAATCCACAGCCGTGGCCTTTTTTCTGCTTAACAATGAAAAAAGGGAGCTTGAACTGCTTTACTCTGAGGGCTTCAGTGAAAACACACTTAAAAAGGCTGCAACCCTGCCCCTTGAAGGTTCCCTCACAGGCAGGACCGTTAAGGAAAAACAGGTGCTCTTTTCAACAGATATTTTCTCTGATCAGAGGGTAGAATACGGGGTGAGAGAGGCTCTCATGCAGGAAAAGATGGTCAGCGTCTATTCAATTCCCATACTTGCAAGGGATGAGGTGCTGGGGGCAATGAATCTGATCCACAAAACAAGATTTGCCATAGATGAGCTTGAAAGGGAGACCCTTATGTCTATTGGCAAGACTATAGGGCTTGCCATGTCAAATGCCATTCAGGTTGCACAGATACAGAAAGAGGTTAAAGAGCGGATGGAGGCTGAAACCGCCTTGAGGGAAAGCGAACTGAAGTACCGCAATCTGGTTGAAAGGGCAAATGATGGCATTATCATCCTGCAGGAGGGGATCATCAGATATGCAAATCCAAGCATCATTGAATTATCCGGACAGGATGAGAAAGATTTTGTAGGTCAGCCTTTTTCCTCATACCTTCACCCGGATGCAAAGGAAAACATCGTAGACTTTTACAACCGCAGGCTTGCAGGCGATTTACTTGACACCATATATGAGACAACCCTCTTAAGAAAGGATGGTCAGGAGATTTATGCAGAGGTAAACGCAGGAAGGATTATCTATGAGGATAGGCCTGCTGACCTGGTTATTATAAGGGATATTACCGAGCGAAAACGGGCGCAGGAGGAGCTTAAAAAGGCCTATGACCTCCTTGAGATAAAGGTGGCGGAGCGCACAAAAGAGCTTGCCATTGCAAAGGAGCGGGCAGAAGAGGCGGACAGGCTAAAATCCGCTTTCCTGGCCTCAATGTCACATGAACTGCGCACACCTCTTAACTCAATAATCGGTTTCACAGGCATCATCCTTCAGAAACTTGTCGGCCCCCTGAACGATGAACAGGCAAAACAGCTTAATATGGTTCAGGAAAGCTCAAAGCACCTCTTAAGCCTTATAAATGATGTGCTTGATCTATCAAAGATAGAGGCGGGCCAGCTCAATGTGGCCTCTGAGAAGGTGGAGATGGCTGATGTCATCGGTCAGGTTATTAAAACAGTACACCCGATGGCCTCAAAAAAAGGGCTCTTGCTTGAAGGTATGATTTCTGAATCTATCCCTGTTGTAATGAGCGACAGGCGCCGTGTTGAGCAGATATTGCTGAATCTGGTAAACAACTCCATTAAATTTACAGAGAGAGGCGGTGTAAAGATAATGTGCAGAGCTGAAGATCGTAGAATTATAACAGAGGGCATTGATACAGGTATAGGGATCGCCGCTGAAGATATGGATAAGCTCTTCAGGGCATTCCAGCAGATCGAAACAGGCCTTTCCCGGAAGTATGAGGGCACAGGTCTCGGTCTTTCCATTTGCAGAAAACTGGCAGGGCTGCTTGGCGGAGAGATAAGGGCCTATAGTGACGGCCCTGGCAGGGGCGCCAAATTTACATTTATACTACCTTTAAGGGAGAAATAATCATGTCAGAAACCGTGCTTGTTATTGAGGATAATGAACAGAACATGTACCTGATGAATTTCATACTGGAAAAAAACGGCTTCAGGGTGATAAAGGCAATGGATGGGCATGATGGGATAGAGCTTGCATGCCGGGAATTCCCTGATATCATACTCCTTGATATCCAGTTGCCTCTCATGGACGGCTATGAGGTGGCAAGAAATATCAGAAAGTCAGCAGAGTTAAAAGATGTCCCGATAATAGCTGTTACCTCCTATGCAATGGTTGGGGACAGGGAAAAGGCAATAGCAGCCGGATGCACCGGGTACATAGAAAAACCTATCAACCCCGGTACCTTTGTTGATGAGATAAAAAGATATCTGTAATAAACCTCAATTTTGAAAGGTCTGTGTCATGAAAAAAATACTGGTTGTAGATGACAATAAGCAGAACATTTATATGGCCGAGATACTTTTTGCAGGAAACGGCTTTGAGGTTGAGACTGCATCAAATGGAAAAGAGGCGCTTGAAAAGGCTCGGGTAAACCCGCCTGACCTGCTTATATCTGATGTCCTCATGCCGGTTATGGATGGTTTTGCACTGTGCCGTGAGTGGCGGAAGGATGAAACCCTCAAAAATATCCCCTTTATCTTTTATACAGCCACCTATACAGAGCCGGAGGATGAACAATTTGCCCTTAGCCTGGGCGCTGACCGGTTTATAAAAAAACCCCTAGATACAATTGAACTGATC
This sequence comes from uncultured Desulfatiglans sp., assembly GCA_964643755.1. Taxonomy (GTDB): domain Bacteria; phylum Desulfobacterota; class DSM-4660; order Desulfatiglandales; family HGW-15; genus JAAZBV01. The sequence continues at coordinate 6,960 of CAZXUA010000157.1, read as the reverse complement.
AGGATCACGAAAGAGCTGATAAACAAGAAAGAGACCGGCTCATACCCTGATAAAGAGATGGAATCACCTCAGGAAGAGGTCTACCTGAGGCTTTATAATCAGACCCTCGTGCACAAACTTGAGGATAAACTCTTCCAGCTTGAAGAGGCAAACAAGAGGCTTGAGTATGAAATCAGGGAGCGTCAGTATGCGGAACAGAGGCTTTATAGTTACGAGAGGCAGATAGCCCAGTCTCAAAAGATGGAGGCATTAGGAAGCCTTGCCGGAGGTATAGCCCATGACTTTAATAATATCCTTATGGCAATAATGGCCCATGCTGAACTGGCGCTTATGGACAGCAGTGAAAATATCCCTAACATTAAAAATATTGAACAGATACAGGTGGCATGCAACAGGGCAAAGGAGCTTATTAACCAGATACTCACATTCAGCAGGCAGGCCGGCATGGAAAAAAGGCCTATCAAGATAAGCAATATAGCTCAGGAGGTGCTCAAGCTTATCAAATCCAGCCTGCCTCCCGGTATACAGGTAATACAAAAGATAGAGAGTGAGTCGCCGGTTATGGCTAATCCGACACAGATATATCAGGTGCTCATAAACCTCTGCACTAACGCAAGCCATGCAATAAAAGATAACAATGGGTTTATTGAGGTGCGGTTATCCGATTGTTTAATCGATAATCCCGAAGAGCCCGCATTGCTGGGCCTTGCTCCGGGAAGATATCAGAAACTTGAGGTGATTGATAACGGGTGCGGCATAAAGGAGAATGACCTTGATGAGATATTCGCCCCCTACTTTACAACCAGAAAGGAGGAAGGGGGAACAGGCCTGGGGCTTTCTGTTGTTCAAAACATAGTAAAAAACATGGAAGGTCGCATCACAGTCAAAAGCATATATGGAGAGGGCGCAACATTCAGCCTGTTTTTCCCGGTTTGTCAGGATAGTGATGAAAAGGCATTATACGACAGCGCGATTATTAAAACTGAGAATGAACACATCCTGTTCATTGATGATGAGCCTACCTTCATGGAGATGGCTGTTGAGATGTTGAAAAAACTTGGGTACAGGGTTACGGCGTTCAGCGAAAGCATGGCGGCCCTTAAGGCATTCAAGGCAAGGCCCATGGAATTTGACCTTGTATTAAGTGATATTGAAATGCCATTTATGTCAGGGCTTGAACTGGTAAATGAACTCCATGCCATCAATAATGATATCCCGGTAGTTCTTTGCACCGGTTTCAGCGATAGGATTACTGATCAAAGGGCAGAAGAACTAAAGATAAACGGCTTTCTTATGAAGCCATTTGTCCTGTCTGACCTGTCAAAAGCTATTAGAAAGGCACTGGGGAAAACTAATGGGGTCATAAAGACTTAATAGCAGTGACACAAAAGAGTCCTATTGTATTTTCTGCCAAAAAGGATCTTATATATGGACTTGTGGCAATTGATTATATGTCGCCCCTACGGGGCTTTGTTTTTCTTGTTATTGTATTTTTCTATTAACATGCCACCCCTTTGGGGTTTAAAAACAAATTTCTGATCTCTATGTGCAGACAATAAAAGCACCATAGGTACGGTATATTAATAGCACTATATGTGCATCTTTTTTTCAGCCCCATCGGGGCGACATATTAATATTATAGATCCCTGCCAATACTAAAGCCTTTACCGACAAAATCCCCGATACAATAATACCCGCCGCTAAAAGGTGTAAAAACAAATGGATCAACCTTATTGATTTCGGGCTCTCCCTTCTCATTTAATACAGCCTCATCAACCTTAACATCAAGGATTTTACCTACAACCAGGGTGTGTAGGCCAAGTTCATGGTTCTGCATCAGTTCGCATTCCAGCACCATGGGAAACTCTTCAGGGTATGAAGCGTTAACCAGGGCTGCTTTTACAGGGGTGATACCGGCCTTTTCAAATTTATTCTCTTTTCTACCCGATGCCATGTCAAAGTAATCAGCTATAGCCGCCTGTTTTTGAGATGGTACGCTTAAGGTAAATGTTTTTCGTTCTATGATGACGCACCCAGCGATAGGCTCCTTGTGTACATAAATCCCGTCCACGTCGAGAAACAGGGAGGGATTGGAAAGACCAGACAACTCCGGCCAAGTTGCCCATGCATGCGATAATGAGGACTAGATATCGAACGAAAGGTGAAAGCCCCAGGTTGCCGGGAGGAAAATATCCTTGGCACCACCATGTGAGACCAAGAAGTCCAAGAGTGAGGAGTACCCCAAGCAGGCCGGCCCCAAACACGCGGATATAATTATTCATAAGTCACCAAACATATGGCCCAACACCTTGCATAAGCGGTTTGGCTGTCTTGCAGCCAAATCCGACTTAATGCAAATGTTCTTTGCGGCTTTGCGTCTTAACCTAACCGGCTCCATTAATATTTACTTTGTTAATCACTCTTCGATGCAGAGGTAACAACTACATTCTTGATATCTGCCATACTTACCTGATCAAGCACCTCTATTGCCACTCCAAAAAGGCTCTCGTCATCAGCAGTAATAATAACATTTCCATCAGGCATTTCACTCTTGAAACGCTCCATCCTGGATCGTACAGGTCTGATATCAATCATCTGGCTATCTATGTAGATCATTCCGTCCTTTGAAACAGTGATATTAATATTTGTATCAGCTGTGTCAGGGTTTTCAGAACGAGCTAGCCTATTAACCTCAAAACCAGATTCCTTTACAAAGGTGGTAGTAACCAGGAAAATATCAACAAAAGAAAGGTCATGTCAACCATAGGGGACATATTTATCTGTACTTCGTTTGATTCTTTTTCCCTTCCAAGTTTTATCTTTTTCATAGGCTCCTCTTTCTTTTTATATTAGAAAAAATGGGACTGACTGTGACTCTGAGCATTTACTCTAATCCACCTCAAGCGGATTACTAAGTACAAAATCAAAAAAACTGGATTCCCGATCAAGTCGAAAATGACGTTCCGGGGCTGGATTCCCGATCCGGCTTACGCCAAGGTTACCACTTGCAGGCAGGTCGGGAATGAGGTCATCATCAAATCAGAAGGCATACTTTAAAGTGTATATAGCTCCTGCTGCTAATCCTCCATAAAACCGCAGATAATATCGGCAAACCCTGAACATGAGACCTCCTTGGCCCCACCCATCAGCCTTGCAAGGTCATAGGTAACCTTTTTTGAGGCAATCGCCTTTTCAATGCCTTTCTCTATTCTTCGTGCAGCATCTGACCACCCGATATAATCAAGCAGCATTGCACCGCTAAGGATAAGGGATGATGGGTTCACCTTGTCAAGCCCTGCATATTTGGGCGCTGTGCCGTGTGTCGCCTCAAAGATCGCATAGCCATTCTGATAATTGATATTGGCGCCGGGCGCCATTCCAATGCCGCCAACCTGAGCAGCCAGGGCATCAGATATATAATCACCATTAAGGTTCATGGTTGCTATAACATCAAATTCATCCGGCCTTGTAAGGGCCTGCTGGAAAAAGATGTCGGCAATGGAATCCTTGATAAGTATCCTTTTATCCCCTGCCTTTGCATCATATTCATCCCATATGACAGTCTCACCAGGGAATGCCTCCTTTGCCAGTTCATATCCCCAGTTTCTGAAAGCCCCCTCTGTAAATTTCTGTATGTTCCCCTTGTGAACAAGGGTGATGTTTCGCCTTTTGTACCGGATGGCATACTCGATGGCTGCCCTTATGAGCCGCCTGCTCCCTTCCCTGCTAATAGGCTTTATGCCAATGGCTGAATCAGGGCGGATCTCCCATTTATACTCACTCCTGAGATAATCAATGAGCCTTTTCACCTCGCTGCTACCTGACTTGAGCTCAAGACCTGCATAGACATCCTCAGTATTTTCTCTGAAGACAACCATATCCACCCTGTGAGGCTCTTTTACAGGGCTTGGCACCCCATTAAAGTATCTTACCGGCCTCACGCATGCATAGAGGTCCATAACCTGTCTTAACGTAACATTAAGGCTTCTTATGCCGCCGCCTACAGGTGTTGTGAGGGGCCCTTTTATGCCGACACGGTATTTCCTGAACTCATCAATGGTTTTTTCAGGGAGCCACTCCCCTGTCATGTTAAATGCCTTTTCACCTGCAAGCACCTCTTTCCATACTATCTTTCTCTTGCCCTGCCAGCAGATATCCACTGCCCTCTCTATCACCCTGGAAGAGGCCTTCCATATATCCGGCCCTGTGCCGTCACCCTCTACAAAAGGGATTACAGGCATATCAGGCACATTAAGCTTTCCTTCTGAAAAGGATATTATATCAGATTCCAATTAACACTCCTTGTATATGGGTTTATATGTTCCAGTCTGAAACATTGCGTATAAGATATCATTTTTCATTAGCGGTCAACTCTTTATTGGAAGGAGTAAATTACCAGGGAAAAGGCTTTTTTACCTGATAAAAATGAGGCTCCCCCATCATGTATCCCTTCATGAAGCTTTTTACTTGCTTTTTAGCCCTCTAATTTCTAAATTAGCCCATTGTATCTTTTAAGGAATAATAAATTGCTGCATCAAAAGGCTTTTAATTAATTAAATATTTTATAATTTATTAAAGGGGATTTGCCTTCAGTATTCTTCTGATAAAAAACTGGACAAAGTATACCCCTTTGTCAGGAGATTAAAAACAATGAATCAAAAACCGATAACCAGCCATAAAAAACTGATAACATGGGTCGAGGAATGGGCCACCATATGCCAGCCTGATAATATTCACTGGTGTGATGGTTCACAGGAGGAATATGATCGTCTGGTAAAAGAGCAGATCGCCTCAGGCGTCGCAATAAAGCTTAATGAGAAAAAACGGCCTGATTCTATTTTATACCGTTCTCACCCGTCAGATGTAGCCCGTGTTGAAAACCGCACCTATATTGCATCAGAAAAAAAGGAAGACGCCGGCCCCACCAACAACTGGATAGACCCAAAATCACTTAAAAAAACCATGCTCGATCTATACACAGGCTGCATGAAGGGGCGTACCCTTTATGTGATCCCCTTCTCCATGGGCCCGGTAGGCTCCCCCATTGCCAAGATAGGCATTGAGATAACAGATTCCCCTTATGTTGTTATCAACATGCATATCATGACCCGTGTCGGCACAAAGGTGCTGGAGGTGCTGGGAGATAACGGTGAATTTGTTCCATGCATGCACTCGGTTGGAAAGCCCCTTAGCAAAGGAGAGAGTGATAATGGCCTCTGGCCCTGTGCGCCCCTTGATAAAAAATATATCTCTCATTTCCCTGAGACCCGCGAAATATGGTCTTACGGCTCAGGATACGGCGGCAATGCGCTATTAGGCAAAAAATGTCTCGCCCTTAGAATTGCATCAGTGCAGGCGAGGGATGAGGGGTGGCTCGCAGAGCACATGCTCATCCTTAAACTCACAAGCCCTGAAGGCAAGGTAAAATATATCACAGGGGCATTCCCCTCTGCCTGCGGCAAGACCAACCTTGCCATGCTCATACCTACTATCCCGGGCTGGAAGGTGGAGACCATTGGCGATGATATTGCGTGGATGAAGTTCGGAAAGGATGGCAGACTCTATGCCATTAACCCTGAGGCTGGTTTCTTCGGCGTGGCGCCTGGCACATCAGACGAATCAAACCCTAATGCCATGCGCGCCTGTGACAAAGAGACCATATTCACCAATGTCGGGCTGACAAAAGACAATGATATCTGGTGGGAAGGGATAGGCATGGATGCCCCCGGTAAACTTATTGACTGGAAAGGTAACGAGTGGGAGCAATCCACAGCAACCGAACCTGCAGCGCACCCCAATTCCCGGTTCACTGCAAGGGCCAAAAACTGTCCTGTTATAGCGCCTGAATGGGAAGACCCTGATGGTGTGCCCATAAGCGCATTCCTTTTTGGAGGCAGGAGACCGAGCGCTATACCCCTTGTTTATCAGTCATTTGACTGGATTCACGGTGTATTCATGGCCTCATGCATCGGCTCTGAAATTACCGCTGCTGCCCTTGATCTCAAGATAGGCACTGTCAGGCGCGACCCCATGGCCATGCTGCCATTCTGCGGATATCACATGGGAGACTACTTCAAACACTGGATTAACTTAGGCGCAAAGGCTGATGCGGCTAAATTACCTAAAATATTTTCTGTAAACTGGTTCCGCAAAACCAAGGAGGGCAAATGGCTCTGGCCCGGTTACGGTGAAAACAGCCGCGTGCTCGAGTGGGTTTTTGAGCGTTGCGATGAGAGGGGTTCCGCAGTAAAAACCCCTATAGGTTATATGCCTGCACCGGATGCCATCGACACAACCGGCCTTAATGTGAGCGAGAATGATATGAAACTGCTGCTCTCTGTTGACCGTGAAGGGTGGGCGAGGGAAATAGGGATGATTAAAGAGCACTATGCTAGTTTCGGCGACAGGCTCCCAAAAGAGCTTTCTGACCAGCTTATCGCCCTTGAGGCCAGGCTTGTAAAGGGATAATTTCCCTATAGTTTTAACCTGATTTCCCTGCATCTGTAATTGCGGCAGGGAAATCAGGTTTCAGGGTGTAAAAATTTTTAATAACCATGCCCTTTTATTGCCAATATCCCCTGTCAGGTTTAAAAAGTAAGAGAACATACACAGGATATTTTTCATGTTTGCTTCAATTTCTTTCAGCTTTTAAAAAATAAGGGTACATTTTTTGCATAAAACAGGTATAAAATGGACACAAACCCCGAAATAGAGTTGCGTTTATCAAGGGCAGATGACTCTGTTTTTATAAGGGAGCTCAGCATAGTGGCATTCAGGCCATATGGAGATTACGGGGACGTTGTGCCTGAATGGCATATCTCAGGCAATAGCATAACAGTGGTTGCCTGTTATGAGAAGGCCCCCTTAGGTTTTGCGATGATCAGCAAGCCATTTAGCCGGTATGATCAGAACAAAGATCGGAAGAGCACACGTCTGAACTCCAGTCACGAGATTCCATCT